>NZ_SZZM01000002.1:0-369694 GCF_005281615.1 Rhodoligotrophos defluvii | reverse complement strand
CGGGTTTTCCTGGCCGTCCACGATCTTCGTCTGCAGGGCCGAATAGACCTCGGCAAAGTTGATGCTGGCCGGGGCAGCGCCGAAGGCGGAGAACATGGAGGTCCACAACGGGCTGACGGGCACGCGGATCTTGAAGCCCTTAAGGTCCTCAGGCGTGCTGATCGGCTTCGTGGAGCTGGTGATCTGGCGGAAGCCGTTGTCCCAGATCTTGTCCATGACCACCAGGTTCGATTTCTCGATTTGGCCGCGGACATACCGGCCAAGCTCGCCGTCCATAGCCGACCACACGGCGGCATCATTGGGGAAGGCGAAGCCGATGCCGCTGATCGAGGCATTGGGCACGAGGGTCGAGAGGATCAGAGGCGAGAGGGTGAAGAACTCGACCCCGCCCGAGCGCAGCTGGCTCAGCATGTCGGTGTCGGCGCCGAGCTGGTTGCTGGGGAAGATCTGGATCGCCATACGCCCGCCGGTCTCCTCGCGGATCTTGTCGGCCGCTTCCTGCGCCCGGATGTTCATGGGATGGGAGACCGGCAGGTTGTTCGCGTATTTGTAGTTGAACTCGGGCGTCTGCGCGCCGGCGTAGCGGAGCGTGCCGAGCAAAGAGACTGACGCGCTGCCCAGGAGCAGACCGCGGCGGGAAAGGTTCATTTGCGTTTCCTCCAGTTGTGGTGGGTTCAAAGATAGGCAATGGACAAGGCGGGCACGGCGGCAATCACCAACAAGCCAATCAGCAGCGCGGCGAGATAGGGCCACATCGCACCCATGGCTTCGTCCGGCGAGACGTTGCCGATCTTGCAAGCGATATAGAAGCCGATCCCGATCGGCGGCGCCATCAGACCTATGTTCATGGCGGTGACGATCACCATGGAATAGTGGATATCGTTGATGCCGAGCCGGCCGGCGATGGGAAACATGATCGGCGCCATCAGCACGATGGCGGGAAGCCCTTCGAGAACGCAGCCGAGCACCAGAAACACGGCTATGGAGACCAGCATGAAGGAGAACCAGCCGCCGGGAAGCTCCGTCATGTGGGTGGCGAGCTGGTTGGCAAAGCCGGTCTGGGTCAAGGCCCAAGCCATGGCCGAGGCGGTGCCGAGGATGAGCAGGATGGCGCCGGACAGGGCTGCCGTCTCGATCAGCATGGAATAGAAGGTCTTGAGGCTGAAGCCGCCATACAAGGCGATGCCGATGATCACCGCATAGAGCACGGCGATGGTCGAGACCTCCGTGGCCGTGGCGATGCCGCCGCCCACAGCACCGCGGATCAGGAAGGGCAGCACCAATGCCGGGGCGGCGATGAGCAAGGTGCTGCGGATAAGCGAGGACGGCGCGCGGTGGACGGCGTCCATGTTTTCCCCCGAGGCTTTCCAGCGGGCGAGCACGGCGAGCGCCAACAGCAGGACCATGGCGATCACGAAGCCGCTGGTGAACAGGGCGGCGATGGAAACGCCTGCCACCGAGCCGAGCACGATCAGCACGATGCTGGGGGGCACCGTGTCGGCCATGGCGGCGCCGGTGGCCAACAGGGCTATCATCTCCCTGGGCTTGTGGCCGCGGCGCTTCATCTCCGGGAACAGCGCGGGGGCGACGGTTGCCATGTCGGACACCTTCGAGCCGGAGATGCCGGAGACCAGGAACAGCGAGCCCAAGAGCACGTAGGACATGCCGGCCTTCACATGGCCCAGGAGCGATGCCAGGAACTCGACAATGGCCTTGCCCATGCCGGTCGCGTCGAGGATGCAGCCCAGCAGCACGAAGACCGGAACGGACAGCAGGATGAGGCTCGACATGCCCTCGTCCATCCGGCCGACCAGCACGATCAGAGGCACGGACGTGGTGAAGGCGATGAAGGCAATGGTGCCCAGGCCGAAGCAGAAGGCGATCGGCACCCCCAGGAGCAGGCAGACCGCCACCACGCCGACCAGGAAAATAACGATATTGGCATAGCCAAGGGCGGGCAGCAGCGGAGAGAGCAGCCAGCCGAGCGCGCTCAGGGCCACAATGACAGCGAGTGCGCCGATCAGGTTTGGCAGAGTGGACATGCGCAGCGCATGGGTGACCGCAATCAGGAACATCAGGCCCAGGCCGGCGACGATGGCGGCCGCCCGGAAGCTCATCGGGATGTTGAGGGCGGCCGAGGTGACGTACCACTCTTCCTGCACGTATTCGACCGCGGGCGGAATGAGCACCAGGATGACCGCGGCGACAAGGAGCAGCGCCAGGGTCGACACGAAGCCGCGGGCGCGCTCCGGGATCTTGCCGAGAAAGAGGGTCAGCCGCAGATGCTCGTTGCGGTCGATGGCGATTGCCGCGCCCAGCATGGCGAGCCACAGAAAGCAGATGGACGCCGCTTCATCGATCCAGATGATGGGTAGAGACAGGAGATAGCGCGAGGCGACGCCGACAAGCAGCAGTCCGATGACGGCAAGGAGCAGAAGCGCCGCCACGAATTCCACCGGGCGCATCAGCAGCGATCCGGGCCGAGCATCCATAACTTCGGCCTGCGTCTCCACCGCCATGGGTTCGTTCTCGGCAGCCGTCATGCTGCAAGCCTCCCTTTCCCATGTTCGAAGCTTGCCGGCCCAGGGCTGGCTGAAGTCCCCCTGATCCTCGATCCCCTCCACGGCTTGGGGACCGATCCCGGCACGCCCGCGTTCGGAACATAGCGCGAGCCTCGATGTTAATCGAGCATCAGCGCTCGCGGCCCCGGCGGTTGTGGATTTCGCCGTGGTCTGCCGCGGGCAGGGCCAAGCAACACAACGAGGAGAGATGACAATGGCAAGCGATGCCAAGGCAAAGCTGGTCGACTTTCTCGACCGGAAGGCATTCGAGCCGGTGCTGAGGGCCGACCCGGATCGATATTCCGAAAGCCAGCGCGCCAAGCTCGAGGATGTGAAGCGGGCGACGGAAAGCGAGCGGGAGCGGTTCCGCAACTACGAGTCCGCCGAGAAGGTCTATCAGATGTATCGGGACGACTTGTCCTCGGAACCCGCACAAGAGGTTGACCGGGAGCTGCGCGACCTCAATCTGCCGACCCTCAAGGACGTCAGGGAGGAATTCGAGCAGCTGGCCGAGGAGCTCGGGGTGCGGCACTAGGCCGGCAGCGTGTGGACGTTCAGTCCAGGGGGCGCCGAGCAGCCGGCGCCTCCCGAGACATATCGGCGGGTCAACGGCCTTTCCACACCGGCTTGCGCTTCTCGGCAAAGGCGGTGGCGCCTTCGCGCGCGTCCTCGGAGGTGAAAATGGGCGCCGTGATCTCCTGCTGGCGCTGGAACATCTCGGTGGTCGACCAGTCCTGGGATTCCAGGACCACGCGCTTGCTCACCGCAACGGCCATCGGGCCGTTCTCCACGATGGCCCTGGCCAGCTTCAGCGCTTCCTCCAGGGCGGTTCCGGGCTCGACCACGCGATTGACCAGCCCGTAGCGCTCGGCGCGCTCGGCGGAGATCATGTCGCCGGTGAGCACCAGCTCCATGGCGATGCGCTGAGGGATCTGGCGCGGCAGCCTGATCATGCCGCCGGCATTGGCCACGAGGCCGCGCTTCACCTCGGGCAAGCCGAACTTCGCCTCGCGGGAGGCGACGATGAGATCGCAGGTCAGCGCCAGTTCGAAGCCGCCGGCCAGCACATAGCCTTCCGCCGCTGCAATCAGCGGCTTCTTCGGCGGCGCCTGCACGAGACCGGCAAAGCCGCGGCCTTCGATCGTCACCTTCTCGCCCCGCAGGAACGCCTTGAGATCCATCCCGGAGCAGAAGGTGCCGCCCGCCCCGGTCAGGATGCCGACACGGAGATCGTCGCGGCGATCGAGCGTCTGCACCGCTTGGGCGATGCCCTCCGCCACGGCGCGATTGACCGCGTTGCGGGCCTCGGGACGATTGATCTCGATGATCGCAATCCCGTCCCGCTCGGAAAAGTTGACTTCCGCCATGATACCTCCCTGAGCTGATCACATTGGTGCGCTGCATTTAGGTGTGTTAGCGATGCGGCGTCCAGCCGGATTATTTTCTCCGTCAACAGACTTTCACCGGCTTCCTCGATCGCCCCAGCTGGGCAACCGAAGCCGTCGGTGCTATGCTGACCGACAAAAAGAGGGAGGGGACCATGGTGAGCCTGGTGCAGCGGGCCCTCTATGGCTGGGTGGTCGGGCGGCCGGCGAAAGATCTTGACGCCTATGTGAACCGGATGCGCGAGGCCTCTGAGGAGGAATGTGCGCAAGTCCTGGTTGCGACCAGCGTGGCGGCGCAATGGCTACAGGTCACGTCCATGACCAAGCTGCGCTTTCCTGAAGTGTATCTTTCCGGCGAGCGTCCAGCGGAGCTGCCCGAGGACAAGGATGTGCTCTCCAACTACATTGCCGAGCTCATCGAGCTGCGAAAGGCGATCCGCGGCGAGCAGGCGGCCAATGCCGTGATGGTGAATGCAGGTCTCATGACACTGGCCCACTCCATCCGCTGCGTTCGGGATGCGGACGGGCTGCTGGCTGTCGGTCGCGCCTTATGGGGTGAGATCCTGCGTGGGCAGGCGATCGCGGTCGAGATGACCGATGCCCTGTTCGTGCCGCGCCTGCTGGCACCAGACTGGAAACCCCCCTTGGGCTGGCACCTCGGCTATGCGGCCGAGCTTGCTCGCCGTTCCCCGCGCACGCCGCGCCAGGGGCCCGCATAAGCCTTCTGTTTGCGAGGGCGTGTCGTCATTTGCGCCGTGGCCTGCAACGGGCGCTTTTCGCCCTGCCGGTGCTCATGTTGCCTTTGCTGCCGCGGCGGAACATGCGAAAAGGCGATAGCAACGGCCAAAGACAGAGATGGAGCATCCCATGATCAGAATGGCTGTGGGGTTTGCGCAGGTGACTGTGGCAATCATGTGCGTGGTCGGTTTTGCGGCCGAAACCTACGCGGCGCAGGGCGATCCGGCCGGACGGTGGCTCGCGGAGGACATCAACGGGGCCGGCGTCATCGACCGGGTGCAGACCACGTTGGAGATTGCGGCGGACGGCAGCTATTCCGGGTTCGGCGGCTGCAACGGCTACAGCGGCCAGGCGCAGATCACGGCCGATGCGATACGGTTCAGTCCGCCGATTGCCACGCGCAAAGCCTGCATACCGGCGGTCATGGACCAGGAGGCGAGGTTCTTTCGCGCATTGGAAGCCGTGCGCAGCTGGCGGAAGGGACCGCACGGCAAGCTCGTTCTTCTCGATGAGAGCGGGAAACCTGTCATCCGCCTTGCAGGCCTGCAGCGTGGTGCGTCCATCAGCTTTGCGGTGCCCGGGGCTGAGACGGTAGACAGCCAGACGGTGACCTATGGCTGCGGGCCTGCCGATGTGGAGGTCACCTATCTCACTGCCGGTCCGGTCTCTCTGGCGCTGCTCACCATGAAAGACGAGTTCGTGGTGGCCTCCAGCGTCCTCTCGGGCTCCGGAGCCAAATACGCAGGAGCGCAGTACATCTGGTGGTCAAAAGGCGACAGTGCCAATCTCTATGATCTCATGCGCGGCGAGGATGCCGATCCCATCGCGTGCGCGGCGAAGAAGTAGGGGCGTTCTCAGGAGGAACGCGGATGCTGGGTTGATCGACTTTCAGTTGCACTGATCAGAAAATGGTAAACACTTTGCTGTCGAGGACGGAAGCCTCAATGGAAGGGGCGACGTGATGATCAAACGTCGATACGGAGCTGAAATGCGGCGCGGCTTCGTGTGTCCATGGCGAATAGGAGGTGCTGTGGAACAAATCGATATTCGAGCCGTGCTCGAACAAGCTTTTGCTAGCGTTGATTCCATGAGCATCCGCTAGCCGTTGCTGCATTTGGGATATCCACTTCATCTGCTGGTACCTAGCCTTGGCCTCAGCCCAGCTGTCGCTCTCAAAGTAATCGGAGAGACCGCTCCAAAGCTCCGTCAGTCCCGCCATGTATCGCTCGTACGAGGTGAACCATGGGCCAACATCATGTTGGACCTGAACTCCAATATCGTGCGTAAAGAGTTGTCTATCTACTTACGGTAGAGAAAATAGGGTAATGATCGATTGCTTGGCCGGAGGGACTACGAGCTTCGCCTATTCCGATGGGTCGGGTGTTTTCGATCCAGCGGTGGCGACGATGCGGGCGCGCAGGCTGCGCCAGTCGATCGGCTCTTGGGCGGGGGGGCTGCCCGGGGCTGTGGCTTCATGCGGTTGGGAAATGCTCCGAGAGCTGGTTTCCCTGGTCAGCTCCGACAGGGGCGGCAGCAGCCCGTACCGCACCGCCTCGGCAAGGTGCTCCTGGTCAGTGTCCATCGCCGCGCCGCTTGCCGCCAAAGCGCCCGCCTGCTCGCGCGGGATGGCGGCGGGCAAATCGTCCAGTCGCACTCGGCAGGGCAGCGTAAGGCCATCTCCGAACACTGCGCCTTCCTCCGGCGCCAATGTCGGCAGGGAATCCAGAAGACTGGGCAGGGCCGCCGAAGCGATGTCGCGAATAGCCTGCAGATCGTGCTGCCGGGTCAGCCTCATCGAAAACACGGTGCCGCACTGGGATGAAATAGCCGGGTCAAGCTCAGCCGGGCGCGCACTCGTCCAGGCCAGCGACACGCCATGCGCCGGGCCTTCCCTGGCAATGCGGGCCAGGGCCTTGCCGGCCGGGGAAGGATCGTGCCGTTCTTCAACCGCCGCATGCACCTCGATATTGTCGCAGGCGATGACGAGGGGGAGCTTTCCGCCAGCGAGCACGCCGATATCCAGCGCCAGGCGCGACAGGGCGGCCACGAGGACGCCGGCTGCTTCGGTCGGCAGCGCCTGCAGCGAAACCACCGTGATCGCCTTGCCATCATGGGAGATGCGGAACAGCTGGCCCAGCAGACTGCCCATCGCATCATCCCCTGGAGTTCTGCTGAACAGGGTGGCATAGCGCGGGTTGCGGCTGATCCTTTGCAGGTCTTCCCTTAGCCGCATCCGGGAGGCATAGGCAAGATCGGGCCCGGAACGGCGGGGCGGCCCATCCAGAAGCTCGATAAGATCCGCAAGCCGGTAAGGCACAGGCGCATCGGCGGGGATGGCTGCATTCTCTGGCGCGAGCGGCTGGCCGGTATCGACAAGGTCTGATGCCGGATCGAGGTGCTGCTGGGCAAGGTAGCGCTGCTTGGCCTGGGCAATGAGCGGTATCAGTACGGCGGCATCCACAGTTCGGCTTCCGCCATTGCTGACGAGCGCCGCCAGTTCCTCGACGGTCAGCAGCCAGTAGGGCAGGTTGAAATCCTTGGGCGTGATCACCTCGGCAAGATCCGCGAGCGCCTCGGCATGCTCGCCCGTCTGATCGAAGAGAACTATGCGTGCGTGGGGACGTGCCTCGGCAAGCCGGCCCAGTAAGGCAGCAAGCAGCCGAGACTTGCCAACCCTGCGATCACCGACAATGCCAAGGTGATTGCCGAACAGGTCATTGATCCCGACCCACACCGCCACGTCCGGCACCTGCCCGACATGACCGATGCAAAGGGCATCCTTTCCGCCGGTTCCGAAGATCTGGCCGAGATCGGCAGGTTCGGCAGGGAGCGCCTGATCGCCCAAGGTGGGGTAAACCGAGACACCCCGCCGGAAGCGCCCTGCGGCCCGTGAGGCGGCACGCGGCAGCTCACCCAGGAGTTCCACTTCGATGAGCCGCATTTCGTCGCCGCTTCCGGGCACCGGCACGTTCATGGCAGTGACCACGCCCAGGACCACTGCCGCGCTGGTGCCGGCAAACTTGACAAAGGATCCGATCTGGGGAGGGCGGCCGGCCTGCACCGGAGAACCAGACTCGGCCTGCAGAAGGACGACCGCGTGGGAGCCTGTCAGGGCGACGATGCGGCCGATCGCGGCGGAGGAGAAATCGAACCTGCTCTCCTGATCGGAGTCTTGCATCTCAGCGCTCATCGGCAGGACCCGTCGGAACAGAGGGTGTACCCATGGGCAGGTGGACGGTCACTGTCGTGCCTTCGCCCGGCACGCTTCGGATATCGAGCCGTCCTCGATGGAGATGGACAACCGCCGCGCACAGCGCCAGCCCGAGGCCGATGCCCTCTTGTCCCCGTCGGTTCACGGCATAGCCCTGGCCGAAAGGCAGCACCGCCGCCTGTACCTGGGCAGGGGTCATGCCGATGCCGGTATCCACGACACGGAGTGCGAGCACCTCGTTTTCAACCCGCGCCGAGACCGTGATCGCGCCGCCTTCCGGTGTGAACTTCACCGCGTTGGACAGCAAGCTGACCAGCATCTGCTTGATGCGCACGACGTCACCGTTGATCGCTGGCAGCTCCTCCGGTATGTCGGCCGTGATCGTATGATTGCGCTCCCGGGCTTGGCGATCGACGGCCCGGATCGCAGCCGGCACAACTTCCTGGATGCGGAACGGGTCGCGCGCCAGGGTCATGCTGCCCGCCTGGATCTTCGAAAGGTCGAGCATGCGATTGACCGTATCCAGCAGGTGTTCGGCCGCTTCGCTGATATAGCCGGTGTATTCCTGGGTCCGGTTGTCGGCTTGGTGGAGCTGAGACAGGATATGGGCAAAGCCCATGATCGCGTTTAAGGGCGTGCGCAGCTCATGGCTCATCCGGGCGATGAAGTCCGATTTGGCCTTGGAAGCGAGTTCGACCTCGACCAGCGCAGCTTGGTGGGTGAGGTCGGCGCTCCGGTGCAGGATGACCTGCTGCAGGCCCTGAGCGTAGCGAGAGAGCAGAGACTGGCGAGCCGGCATGGCGCCGGTGAGCAGGCGAGGATGCTGGCTGCCCATTGCATCGCCCCGTAGTTGTACATTCGGCAAAGAATTATAGGGAAAGGAATAAACCGCCCGTTAATCCGGGAAAATCTCACCACGCGGCGCTTGCTCTTTCCGGCTCTGGCGGTCGGGGTGGTCCATGGGAGAGGCATGCCGCGCCGCCGGGCTATAAACATGGTGCTCGCTTTACCTTCCTGCGCAAGCTGTTAGACTGAGCAGTGGCAAGACAGGTTTGAAGGCGGCAAGAACCGTCCCGGCTGAATGCGCGGTCGAGGGCTCTGCTGCCGGGTGATGGCTGTGATCGCGACGAGCGGAGCGGATCAAGACGCGCGGAAACGCCCGAAACGACGCCGGAGGTCGAGGCGCCGCTCCCGTGGTGTTCACAGCGTCAATACCAGCCCGAACGGCTTGGGCTCAGCCCAGCAGAACATCGCGCTGGAGACCAGTGGGGAGACAGGGCAGGGACTCGTGGTGCGGCCGCGGCAGGCCGGCCAGCTCGTCTTCAAGGCACCCGGTGTTGCGGCCTGCGCCGCGGGGCAGCGCAATGGCAGGGTTCCCGTCTATGGGGCGCTTGACCTTGGCACCAATAACTGCCGGCTGCTGATTGCGAGGCCGGCGGCGAGCGGGTTCAAGGTAATCGACGCCTTTTCACGTATTGTCCGGCTTGGTGAAGGCGTTACGGGCAGCGGCCGTCTGAGCGACCAGGCCATGAGCCGCACGATCGAGGCGCTTCGCGTCTGCGCCAGCAAGCTCGCCTGGCAGAAGGTGACGCGGTGCCGCCTGATCGCCACCGAGGCCTGCCGCACGGCGGTGAACGGCGCGAGCTTCATCGAGCGCGTGGCGCGCGAGACGGGGTTGCGGCTCGAAATCATAGATCGCAGTCTGGAGGCGGAGCTGGCGGTGGCGGGCTCCGCCGCGCTGTTGGCTCCCGACGCGAGGACGGCTCTGGTCTTTGATATCGGCGGCGGTTCCACCGAGCTGATGTGGCTGGAGCTCGACCACGGCCGCTACCGCATCGCCAACTGGACCTCGCTACCGTTTGGCGTGGTGACCTTGGCGGAAACCTTCGGGGGCATCGACGTGACCCCGGCGCAGTTCGACGCGATGCTCGATTTCGTGGCTCAGCCCCTGCACCGCTTCGCCGAAGCCTGTGGTGCCGGTGCAGGCACACCGCCCGACCACCTGCTGGGCACCTCGGGCACGGTAACCACCATTGCCGGGGTTCACCTGGCTCTCATGCGCTACGACCGCAGCAAGGTCGACGGATGCTGGCTGCACCGGGACGACGTACGCCGGGTGACGCGGCAGCTGCTCGCCATGTCCTATAGCGAGCGGGCGGCGAGCCCCTGCATCGGCCGTGACCGCGCCGACCTCGTGCTGGCGGGCTGCGCGATCCTCGAGGGCATCCAGGCGCTGTGGCCCAGCGAGCTGATCCGGGTCGCCGACCGAGGGCTGCGGGAAGGCATTTTGACCACGCTCATGGTGGAAGACGGCACCTTCGGCTGCGAGCCGGGGCTTGTACCCGGCGCCCTCGCCGAGGCGAGCGCGGTGTGATGCCGAAGTCGCAAGGCGGCGCCAGGGGGCAGCGGCAACTGTCGGTCCGGGTGAAGACGGCCAAGAAGCGTTCGGTCTCCTCCAAGCTTTGGCTCGAACGGCAGCTGAACGACCCTTATGTGGCGGAGGCCAAGCGGCAGGGCTATCGTTCGCGTGCAGCCTTCAAGCTGATCGAGATCGATGACAAGTACTGGTTGCTGAAGCCCGGCATGCGGGTGGTCGATCTCGGAGCGGCGCCGGGCGGCTGGTCTCAAGTGGCGGCAAACAAGGTCGAGGCGGCCGAGGGGAGCGGCCGCGTGGTCGCCGTCGATATCAATGCCTTCGAGCCGCTTCCCGGAGTCGCGTCGGTCATCATGGATTTCCTCGACCGTAACGCCCCGGCCGCGATCATCGACGCGCTGGGCGGGGAAGCCGATCTCGTGATGTCCGACATGGCCGCCCCGGCGACCGGGCACGCGAAGACCGACCATTTGAAGATCATGGCCCTGTGCGAAGCCGCTCTGGACTTTGCGTTCGAGGTGCTCAAGCCTGGTGGAGCGTTTCTGGCCAAGGTCTTCCAAGGGGGCACGGAGCACGAGCTGCTGGCGCAGATGAAGCGCTCCTTCAAGGCGGTGCGCCATGTGAAGCCGAAGGCGAGCCGTCCGGAATCGGCCGAGCTCTATGTGCTGGCGACCGGCTTCCGGGGGCGTGGCTAAGAGGCACCGTCACTCGTGCAAAGTGCCCTTCCGCGGCGAGACAGGCGGTGGCGCAGTGCCCCCCATGGCGCCGGCATGTCCCGCGGCCTCCACAACGCGCCCTGAGATTTCCGCCCCGGCATCCTGGTGCAGCCGCATGAATGTCAGGGCAGACAGGGCGGAGATCATGCCCACTGCCACAAAGGCCGGGATGAACTCCTCGGTGGTGACGGGCCCGCCTGTGTAGAGGACCGCAAGCTGGAGCAAGGCGGCGCCCAGGGCGATGCCAAGGCTCAAGGACAGCTGCTGTGCCATGCTGATGAACCCGGTGGCATTGGAGAGCGCCCGCTGGGGCAGGTCGGCGAAGGCGATGGTGTTCAGCGCCGTGAATTGGAGGGAGCGGAACACGCCGCCGACCAGCAGCACGGCCACCATGACCCAATAGGGGGTGGATGGCGTGAACAGGGCGCAGGCCGCCATGCTGATTCCGCACGCCCAAGCGTTCCAGATCAGCACGTTGCGGAAGCCCCACTCGCTGAGCACCCGGCCGACCCCGGCCTTCATCACCAGCGCGCCCGCCGCGGCCGCGAAGGTGACCGCGCCCGATTCGAGTGCGCTCTTGCCGAAGCCGACCTGCATGAGCAGCGGCAGCAGGAAGGGTAGGGCGCCGACCCCGATGCGGAACAGGCTGCCGCCGAGAATGCTGGCGCGGAAGGTTGAATAGCGGAGGAGGCGCAGGTTGATGATGGGATTTTCCCGGTGCAGGGCGTGATAGATGTAGGCGCCGAGCATGATCGCGCCAATGGCGGCCGACGCCAAGGAGAGATGGAGCGGCATGGCGCCGTCCCCGATGTTCTCGAGCCCGAAGACGAGGCCGGCAACCGCGATGCCTGACAAAAGGAAGCCACCGATGTCGAGCGGGGGCACGCTCTGCTCGCGCATCTCTGGAATGAAGGTCAGGGCCATCGTGATGGCGATCAGTCCGAAGGGCACATTGATCCAGAAAATCCAGTGCCAACTCGCGTAGGTGACAAGAAAGCCGCCGACCAGCGGCCCGACCACCGGGCCCACCAGCGCCGGCATGGTGACCCAGGCCATGGCGCCTACCAGCTCGGCCTTGGGTACATTCTTCACCAGCACCAAACGGGCCACCGGCACCATCATCGCGCCGCCAATGCCCTGCAACACGCGCGCAGCAATCAGCGTACCGACATTGGGCGCCAGGCCGCAGGCGATGGACGAGAAGGTGAACAGGCAGACCGCATAGCAGAAGACGCGGCGGGCGCCGAAGCGGTCCGCCATCCAACCGGAGATCGGCATGAACACGGCGAGGCTCAACAGATAGGCCGTCATGGCCAGGTGCAGGTTGAGCGGGTGCACGCCGAAGGAATTGCCTATGGCCGGCAGCGCCGTCCCGAGGACGGTCGAATCCAGGTTCTGCATGAAAAGCGCACAGGCGACGATTAAGGCGATAAGGCGTTGGCGAGGCATTGACTAAAATTCCTGAATTGAAAATGTCGCTGCTGACAATCGCCGTCAACGCGCTGCGGTGTACGGCAGCTATGCGCTCAGCGCGGGGATCACTATGCGCGCGAAACCCTTTCCAAACCGCCTAGGCGGTGTTAAAGACGCTCGCCATCCTTGTGAACCGGCGCGGTGCAAAACATATTCCCGCCGTAAACGTCGAGCTGCTCGGTGGCTCGCATGGAGGTTGGCATCATGGCGGTCCCGTCCGCGGCGGCATCTTTCCCGTTGTTCCTGACATTCGACGACGTGCTGCTCAAGCCAGCCGCATCATCGGTGCTGCCGGCCGAAGTCGACACGGCGACCTATCTCACCCGCGAGATCAAGCTGAACATCCCCATCATCTCGGCCGCCATGGACACGGTGACCGAGGCGCCGCTCGCCATTGCCATGGCGCAGGCCGGCGGCATCGGCGTGCTTCACCGCAACATGGAGCCGGAGATGCAGGCGGAACACGTGCGGCGTGTGAAGAAGTTCGAATCGGGCATGGTGGTGAACCCGGTGACCATCGCGCCCGAGGCGACGCTCGCCGAAGCGCTCGAGCTGATGGCGCGGCACGGCATTTCCGGCATTCCCGTCACGCAGCGCGACGGCGCCGGGCCGAACGGCGCGGGCAAGCTGGTTGGCATTCTGACCAATCGCGACGTACGGTTCGCGACCGATCTGAGGCAGCGGGTCTCGGAGCTGATGACCCGCGACAATCTGGTCACGGTGCGGGAAAGCGTCGACCGCGAGGAGGCAAAGCGCCTGCTGCACAAGCACCGGATCGAGAAGCTGCTGGTGGTTGACGATGATTTCCGCTGCGTGGGCCTGATCACGGTGAAGGATATCGAGAAGGCTGCCAAACATCCCAATGCCTGCAAGGATGACCAGGGGCGCCTGCGGGTTGCCGCCGCCACCGGCACGGGCGACAAGGGCTTCGAGCGCGCCGAGCACCTGATCGACGCGGGGGTCGACCTGGTGGTGGTCGATACGGCCCATGGTCATTCCCAGCACGTGATCGACCAGGTGCGGCGGATCAAGCGGCTGAGCAACAAGGTCCAGGTGATCGCAGGCAATGTCGCGACCGCCGAGGCGACCCGCGCGCTGATCGATGCCGGCGCAGACGCGATCAAGGTGGGCATCGGTCCAGGTTCGATCTGCACGACGCGCATCGTGGCGGGGGTGGGCGTGCCGCAGCTTTCGGCCATTCTCGACAGCACCGCCGAAGCGGCCAAGGCGGACGTGCCGGTGATTGCGGATGGCGGCATCAAGTATTCCGGCGACCTTGCCAAGGCGCTGGCCGCCGGCGCCAACGTGGCGATGGTCGGCTCGCTTCTGGCCGGTACGGACGAGAGCCCGGGCGAGGTGTTTCTTTATCAGGGCCGGTCCTACAAGGCGTATCGCGGGATGGGATCGCTCGGCGCCATGGCCCGGGGCTCGGCCGACCGCTATTTCCAGCAGGACGTCAAGGACCAGCTGAAGCTGGTGCCGGAGGGGATCGAGGGGCAGGTTCCCTACAAGGGGCCGCTGGCCAGCGTGCTGCATCAGCTGATCGGCGGGCTGCGTGCCGCCATGGGCTATACGGGTGCCGCTTCGCTGGCCGAGTTCCGCCAGAAGGCGGAGTTCGTGCGCATCACCTCGGCCGGCGCGCGCGAGAGCCATGTGCATGACGTGGTGATCACCCGGGAATCGCCGAACTATCCGACGCAGCTGTGAGGGTGCGGATTGAACCTGCGGGGGTGGTGCGATGACGCCCGGGGCACGCATCCAGGCGGCCATCGAGGTGATCGCGGAGATCGAGGATCGTCACCGCCCGGCGGCGGAGGCGCTGAAGGACTGGGGCCGGATGCACCGCTTTGCGGGGGCGGGCGACCGGGCTGCCATCGGCAATTTGGTGTTTGACGTGCTGCGGCGGCGCAATTCGCTCGCCGCACGGATGGAGGATGGCAGGCCGCGCACGCTCGTGCTCGCGGCGGCCGCCGACTTGCTTGGTCTGGATGCGAATGGCCTGGCCGGCTCGGTGGACGTGCCGCATGGGCCCGGGCCGCTCGGCGAGGCAGAGAAGGCGGGGCTTGCCCGGAAGCTCGACGGGACGGCCGCACCCTGGATTGCGGGCGATTATCCGGAATGGCTGCACCCCGCGTTCACTCGGGTATTCGGCGATCGGGCCGCGGAAGAGGGGGCGGCATTGGCGGTAAGGGCGCCAATCGATCTGCGGGTGAACGCGCTGCGCAGCTCGCGGGAGAAGGTGGCCCGGGCGCTCGCCCGGTTCTCGCCGCAAGAGACACCGCTGTCGCCCGTGGGCCTGCGCATCGCGCCGCCTCAGGGCTTGGGGCGTTCGCCCAATGTGGAGAGTGATCCCGCCCATGAGCGGGGGCTGTTCGAGGTGCAGGACGAGGGCTCGCAGCTCGCCGCTTTGCTTGCCGATACCCGGCCGGGCATGCAGGTGGCCGATATCTGCGCCGGCGCTGGTGGCAAGACGCTGGCGCTCGCGGCCGCCATGGGCAACAAGGGGCAGATCTACGCCCATGATGCGGATGCGACCCGACTCAAGCCGATCTTTGCCCGGCTCACTCGTGCGGCGGCGCGCAACGTGCAGGTGATCGGGGCGCACGAGCCGGAGCGGCTGGATGCCCATGCCGGCAAGCTCGACCGGGTTGTGGTCGATGCGCCGTGCACCGGCACGGGTGCGTGGCGGCGGCATCCGGATGCGAAATGGCGCCTGAAGCCGCAGGCTTTGGAGCGGCGCCTGGAGGAGCAACGACTGGTGTTGGACCGCGCGTCGACGCTGGTCAAGCCCGGTGGGCGGCTGGTGTACATCACCTGCTCGGTGCTGGCGGAAGAGAATGGCGATCAGATCGCCGGCTTCCTGGCGCGCCATCCAGGCTTCCAGGCTTTGCCATGGGCCGAGGTTTGGCGCGCCTCCCTCGGCGTTGATGTGCCGGCTTCGGCTGGGGCCGATAGCCACGGCCTGCTGCTCACGCCGGCTCGGCACGGCACGGATGGATTCTATGTCTGCATCATGGAGCGGGGGGAATGATGCCCGGCCGCACGGCGCATTGTCATTCGCGCCGAGGTCGCGTAAGTCCTCGCATCGACCACAGCTGGCTGAGGTTACCGTTGCAATGTCCGACACCGTACTGATCATCGATTTCGGCAGCCAGGTCACCCAATTGATTGCCCGCCGTGTGCGCGAGGCGGGGGTCTATTCCGAAATCGTGCCGTTCCAGTCGGCGGAGGTGGCGTTCGCCCGGATCAAGCCGCGCGCGGTGATCCTGTCCGGCAGCCCGGCCAGCGCGCTTGACATGGGCTCGCCGCGGGCGCCGCAAGCGATCTTCGAAGCGGGCCTGCCGGTGCTCGGCATCTGCTATGGCGAGCAGACGATCTGTGCCCAGCTCGGCGGCAAGGTGGAAGGTGGTCATCACCGCGAGTTCGGCCGGGCATTTCTGGACATTACGGACGAGTGCTTGTTGTTCGATGGCGTATGGCGGCAAGGCGAACGCCATCAGGTGTGGATGAGCCATGGCGACCGGGTGACCGCCATTCCCGATGGCTTTCGGGTGGTGGGCGTGTCGGACGGCGCGCCATTTGCCGCCATTGCCGACGACGTACGGCGGATTTATGCGGTTCAGTTCCACCCGGAGGTGGTGCATACGCCGGACGGCGCCAAGCTCATCGCCAATTTCGTGCACAAGGTCGCGGGCATCAAGGGCGACTGGTCGATGGCGGCGTTTCGCGAGGCTGCCGTCGAGCGCATCCGGCGCGAGGTGGGCAGCGGGCGGGTGCTGTGCGCGCTGTCGGGCGGGGTCGACAGCTCGGTTGCGGCCATTCTGATCCATGAGGCCATCGGCGAGCAGCTGACTTGCGTCTTCGTGGACCACGGGCTCATGCGGCTGAACGAGGCGCAGGAGGTGGTCTCGATGTTCCGTGACCACTACAATATCCCGCTGCTCCATGTGGATGCATCGGACAAATTCCTTGCGGCGCTCGATGGGGTGGCGGATCCCGAGGCGAAGCGCAAGACCATCGGCCGGCTGTTCATCGAGGTGTTCGAGGAGGAGGCTCGGAAGCTGGGCGGGGCTGATTTCCTGGCGCAGGGCACGCTTTACCCGGATGTGATCGAGAGCGTGTCCTTTCATGGTGGACCATCGCAGACCATCAAGTCGCATCACAATGTGGGCGGCCTGCCCGAGCGCATGGACATGAAGCTGGTGGAGCCCTTGCGCGAGCTGTTCAAGGACGAGGTGCGGGCGCTTGGCCGCGAGCTCGGCCTGCCCGAGCGCTTCGTCGGCCGGCATCCCTTCCCGGGGCCGGGGCTGGCCATCCGCTGCCCGGGCGGGGTCACCCGGGAGAAACTGGACATCTTGCGGCAAGCGGATGCCATCTATCTCGACGAGATCCGCAAGGCGGGGCTTTACGATGCGATTTGGCAGGCCTTTGCGGTGCTTCTCCCCGTGCAGACGGTGGGCGTGATGGGCGATGGCCGCACCTATGAGAGCGTGCTGGCGCTCAGGGCAGTCACCTCCAGCGACGGGATGACCGCGGATTTCTACCATTTCGACATGGAGTTCCTCGGCCGCACCGCGACACGCATCATCAACGAGGTGCGGGGCGTCAACCGCGTGGTCTACGACGTCACCAGCAAACCTCCGGGGACGATCGAGTGGGAATGATTTTTGCCCCGCCGAACGCCGCCGATTTTAAAGCAGATCTATGGCTTCGCGATCCTGCATCGAGAGAAGGTGCCCAACCCGGCGGATGAGGTCGGACCCGCCGCGATTGCGACATTCGCGCCAAGGGACCGGGCGCTCTCCCCGACCGAAATCCGGATCATGCTGAAGCAGCTTGAGCATGTACCGACGTTGCCGACCATTCGGCTGGGTATGAAATTGTTCCTGCTGACAATGGTGCGAAAGAGCGAACTCCAGCATGCGGTCTGGGACGAGGTGGATTTCGAAAATGCTGTGTGGACGATACCGAAGGAGAGGATGAAGCGGTCGAAGCCGCACAATGTCTATCTCTCGCGGCAGGCCTTCATCATGATCGCGCTGAAGACCTGCGCTGGAAACTCGCGATACCTGCTGCCGTCCAGGTATGATGACGACGCGCCGATGTCGCGCGCAACGTTCAACCGGGTGACCTATGCGGTCGTCGAGCAGGCTCAAAGGGAGGGGCTTCCGCTGGACCCCGTTTACCGTTCATGACCTGCGCCGCACGGGTTCCACGCTTTTGAACGAGTTGGGCTTCAACAGCGATTGGATCGAGAAATGCCTGGTCCACGAGGATGGCCGATCGTCGCGCGGCATCTATAACAAGGCTGAGTACGAGGTTCAGCGGCGCCACATGATGCAGGAATGGTCGGATATCGTGGACGCTTGGATGGAAGGGCGTAAGCACACGCCAGTGCTCTTGCCGCCAGCTATGCCTCTAGTCGAGTTGGATCCTGCCCTTTGACTGGCCTCGTCTTTCGCTTTGTGACCTCCGGGTGCTGAGCGCGACGGATCGGCGCTGTCCGCCGTGCAAGCAGCCATTCTTCGACTTCAGCTAAGTCCCAGACGATGCATCTTGGAAAGCGCAAGGCGTCGCGGGAATTCACCGTGCTGCTCCATCTCATAGATCGTACTGTCAGCGAGCGGCACCATCTCCCGCAACTGGTGCCGTCTGATGGTCTTCCGGATAGTCATTTGCTCCGTCTGCCTCATCCTCAATCTCCTTCACTGCTGCGGGGCGATTGAGAATGATAGCTGCCGATAGGGGAAGCTCTTTTGGATAGGAGCGCGGCGATTTTCGGGCTGTGGCGTACACATCGGCGGGTTGCGCCCGTGGGTGCAACATAGGAGTGAGGTGCGTCATCGTGGGCGTGGCTGCGATGACGATCCCTGCTCGCAGGCACGCCACAGTGAGTTGACGGGCGACGAGGGCGAGGCCAATCCGGGTCTTGTAACTGATAATTCCCGCGCGGCCTAACGCTTGCCAAGGGCAATTCTCGACGGGCTTCCATGTCTTCCCCGATTTGAAATCTCGTGGGGTCCACGCCCGCTACTTGGTTTGATTGGTGCAGAGGCGAACCAGGCGATTGCGACCTGCAAAGCAAAGGCCCGCTTGCGTTACCCAACCGCCATTTCGAGAAACAGCCAATCGCGGAATGCCTTGACCTTCCTCTGCCGGAGCGCGCCATCCGGATAGACGACATAGTATTTCCATCTCGACTTCAGCGACAGATCGAAGGGGCGCACCAGGCGCCCAGCCGCCAGATCGGCAGAGACAAGAGCGCTCCGGCCAAGCAGCACGCCCTCACCCTGCACGGCCGCTTCGACGGCGTAGGCGGCGGCGTCGAATCTCAGTCCGCTGCTGGCATCGATGTCATCCAGGCCCACGTGTTGCAGCCACATGGCCCAGCCGATGCGGAAGTTGTCATGGATGAGCCGGTGGTGCCGGAGGTCGTCGGGCACACGCAGCGGGTGCTCGCCCTGCAGCAGCGCAGGACTGCAGACTGGAGACACCTCCTCTTCAGCAAGGAGCTCCGCCACCACGCCCTCATATTCGCCCGTGCCGTAGCGTATGGCGATGTCGATTCCGTCTCTGATGAAGTCCGCGAACGCGCCTGAGGTGGCGAGGCGCACGTCGATGTCCGGATGGGTGCGATGGAAGCGGTGAAGCCGCGGCACGAGCCACCTGCCGGCAAAGCCGTCCGACGTGCTGACATTGAGGACGCCTGCCGATCTCGGGGCAGTAGCGGCGATGGTCGCAACGCTTATCCGGTCAAGGGCAGCGCCGATTTCCGCGCAATAGGCTGCACCTGCAGGGGTCAGGCTTACCGATCGCGTACCGCGCTCGAAGAGCCGGGTGCCGAGCGTCTCCTCGAGGTTGCGGATGGCGCGGCTGATCGCGCCGTGCGTCACGTTCAGTTCGGCCGCTGCTTTGGTGAAGCTCAGGTGCCTGGCGGCCGCGTCAAACGCCGGCAGTGCAGTCAGGGGAGGAAGGCGGCGGGGCATAGCTTACCTGTGAGTATTAGTCACAAATCATACAATAAAATTCGGTTGTCGTCCAGCGCCCTCTAGCTCACTTTGCAGCAACGGAAGCGCCAGAAGTTCGTATCGGAGGGCGCTGTGAGGATTTGTCACACTTATTGTGGTGCTTTTAGCAAGCAGCAGCCCTGGTCAGGCGGCGTTAGCCGGCGCTCGTCCAGTTACAGAAGGACAAATGACATGAAGATCTATCCGCACCTCTGGTTCGCATCCCAGGCCGAGGAGGCCATGGAATTTTACATGTCCGTGTTCAAGGACTCGAAGGCACTCGGGCGCACGGTGCTGCCCGATCCCGAGGTCTCGGTCGTTCGGTTCGAATTGGCCGGTCTGCCGATCGTTGCCCTAAACACCAACTCGCACGTGAAGTACAACGAGGCGTTCTCATTCCTCATCGAAACCGCTGATCAGGCCGAGACCGATTACTACTGGGATGCGCTGACCGCCGACGGTGGCAAAGAGCAGCCGTGTGGATGGCTGATCGACAAGTTCGGCGTCTATTGGCAGGTCACGCCGACCATCCTGATGCAGATGGAGGCTGACCCCGACCGGGAGAAGGCTGGCCGGGTGCTACAGGCGATGCAGAAGATGAAGAAGATCATCATCGCCGACCTCGAGCGCGCATACCAGGTCTAGCCACCGCTCGCCGCGGCGGAGGGCGGTGTGAGCCGTCGGCCGCGCCGAAGCAAAAAGCACCCCTAGCTCAATCCCGCTTCGAAAGGAGAAACCCATGGCAAAGCTAATGGGCAGGAAGACGGCAGCCACGTTGTCGTCGAGCCTTTGGATCTCGCCGACCGCGCCGCCTTCCTCGACATCGGCAGGCGCCATAAGATTACCGGCATCGTACACCTCGCGGCGACGCAGTTCGACCTGCCCGATCCCATCGAATACCTCCGCGCCGAATCTACGGCTCTGCTCAATGCACTTGAGGCGGCAAGGGATCATAATTCGTGAGAGCTCATCAGCGCTTTTGCCGGCCGCGAGAAGAGCTTTGATTTGCCTTCTGTGATTCCTTTTGCGATCTCGGTTCAGCCGCTGTCGCAGGTCCAGATGACAATGTTTGGACAAGCCGCTCGACCGAGTTCGCGATTGCATCGAGATAGTTGATCCAAAGGTCGAGGAGGTCGCCCGTGTTGGGAACGGCTCCGTCTTTCGGCGCCTCGGCTGCAAGACGGCTAAGAAAGTCGCGGTTCGCACGCAGCTTGTCGCGCAATTCGGAGAGGAGCGCCTGCGAGCGCTCCACGGGCAATTGGCTGAGGAAAGCCACGCCGGCGCTCAAATGTGTCAGCTCGAAGCTGCCCAGTGCATCCTCAAGGAGAGAGAAGAATTCGGTTTCGCCGTTACGGGTCAAGGAAAAGGCCACGCGGTCTGCGCCTCGCGCCCCGGCTTCGCTGCCGACAGCCCGGAGTTTGCCTTCCTTTTGGAGCTGCCCAATGGCGTGGTAGACCGAGCCCGATCTCACAGTCGTCCACGTCTCGACGCGCCAGTCCTCCAGCTGCTGACGCACCGCATAGCCATGCGCGGTGCCCAGGTGCCGAATTGTCCCTAGAACGAGGAGGCGTACCACGCTCACCGAATTCCCCATTTTCTGCGCAGCAAAACCTCTATAGCCAAACTTGGCTAAATGCTATAGGACCATTAGCCAAGTTTGGCTAATGGGGAGTATCCGTATGCCACCGTCACTCGATGCCATCAGGCACGACATCGCTTCCATGGGCTCGGACGTCCACGTCGACGCCACGACGCCCGATCTCTTCTTCTTCCGCGGCGAAGAGCGGCGCATGCCTTTCGCCACCATCGTCACGCGAGACACCGAATTCGACAGCTTCTCGCGGCTCGATATCGATGGGGCATTCCGATTGAACATTGGTCTCAACCGCGATGCCTTTGCGGCGCTGTTTCCCTCTTATGCGTCGCGCAAGGCTCTCGAAGCTGCCGATATCGACTACTCGGCTCGCGACACGCTCCTCCCGCATCCGGTCTACGGACGCATGCACTGGGTGTGCGCGATCAGCCCCGATCGGTGCTATGCCAAATGTCGCGATCTTCTGAGCCAGGCGTATGAGCAGGCCCGGCGATAGCTTCGAGCGCGTTGAAGATGCCGGTGGATCGACGAAGGATGACGACTCCGCGGCGCGACATGGTCGCGTGTCCAACCGCGCGATTAGGAAGAAAGGAGCCCTGGACTGGCCTGGTTTAGACCGCCGTGCAGCGCTTACAGGCGACTAATTTGGCAAGTTGGAAAAGTAGCTGCCGTGGAAGCCGAACGGTATGTGATGTGGGACCCATGCCCGGGCGAGTTCATCTAGCGTTGCGGCGTTCAGCACGAGTAAGAAGGAAGTGCGTGCGTCAACATCGAGGACAACGGACAGGAGCACGCCATCATCTTCCTCCATGCCGAACGGACGCGCAACGAAGACAGCTTCGCCTGGGAAGGCTCCCGGTCGCGCCCACCGCTTTACTGTCGCCGGCTCGGCCGCCGAAAGTTCGATTTTGGTGATGGTGTCGAGAAAGCGTTCCGTCGCGCTTTGCGCAACTCCCCAGACGCAGCGATGTGGCTTGCCTGCACGGCGTGAGTAATCGATGCGCGGCAGCTCAATGCGCGTATCGCAGAGCGGCTCATGCTCGATCTCCACTGCTTCCGCTCTCGTGCTGCGGAGCGGGATCCGAAATCGCGTCAGGGTCGACGTCGCGTTGACAGCTGCGCCCGAGCGCAATCGATCGAGGCGGAGGTCTTCGATGATCTGCGCATCAGGATAGGCGAGCAGATCGATCAGCAGCGCTCCGTTTGCCTCGTATGCATTGACATGATGGAAGCTGAAGCACGGCGCTGCCCTGGCGCGCGCCACGACCGCGCCGCTTGCCTTGTCAATCACCGTGAACTGCGTGCCGAGGCTGGGACGCCACCGATAGTTCGTGATGAAGGGTTTGCCCGAGAACGCGAGCCTGAGCGGGTTCACCCGCAGCGGAAACTCCGTAAGCACGAGATAGCGCTCTGACATGCCGAACGAATGCATGTAGCTCGGCTGGTCGACGGGAAGCTCGGCTAGGATGCGTTGCGTACCGCTCTCGTCGGCGAATACGCGGTAGACGCTCCGGCGCCCAATTTCGATAATGTAGGAGTAGCTACGCTCGCCGTCGTTGTGCGGATGGGCCGTTGAGATCTGACCTTTGATCGACGGGCTGAAGTCGAGTCGACCGCGCGTCTCGAGCGTGAGCGGATCGAAGCAGATCGGCATTGGCGTCTCGGTCATCGCCACGATTTGGTTAGCGAGCTGCATGACGTTGACGTTGGCGTTATCCGTCGGTTTACGGTCGAAGATCGCCATGACGCGGCCGAAGATGGTGCGGCATGGATCGGTCATGAACTCGCCGCGCGAAATGCGGCCCTTCCGTGCAGCCTCGCGGTAGCTTTTCGAGTGGAGGAACCTGTTCGTGTAATGTACAGCGCCGCCGCTGAAGTCGAATGCGTGGAGCATTGCGAGTCCGTCGAACCAGTGGGCATATGCATCGCTCCCGACCTCGAATTTTGCAGGACCGGTCCGAAGCAGGCTCCCGGTGAGCCATGGCGGCAACGCACCTGCGACCTCAAGCGGCAGCCGGTCGACTTCACGTTCGAGTGTGGTGAAGCCCAGAGACCAGGCGCTATTCGTTTCCGGCATCGTCGCCTCCTTCGCTCAAAACGCACGGCCGCCGAGTGTTCGCCGCTTTAGGGGCGTGTCCATATCCGCTCGGCCGCTTTTGCAGGTCTACGCGCAGCGAGATATGCTCGTGCTGATGGACCATCCATCGTGCGAGCGTTCCAAGCAGGTCGTTGCGCGCACCAAATATTTGACCGGGCGCTCCCGCGTCACAGTCCCTCCTGCGTTGATGAGCATAATGGCGGCAACGAGATCGCCGTTCCCCCAGACGTGCTTAGAGCCCCCATGCCGCAGCTCCAGATTATAGGCTTTGGAGAGATTTCACTGACTAGCACGCCGCTTCGGATCGGATAACCTTTCGGCTATGCTCTCCATCGCCGGTAACGATCGGCGTTGTGAGGCCCGCGCTCGATCGTCAAGGGTAACCGTTATCGATTGCTACCGAGTGGTTCTGCCAGTCCGATGAGAAGTCCTTCAGGGCCGCGGATGTAGCAGAGCCGATACGAGTCCTCGTACTGAACCACTTCGCCGACGAGCTGCGCACCGTGCTTGCGGAGTCTGTCGAGCGTTTCGTCGATGTCGCTCACGGTGAACATAGCACGCAGGTAGCCGAGCGCGTTCACCGGGGCGTTCCGGTGATCGGCGACTACGGACGGGGCGAGAAACCGCGAGAGCTCGAGGCGGCTATGGCCGTCGGGAGTGACCATCATGGCGATCTCGACGCGCTGATTACCCAGTCCAGTAATGCGTCCAGCCCATTCTCCTTCAACCATGCCTCGCCCCTCGAGCGTCAGGCCAAGCTCGGTGAAAAAGGAGACGGCGTCATCGAGGGATTCCACCACGATGCCGACATTGTCCATTCGTAGCAATTTGCTTTGGGTCATGATGTTGGTTCTGTCTCTGGTGATCGGATAGCTGGAGGTAGCGCAGCACTCAAGGGCTATCGTTGCCTATCCAGGCCTGCGCACGTAAATGCGCGACTCTGTTGCGCGCCACTGGAACAATAATTCCGTTCTTCAAATGGAGGCATAGGTTGCGACCATTGCGCTCCACAGCGTCGACTGCTCCCGCGGCAACCCAATAGCTGCGATGAACTTGAAGCCCACCAGGCTGGCCGAATTTCCGAATCGCATCGCGGAGCGGCATGAGCTCAAGATGTGAGCCATTGTCTCTGTGCACGCGCACATAGTTGTCCTCCATCTGAAGACACAACACCTCTCCGTTGAACGGCCTGGCTGTGGCGGCGGCGGCCAGTGGTGGCGGGTCTTCGATCGGCACGGCAAACCATGCACGGCGTGCTGTCTCCAGAATGAACCAAAGCACGAGCGTCGTCGTCAGGATCAAAAGTGCATTGGAATACCACTCGTCGGGTCGGACGCCTGCCACGCGGTTCCCCCAGAACCAGGACGACACCGAAAATGCAACGAACGCAATTGGTGCGGCGGTTGCAATGATGGCAACCGACAGGACGAACGGTCTCGGTAGACCCATGCGCAAGCCGAGCCGCAGCTGGAGGGGGATCAGCGAGCCAGCGAGAACTGTCCCAGCGAGCATGATGATGCATTGGTGGACCACGCGGAGAGCCAACGGATTGGGATAGGTACCAAACGGTCCAATGATGCCAAGGAAGACCCCCGCAAGTGCGCCGAAGCTGAGCGCACGCGCCCACCAGCTCACGCTCAGCGTCTCTCCGTTCCAACCCTCGATTTCCATTTGGAGAAGTCTACCGCCGCGCCGGGCTCGATCAAGGCGTAAGCCCCGTTGCCCACTCATCAAACCCGTTCGCCCATTCGCCAATCTCCCGTTGGCATTTTCCGGTGCGGGCGACATTCTGGAAGCGGAGATCTGAACCGCGCATGCCGCCGGGCAACGGATGTGCTTGAGCAGGCGATCGCCGGGTGCTCGATGGCTGACTGCAAAGATCAGGGCGGTTGAGATGCGTTAAGCCCGTGTCCGGCTAGCCGCTCGAAAGAACTCTCCACCGATGTCACGTTTCGAGATCCTCGCTCGTCACCGGCTATGCACGGAGCGCTGACTAGGGACTGACCAGGCGAGTAATGACTATGCGGTGACGCGAAGGTGCAACTTGAACTGAAGCATTTCCGCTATGCCGATGCGGCGGCGCAATTCGGCAGCTTTCGTAAAGCCGCCGACGCTCTTGGGCTCAAGCAGTCAAACTTGAGCCGGCGTATCCGCGACCTCGAGGAGCGCCTTGGCTATCGAGTGTTCGAGCGGACAAACGGAGGGGTGCTGCCAACATCGGCCGGTCGCGGCTTTCTCGAAGGCGCGCGCCGCGTGCTCGATGACGTTCAGACGATTGTTGGCGCCTCGGAAGCTGTGGCACGGGGTGCCGCCGGACAGCTCCGTATCGGCTTCTATACCTCACTTTCAGCTGGCAACCTTCGCAATGTGCTTATCGACTATTCGCGTAGGTTTCCGCAGGTCCGGATCGGCGCGATCGAGGATGAGCGTGCTCGCCTGTGCGCTGGCCTCAGGAAGGGTACGATAGACATCGCAATCGTTACCGGAGAGCCAACGGCAGAAGCTTGCCGGTCAATGGCGCTCTGGAGCGAGCGGATACTGATTGCCCTTCCTGACGCCCATCCGCTCGCGACAAAGGACGTGCTCAGCTGGGCTGACTTGAAGCGCGAGCGTTTCGTCCTGAGCACGCGCGATCCAGGTCCCGAGATCGAGGCTATTCTGATTGCGAAGCTGATCGCGCCGGGAGAGTCGCTCGACATTGATCATCAGGATGTCAACGCGGAGAGCTTGAAGAGCTTGGTCAGCGCTGGCCACGGCGTCACGGTCGTCTGCGAGTCGTGCATGGGGTCGACGCCGCCAGGCACGATCTTTTGCGAGATTCGCGACGGCAACGGTTCAACCCGAGTTGGGTTCTGCGCCTATTGGATGGCGCGCAATGAAAACCCCGCGTTGCGAAATTTCATCGGGGTCCTAGAGGAGCGCTGTCCCCCGTTGGTCACCCGTTCTCTCCAGCCTGAGTAATCAACCGCGGGAAACCACAAGAAGCGGAGAGAACGATGACGCGCGATCGCCCAGACGTTGCCACCCACACTCAAGACGGCGCGACTGTCGTCATCTCTCATCGGGTACGCACCGGACGCGAAGCCGATTACGAGAGGTGGCTCGAGGAGATCATTCCGGCGTGCAAGTCCTACCCGGGCCACCTGGGAATACAGGTGATACGCCCGGTGCCCGGCGCTACGCGAGAGTATACGCACCTCATCCGCTTCGACTCGCGCGATCACCTGCTCGCATGGATGAACTCGCCAGAGCGAGAGCAACTGATTGCGAAGGTGCAGCCGTTGTTAGCTGCCGACGATCGCTACGTTGTGAGGAGTGGCCTAGACTTCTGGTTTACGCCTCAAGGTGCGTCCATCAAGGTTCCAACGCGCTGGAAGCAGTTCCTGATAACGTGGTCCGTTATCTATCCTCTTGTGTTGATCGTACCCGAAATCATCATCTGGGTGTCCGGTCAGCTAGACGTTATAGTCCACAGATACATCGTCTCGCTTCTGGCAACGGCCGCGATTGTCTTTCTCATGATTTACGTGATCATGCCGCGATACACCAAGCTCGTCTCTCAATGGCTATATCGCTAGGCGGCACTATGGAGGATTGAAGGTGCGGATCATGTGTCTCAATGGCTGGGGCGGCACATTGCACGATCGGCTGATACCCTATCTCCGGGCTGAGTCTCCGGACGTCTTGTGCTTGCAGGAAGTGGTTCATACACCGGATGCATCCAGGGACTGGCTGGAATATAGAGATGGCACCCACGTGTTGCCGCAGCGCGCAAATTTTTTTCGCGAGGTTGCCGCAGCGCTGCCGGATCATGTTGCGAGCTTCTGTCCGGCGGCCCAAGGGGTTCTGTGGGACGGCCAAGAGACTATCCCGTCGCAATGGGGACTTGCGACCTTTGTCCGAGCGTCCTTTCCGATCATCGGGCAGGCTCAAGTGTTCGTTCATAAGTCGTTTTCGTCCGATGGCTTTGGGGAGCATCCCCGCTCCCGCAACGCTCATGCGGTCCGCATATGGGATATGGGAAAGGCCAGGACTGTGACGGTTGCGCACATGCACGGGCTGCGGGACCTGAACGGCAAGATGGATACCCCGGAGAGACTCGCGCAAGCACGCAGGTTCGCAGATCTGATCTCCTATGTTGCGGAGCAAGGCGACCAAATCGTCGCGTGCGGAGACTTCAACCTGGAACCCAGCAGCCTAACCTTCGAGGTGCTTGGCGGACTGGGGTTGAAGGATCTTGTGACGGCACGGAACCATGTGGATACCCGCACCTCCCATTACAAAAAGGCGGGGCGTTATGCAGATTACATGCTGGTCAATTCGGCAGTCGACGTGATCAGGTTTGATGTTGTCGTGGAGCCGGAAGTTTCGGACCACCGGCCGCTCGTGCTGGAATTCTGAAGTCTGCAGAACACCATGTCCTAGAGGAGAGAACTCGATTGTTCTCCCCTGCACATGATGCGCCCGGGCAGAGTTTTCGAGAGCGTCGAGTCTCCGTCCCGAGCCCCGTTCCCGCGGAGCCCGACGAGGAGGGATGTTAGGCCAGTTGCGCGCCTATGACCTTTCTAGGCCTACGGCACGCTTTGCCTTGAGGAATCCGCGGTCGGTGGCGATAAAACGTGCCAGCATTGGACCGATCAGCTTCACCGGCCCGGCGGTTTGGCCGGTTTCGCGGGCAAAGCACCTCGGCATTATCCGGACTCCTTCACGTCTTTCACGTTTGGACGGTAGGCACATCAAGCCGCCGGAAGAGCGGAAGTAGGTCGGCAGTTGAGCACTGCCGCCGCCATCGAAGCCTGCGGCGCAGTTCACGGGAGCTGAGCTTGACTCTATCCTCCGGGGGAGGATAGGCCGGAAGCATGACCAACACGATCCATGCCTCCCATCCCGCCATCGTCAAGCGCCTGAGGCGCGCCGAAGGCCATCTGCGCAGCGTCGTTGCCATGATCGAAGCCGGCCGGCCTTGCCTCGAGCTCGCCCAGCAGCTGCACGCGGTCGAGAAGGCTATAGGCCAAGCCAAGAAGACGCTTATCCGAGACCATCTTGATCACTGCCTAGGCGAGGCCGCACAGGCCTTGCCCGCCGGCCAGCAGCGCTCGATCGAGGAGTTCAAGGAGATCACGAAGTACCTTTAGGTCAGCCAGTGCTCGGCATTCTCGCAAACCGCACCTACCGTCATCTGTTCGCCGCGCAGGTAATCGCGCTGATCGGCACCGGGCTCGCCACGGTCGCGCTCGGGCTTCTGGCATTCGAGCTGGCCGGCGGCGAGGCCGGCGTGGTGCTGGGAACGGCGCTGGCGATCAAGATGATCGCCTATGTCGGCGTCGCGCCCGTCGCCGCCGCCTTTGCCGAGCGGCTGCCCCGCCGCGTCATGCTGGTTAGCCTCGACCTCGTGCGCGCGGCGGTGGCGGTGGCTCTCCCCTTCGTCACGGAAGTCTGGCAGGTCTATGTGCTGATTTTCCTGCTGCAGTCGGCATCGGCGGGCTTCACGCCGACCTTCCAGGCAACCATTCCGGACGTCCTGCCCCAGGAGAAGGACTACACGCGGGCGCTCTCCCTGTCGCGATTGGCCTACGATCTGGAAAGCCTTCTCAGCCCGATGCTCGCCGCCGTGCTGCTGACGGTGGTGAGCTTCCATGCGCTTTTTGCCGGCACCGTGATCGGCTTCCTGGCCTCGGCGGCGCTGGTCGTCTCGGTTCTGCTCCCCAGCCCGAGGGCGTCCGCGCCACGGGCCATCTACGATCGAACCACGCGCGGCTCCCGGTTCTACCTCGCCACACCGAGGTTGCGTGGCCTGCTTGCGGTCAATATGGCGGTCGCTGCCGCCGGCGCGATGGCGATCGTCAACACGGTGGTCATCGTGCAAGGCGAGTTCGGCCTGTCGCAGCGAGCGACCGCGCTGGCGCTGGCGGCGTTCGGCGGCGGGTCGATGGTCGCCGCGCTCGCCCTGCCAAGGCTGCTCGAAGCCGTATCCGATCGCGCGGCGATGCTGGCAGGCGTCATCCTCATGATCCTTGGTCTCGTGGCGGGAGCCACCGTCTCGGGTTACCAGGTCCTTCTGCCGCTCTGGTTCGTCCTCGGTCTCGGTTATTCGGCGGCCCAGACTCCCTCGGGCCGGCTGCTGCGGCGCTCATCGCATCCCGAAGACCGGCCCGCCTTGTTCGCCGCACAGTTCGCGCTGTCACATGTCTGCTGGCTCGTCACCTATCCCCTGGCAGGATGGCTCGGCGCCTCGGTCGGGCTCACCGCGACGTTCCTGATTCTCGCGGCGATCGCGGCCGCCGCCCTCGTGGTAGCGGCCCTCGTGTGGCCGGCTTCCGAACCGGAAGTGGTCGAGCACCGGCATCATGGCCTTGCCGAGGACGATCCGCATTGGGCGGAAGGATCGCGGCGAGGTGAGCGTCGCCATGCTCACGCCTTTGTCATCGACGACCTCCATCCGCAATGGCCGAGCGAGCCATGACCGACAATGAGTGACGATTGGGTCTATATGCTACAATGGGTCATTGAGGGCCAACGTGAGATCTATCTGACGTTCGCCGACCGCATAGGCGCGTTTGCCGGCGGCGGCAGCTGGACCGCGCTCGCCGCTTTCCTGCCGATGGGCATCGTGTTCGGCGCCGTCCACGCCATAACCCCCGGACACAGCAAATCGGTGCTTGCCACCTACCTCGCGGGATCGTCCACGGGAATGACCCGCAGTCTGATCGTTTCGCTGGCGCTCTCCTTCACGCATGTGAGCATGGCCGTCCTGATCGCGCTGCTGTCGCTTCCCCTTGTGTCAATCGCGCTCGGAAGCGTCGGCCGGGCACCATTGCTCGAGGATTTAAGCCGCGGCTTCCTCGGCGTCATCGGCCTGTGGATGTTGTGGCGGGCGTCGAGGCGCGAGAACCATGTTCGTGGTGTTGGGGAAGGAGCCGCCGTCGGCTTCATGGCGGGACTGATCCCGTGTCCGCTGACGCTGTTCGTCATGACCTTCGCGATCACGCGCGGCGTGCCCGAAGCCGGCATCGCCTTTACCTTCGCCATGATGGCGGGCGTGGCGGCGACGCTATCCCTTGTCGCGGTGACAGTGGTGTTTTTCCGTCAAGAGGTGACCCGGCTCCTAGAGACGCGCCCCCGCCTCATTGCCGCCTTCACGCGTACGATCGAGGCGGTCGCAGGTTTCATGCTCGTAACGGTTGCCCTGCGTGAGATCCTGATACGGTAGGGGTACGTTCGCTACTAGGACAGCTTCAGGCGGAGCCACCGTCTTCGGCAATGCTCGAAGTCGTACTGCTCGCTGGAGACGCCCCTCGTTGACGAGCACGGCCTGGCCGGCCTTCGCCTTACGGCTGCGCCAACCGCAATCCGAACGGACGAAGGCTTCCAGCATGTGCGGGATCAGCGCCGCGGTGTCCACGGGTTCGTACAGTCGGCTGTGTTCGGCTGCATACTGGTCGAGTTCATCCTTGAGCGGCTCCTGCGGCATGGCCAGGGCGCCAATGCTCGCAAAGGCGGAAGGTGAGTTGCTGCAGTACCGTAGGCAAGACCAAACGGCCGCTGCCCGACTTCCGGGGAAGGGAGCAGCGAGCGATACCCCTTTACCACATTGTCTTCAGCACCAAGCGCGACTGGAAACTAAATTTATATGGCGACTTGGAGGGCCGAGCCATTCGCTCGGACGCGAGCGTCGGGTCCAACTCCTGTGGGGTACACCAACGAATGTCGGTATCGGAGTTGCGCACCCGGACACAAACGATCGCGGCGTGAACCGCGGGGTTGGCGTGCGCGTTGTCACGATTTCAGCCTGCGGATGCTGCGGTCCTGCGGGGTTTGGCCCACAGTTCGGTATTCTTTTCAGCCTGAAGAGCTATGTTTGAGGCGGACAGCGCCTCGATCTGGTCTGCACTGTACCCGAGCTCGGCCAGCAGCTCGTTTGTATGTTCGCCCAGGAGGGGTGGAGGCGCGTCGAGGCCGTGATCCTTGATGTGAGCTGGGAACGGCAGATCGGGTGAGCGGAACCTGTATCCGCTGAAATGGAAGTCGGAACACTTCCCAGGAACCTGTGCCTGTGGGGCGTCGAGCACCCTGTCCAGCGAGAGAACTTCGCTGAAGCCGATGCCGTGGGTCGACAATTTCTGCGCAAGTGCATCGTATTTGTAGCTGTGCACGGCCGTGCGGACCAATTCTTCCACCTGCGGTCGCGCGGCGCGTCTCTGGCGCAGGCTGGCAAGCTCCGGGTCCGGCTGAAGGCTGGTGGCCTGGCAGAAGCGGCGCCAGTGTTCGTCGCTCAGCATGACCAGATAGATCCAGCGGCCATCCTGCGTTTCATAGGCGCCATAGCCGGGAATGCTGAACTCGGCCGACGGCTCCTGCTCCGGACGTCCGAGAAGCTGTGATTTAAGCTGCACGCCCAAGATATCGCGGGCAGCGATGTGCAAGCCCGTTTCGTACAGGCCGAACTCGATGTTACGGCATTTGCCGCCGCCGTTGTCGAGGAGGGCGGACAGGATTGCAATGACCGCGTAACAGCCGGCGAATTGGTCATGATAGGAAGGGCCGAGCCGGGATGGCCGACCGTCGACACGATTGGCGTACATTACTCCGGTCGCCGCTTCAGCAATGGGGTTCGAGGCGACCTCGTCCTGCAGTGGGCCGGGACCGTAGCCCTTGATATGGCAGAAAACGATATCGCGATTGAGGGCCCTGCAGGCCTCGTAAGTGAGGCCCATCTTGCGGGCGGCAGAGGGGGAGAGGTTTTGAACGATGATGTCGGCCCGCTCGACCAGCTTGCGGAATATCTCCTGGCCCGCATCCGTCTGCAGGTCGAGGCAAAGGCTCTTCTTGCCGCGGTTGAAGGCGAGATAGCTGCCGCTCGGGCCGCCCCGGACGAGCTTGCGCGTGGTTTCGCCCGCCGGAGGTTCGATCTTGATGACGTCCGCCCCGAGCTGGTTCAGGATGTGTGTGGCGTAGGGCGCGGCAATCATGCTGCCCAGCTCGATCACCGTCCTGTTGGACAATACGCCGTGGTTCATGGTTTCCTCCATGGCCTTCCCGGCCCGTTTGATGCATTCCTGATGCTGTGCAGCGGAGAGGGCGGTGCGCAACTTTTCCCCAGATGGCGAATAATGCATTATTTTGTCCCATGAACCTCATTATCGCCTAACTGAGCAGCTTTCAAGAGGGCGACTTTGGGGATCATTCCTGGGTGATGAGGCATTGGCGATTCGAGAGTAGATATTTAATGCATTATGCATTGACGGGCTTAAAATACGCACATATCCTCGATTCAAGAACAATGTGACGGATGGGAGGAGTGCAGATGCTTTCGCGTGTCGGATATGGGATCAGGGCTGCGCTTGTGGCGGCTGCTCTGGGTGTGGCCGGGGCCGCCGGGGCCGCGGATGTCGGGATCGATGAAGAGAAGAAAGTGGTAACGATCGGCGCCTTTACGCCGGTAACCGGCCCTGTGCCCTTCTACGCGATCCTCACTCATGCCGCCGATGCGTATTACCGCAATCTCAACGAGCAGGGCGGGATCGACGGCTGGACGGTCAAGTATGTGACCAAGGATGACGGCTATGATCCCGCACGCAGCGTGGCGGTGACACGTCAGCTCGTCGAGGATGACGGCATTTTCGCGCTGTCCGCATCCGTGGGGACCGCCACCAATGTGGCTGTGCTGCCTTATGCGCGTGAGGTCGGCCTCCCCGTGGTCAGCCCCATCGGCGGAGCGAGCGCTTTTTTCGTGGAGCCGAATGTCTTTCCGCTTTTGCCGGATTACGGCTGGTCGGCGGCTTCCAACCTGGACTATGCGGTCAACACGCTGGGCTTGAAGAAGATCGCCCTTCTCTGGGAAAATGACGAGCTCGGCAAGTCGGCCAAGCGTGGTTTCGATGCCTATATGAAGAAGCTCGGGCTCGAGCCCGCGGCCTCCGTGCCGTTCGACGTCAAGACGACGAGCTTCAGCCCGCATATCCGCCGTGTCGCCAACGCCGGTGCTGAGGCCGTGATCCTCTTTGGCTCGAACGCGAATCTTGCGGCCGCCCTGAAAGCGGCGGACTTGCAGGGGCTGGACGTGAAATGGTTCGCGCCGTTCTTCACGGCTGATCCGTCGACCCTAAAGCTTGCAGGCGATCTGCTGGAAGGGGTTTATTTTTCCTCCTGGCTCCTACCGGTTTCGAGCGACGATCCGGAGATCGTTGCCTATCGCGAGTCGATCAAGAAATACTACCCGGAGGATCCAATCGGCGTGTTCGGCCTGAACGGCTGGAGCAATGCCGGGATTTTCCACAAAGGCTTCGAAGCGCTACTAAAAAGCGGCAAGGAATTGACGCGCGAGAATCTCATCGCGGCGCTTGAGACGCTGGACAATGTTTCGGTGGGCGGAGCGCGGGGTGTCTCCTTCAAGCCGGGTGATCATCGAGGCACGCGCCAGGAAGGTATCATCCAGGTGAAGAACGGGGAATTCGAGCTGGTGCAGGAATTCAGGCCCTATCCCGCTGTTGTTTTCGACGCGCCCATGGCCGAATGAGGGGTGCCGGTGTGCCCGCTGCGAGAAATGCGGCGGGCGCCCATGCTGTCGAACGAAGAGGAAAAACGCGGGAGGAAATCGAATGGGCCTTGTTCCGGTCAGCGCGCCGGCGCGTCTCGACGGATCGGTCGCCATAGTCACGGGTGCTGCGGGAGGCATCGGCAGGGCGACGGTTTTGGCGCTTGCGGAGGCAGGCGCAACGGTGATCGCCACCGACATCGTGGAAGAGGCGACCTTCAGCGCCGGCAAGGTGGTCTACCGTCGCTATGACGTGACCTCGGTGGAGGAAACCGATGCACTTCTGGGCGGTATCCGCAGGGAGCACGGCCGCATCGATGCGCTGGTGCTTTGTGCCGGGACGATTTCCCACCGCTCGCTGACCCAATCCACCAATGAAGAGTGGCGCACGATCCTCGATGTCAACCTGATGGGCGTCGTCAATCCCGTCCGTGCCGTCTTTCCGGTGATGGCCGAGCAGGGCGGGGGCAAAATCGTGGCGCTCGGTTCCATCGCGGCGAAGATCGGCGGTGTGGCGTCCGGCCCCTCCTATGTGGCTGCCAAGTCGGCCGTGCACGGGCTGATGAAGTGGGTCGCCAAGGCGGGAGCCTCGCACGGCGTCTTTGCCAATGTCATCGCGCCGGGGCCGGTGGAAACGCCCATGTGGGAAACGGTGACGCAGCGCGCCGCCCCTTCTCCCAATGGCAACGTGCCGCTCGGGCGCTTCGGGCAGCCGGAAGATATCGCCCAAGCGATCCTCTTTCTCTGTTCACCCGCGTCCAACTGGATCACCGGAACCGTTCTCGACGTGAACGGCGGCATGTTGATGGATTGAGCGGCATGAGCAAGGACGCGACGATCGGATTCATCGGGCTCGGCGTCATGGGCGGCCCCATGTGCCGGAACATGGCCAGGAAGCACCCCGGGCGGGTGATCGCCTTCGACCTCTCGAGTGAGGCGCTGGCGGCATTGCGCGATACCAAAGCCGAGACCGCCGCTTCCATCGAGGCGCTGGCGGCGGAGGCGGATCTCGTCTTCCTGTCGCTGCCCGGCGGACCGCAGGTCGAGATGGTCTGCGGCCTGATTCTGACGAATGCACGGCCGGGGACGGCGGTGGTCGACCTCTCCACCATGCCCGTTGCCGTGGCGCGCAAGATGGCCGGCATCCTTGCGCAGAAGGATATCGGCTTTGCCGACGCGCCGGTGGCGCGCACGCGCGAGGCGGCCCAAAGCGGCGAGCTCGCGATCATGGTGGGCGCGCCGGACGCACTTTACGCGCGTATCCGGCCGATGCTCGACTACATCGCCACCGACATCACGCATGGCGGCGAGGTAGGGGCGGGGCAGGTGCTGAAGCTCGTCAACAACATGCTCGTTTTCGCCAACACAGTGGCTTTGGCCGAGATGATGGTTCTGGGCGAGAAGGCGGGCGTTGCCCCGGAGACGCTGCTCGAAGCGGTGTCCAAGGGATCGGGCGACAGTTTCGTTCTGCGCAATCACGGCCGCAAGGCCATGCTGCCGCGCAACTTTCCGGAAAAGGCTTTCTCGCCCGAATATGTGCTCAAGGACATCGGCTACGTCTTCGAGCTGGCAGGTGAGGCGGGCATTCCGCTGCCCGCAGCCGAGACCGCACGGCGCTATTACAGCGCCGCGGTCGAGCACGGGCTGGGCGGGCGCTACTTCCCGGGCGTGATCAAGCTCGTGGAGGATGGCGTCATGGGACAAGGCGGGGGAGCCGAGACCTCATGAGCCTCCCGGATGTTCTTGCCACGGCGGCGCGCGATCTCTTCCCGCTGATCTGGTCGGGAATGATCACCGGCTGCCTCTATGCGCTTGGGGCGCTCGGGCTGGTCATGATCTTCAAGTGCTCGCGGGTGGTGAATTTCTCGCACGGCAATGTGGCGGGCTTTGCCGCCTTCCTCATATACGGCTTTTCGAGCGGGGTGCTGCTGGAGCTCAGCTGGGGCGCTGCCGTGCTCCTGGCGGTCGTCGCCGTGATCGCCATTGCCTTCCTGACCTACGCGATCATCTCGCCCCTGGTCTTCGAGAACGACCTCACGGCGACGATAGCGACTTTGGGCGTCGGCCTGATCGCACAGGGGGCGACGCTGCTGATCTTCGGCGCCGACATCGTCGGCCTCGACCTGCCGGTGCCGCGCTTCAGCCTGTCGGTACTGGGGCTGCTGGTCACGGGCTACGACCTGACGGTGCTCGCCGTCGCGGTCGTCACCATCGGCGCTCTCTTCTTCGTCATCGACCACACCAAGCTCGGCATCGCCTTTCGAGCCATCTCGGATAACCCGTTCGCCGCCGAGGTTTGCGGGCTGAATCTGCGCTCGGTGCATCTTTTCGCCTGGATCGTGGCGGCGGTTCTGGGCGTCGTTGGAGCGCTGCTGATCGTGCCGACTACCTTCCTGAGCGTGACCACGGTGGCCGCGTTCATGCTGCAAGCCTTCGCCGCCGCGGTGATCGGCGGATTTGCCAGCCTCCCGGGCAGCCTCATCGGCGGCATCCTCATCGGCATCCTGATGAACCTGTTCACCTTCTACGTGTCGCCCGAGTTCAGCAGCACGTTTCTCCTGGGGATCATCCTGGTGGCGCTGAACATCTTCCCGAACGGCATTCTCGAGCGCGTGGGAGGCAGCCGTGTCTGACCGCACCGCTTCGATTGGTCTACGCAACCCGGTTCAGGGGATCGCGCCGGCGGAGATGCTCGGCTACGCAGTCATCGCCGTGCTGGTCTGCCTGCCGTGGTTCGTTGGCGGCTCGTGGGTGTTTGCGCTGGGCGTGTGCTTTGCCAATGCGATCGGCGTGCTCTCCGTCAGCATGCTTGTCCGCTATGGCGGGGAGGTTTCCATCGGCCACGCCTTCTTCGCCGCCATAGGAGCCTATTGCGTCGCCATTCTGGACACGCGTTACGGGCTTTCCCTTCCGGTGAGTCTGCCTCTGGCGGTGGTGCTCGGCGTTGCGTCCGGGGTGCTCTTCGCATGGCCCTCGCGAAGGCTTTCCGGCATCTATCTCGCCGTTTCGACCATGGCGCTGGCGCTGGCGATGCCGGAGCTCATCAACAATCTGGATAGCCTGACCGGCGGGTATGAGGGGCTCTATGTCTCTCAACCGGTCCTGCCGGGCGTGAGCATGTCCTACCAGCGTTACTACATCGCCTTGCTTGCCCTTGTCGCCGTCACCTATGCGCTGGCGCGCCTGCGCCAGTCGCGGCAGGGGCTGGCGCTGCTTCTGGCCAAGTCGCATCCGGCTGCTGCGGACGCTTTCGGGACATCGCGCGTCTGGGCGCGGGTGAGCGTGATGGGCATCAGCGGCGGTATCGCCGCGCTCTATGGCGCCGTGCTGGGCTTTGCCGGCTCGACCGTGTCGCCCAGCGGCTTCACGCTCTGGTCCTCGATATTCCTGCTGGTGGGTTCGGTGGTCGGCTTCTACGGCCTCACACTGCCTCGTGCGCTGGTGGGTGGCGCCTTTCTGACGCTGGTGCCGCAGCTCCTGTCGGCCTCGGGTGCCTGGATACCGGTGCTCTATGGGCTGGCGCTTCTGGGCATGATCCTCATTGGCCATTACCTGCCACGCATTCGGGAGATCGCCGGCCACCGGAAGGAGGCGGCGCGATGAACGGTGCAGTGACGGCGCTCGAAGGGAAAGGCATTTCCCTTTCATTCGGCGGCATCCAGGTGCTGAAGGGGCTGGATGTCCAATTCCGCGCGGGGGAAATCACCGGGCTGATCGGCCCCAACGGCGCGGGGAAGACGAGCCTATTTAATTGCCTGACCGGCGCCTATTCGCCCCAATCCGGAACCATCACCTATTCCGGGCACAGCCTCGACGGCCTGCCGCCTGCGGCGCGCGCGAGTATGGGCATCGTGCGCAGCTTCCAGCATGTGGCGCTGAGCCCCGATCTGACGGTCCTGGAAAATGTGATGATCGGTGTGGCGCGCAATTTCTACTCCGGATGGCCGGACGCTTTCCTGCCGCTGCCGCGAGGCCGGGCGGAGCGAGAGGAGATGCGGTCGGCGGCTTGGTCGGCTCTTGCCGAGCTGGGCTTGCCGGATGTGGGCGACAGGATGCCGGGCGAGCTGCCGCCCGGCATGCTGCGGCTGGTTGAAATCGCCCGCGCCATTGTCGGGAAACCCTCGGTCCTCCTGCTCGACGAGCCCGCGGCAGGGCTCAACAATGCCGAGACGCGGGATCTGATGGTTAGCCTCAGCGCCCTTGCCGCGCCCGGCCTCGTCATGGTGGTCGTGGAGCACGACATGGATCTCGTCATGTCCATATGCGACCGGATCTACGTGCTGAATTTCGGCGAGTTCGTCGCCTGCGGCACGCCGCAAGAGGTCCGCAACGACCCCGACGTGGTGCGGATCTATTTGGGCAGCGACGATGACTGACCTGCTCAACATATCCAACCTCTCGGTCTTCTATGGCGCGACGGCGCAGGCGGTGGAGAAGGTCTCCTTCTCCGTCGGGCCGGGCTCGGTCGTGGCACTGCTCGGTGCGAACGGGGCGGGAAAGACGTCGATCATGAAGGCCATTGCGGGGCTTATTCCGGCGCGCGGCCAAATCCGCTTCGAAGGCGAGCCGGTCGAGGCCGCGCCTGCCCGGGAGCGGGTCCGCAAGGGCATCGTCTACGTTCCGGAGGGGCGCGAGATCGTCGGCAACATGACCGTGCGCGAGAACCTCGTCCTGGGGGGCTATCATCTCTCCGGAAGCAGGCGGCGGCAGCGGATCGACATGGTGCTCGACCTGTTCCCGGAGATCGCCGACAAGGCCGAGCGATCAGCCTGGCGGTTGAGCGGCGGCGAGCAGCAGATGCTGGCGATCGGGCGGGGATTGATGGCGGCTCCGCGCCTGCTGCTCCTGGACGAGCCCTCCCTCGGGCTGGCGCCGCTTCTGGTGCGCCGGGTGTTCGACCGGCTGAGCGCGATCCGCAAGGAGAGCGACTTGGCTATCGTGCTGGTCGAGCAGAATTTGGCGATGACCATGCGCCTTTGCGACGAGGTGCATTTCCTGCGCGCGGGGCGCCTGGTGGGGCAGCGCACCAGGGAGGAGCTGAAGGAGGATTCGGCCCGCCAGGAGGCGATCGAAGCCTATCTCGGTGCAAGCGCCTGAAGGCAGAAGGGAAGGGGAGGCAAAAGCATGCCTGAGGCCGCAGAGAAGGGAGCGACGTGGCGCATCTACGGCATCCGCCATGCGACCAACAAGGAGCGCAGGCGCGGCCAGAACTTCATCCTTGAGGCCGATCCGGCAGCACCCCAGGTGTTGGACTTTTATTCCTGGGTTCTGATCGGCGATGGACGGGCCATTGTCGTCGATACCGGCATGGATCCGCAGAAGGCGGCAAAGCACGGCCACACCCATCTCCTGAGCCCGGTGCAGGCTTTGGCCACACTGGGCGTGGACGCCGCGACGGCGGACACGGTCATCCTCACGCATGCTCATTACGATCACCTGGGATATCTGGACGCTTTTCCGCACGCCCGTTTCCACATGCAGGCGGAGGAGATGGCCTATGTCACGGGGCCTTGGATGGAAAAGCCCTGGTTCCGCCGTGCCTACGAGCCGGATGAGATTTCGCGCCTCGTCCATCTCCTGCATGGCGGACGGCTTTCGCTGCACGGGCGGGACGAGCACATAGCCCAAGGCGTGAGTGTGCATTGGGTAGGCGGGCATTGCGCCGGGCAGGAGGTCGTGCGGGTGCGCACCGGCCGCGGGTGGGTGGTGCTCGCCTCGGACGCGCTGCATTACTATGAGGAATACGAGCGGGGCATACCCTTTGCGGTGGCCTTCAACCTCTCCGACATGATCGCCGCCCACGACCGGATCCGGGCGCTTGCCGACAGCGACGACCACGTGCTTCCCGCCCATGATCCGCGGATTGCCGAGATCTATCCCGTGGAAAACACGCAAAACATCTTCCGGCTTGACGTTTCACCCACCCGCAGGTGAGATCATGCCCTTGTGAAGGAGTGCATTATGCAATTCTCCACATGCTGTGAGACGTCTGAAAAGTGCACGGAAGGCCAACAGGTTGAAGCACCAGACCAAGGAAGAGCGGATCGCCGATTACCTTCGAGAAGGCATTATTTCCGGTCAATTCCCGCGTGGATCGAAGCTGAAGCAGGCACAGATCGCGGAAATGACCGGGACGAGCATTACGCCGGTGCGCGAGGCGATAAAGCTTCTCGAGGCGGAAGGCTTCATCCTCGGCACCTCGCATCGAGGGGCGGTCGTGGCGCCCTTCGATCTGAACGCGACCGAAGAGATCGTCGACCTGCGCGTGACGCTCGAATCGAAACTGGCATTGAAGGCGATGCAGCGCCTGACGGCGGCCGAGATGGAGGGTCTGCGCGCGCTGCAGGGCGAGTTGGACGATGCGGCTGCACGTGGAGACCGCGATGCCGTGCGCAAGATCAACTATCGCTTCCACGAGCTGCTCTACCTTGCCGCAGATCTGCCGCAGACGCTGCGGTTCGTGCGCACCCTCTGGGCGCGATATCCGTTCGACCTGATCAACAAGCTCGACAATCGCATCGAGCGCGCCTCCCGCGAGCATCGGGAGATGCTGAGCGCGATCCTGGCACGCGACGAGGGCGCGATGCTCGCCGCCCTGCGCACGCATATCCGCGCCGGCTGGGAAGAATTCAAGGCAAGCTACAGCGGATAGGCCGAAGAAACGCCGACCTCGTTCCGACGTTTCCGCGGGCTTGCCCGATTGCAGAAATGAAGAAACGAGGAGACGGAATATGGCTTCCGACACCGTTCTGCTTGTCATGGACATGATCAACGACCTGGTCCACCCCGAAGGGATGGGCGCCAAGACATATGTGCCGCTCTGCCGGGAGCGCGGGGTCTACGAAAACACGGTGCTCGCAATCAGGCGGGCGCGCGAGGCCGGCACAAGGGTGGGCTATGTGCGCGTCGGGTTTTCGCCCGATTATGCCGAATGCCCGCCCGGATCACCGGTTTTCTCCAAGGCACGCGAGAACGGGCTCTTCATCCTCGGTGCCTGGGGAACCGAGGTCTTCGCCGATTTCGCTCCGCAGGAAGGCGATTTGGACATTATCAAGCACCGGGTCAGCCCCTTTTACGGCACGAGGCTGGAACCGTTTCTACGTGCGCAGGGCATAGGGCGGCTGATCCTGGCCGGGGTGTCGACCAATGGCGTCGTCTCGGCGGCGGTGCGGGAAGGGCATGACCGCGACTATGCCTGTGTCGTCCTGGAAGATTGCTGCGCCGGCGCAACGAAGGAGGAGCATGACTATGCTCTGGCCGGATTGCGCCGCTATGCGCAGGTCACGACTGCGGCGGGGGTGGAATTCTGACTGCCCCGGTTCGCTGCTTCGCAAATAATGCATTGTTTCTGTGCGCGTCGAACGCGCAAGAAAGCAATTAACTCCTAAAATTCCGAATTTCCTGCTGGCGTCGCAATTCTCTTCCCGAATGCCGATTGACTGTGAAAAATAAAATGCATTAAATATCGGAAGAGCCGATCCTCGGCATTCCCGAGGGCAAGCTGGGCAGGAAATTCGAAGGGAGACGCGTGCCGTGACCACGATGGCGACCAAGCAGAAGGCCGAGCAGGATGTCGGGACCGCCCCGGCAGAGGGAAAGATCACGGACGAGGCTGTCGCCGCCGCCCGGGCCATGATCGGCCTACAATTGCGCCCAGAAGGCCCGTATCTGCAGGATGCGACCACGGATACTCTGCGCAACTGGTGCAACGGCATAGGCGACCTGAACCCGCTGTACCGTGAGCAGGAATACGGCCGCAATTCGCGTTATGGCGGTCAGATCGGGCACCCGATGTTTCCCATGGCCTTCGGCTGGGTGGGGCGCACGCGCTGGGGCCTTCCGGGCGTGCACGGTTTCTACGCGGGAAACGACTGGGAGCTGTTTCGCCACATACGGCCGGGTGACCGCATCAGCGCCATCGAGCGCGTGGTGGGCGTGGAGGAGAAGCAGAGCAAGTTCTCCGGCCGCCTGGTGCTGCAATATGTGGAGGCGACCTACAGCAACCAGCGTGGCGAAATCGTCGCGCGCGCGCTTGGCACCTGTACCCGGCACGAGCGCAGGGCCGCGCGCGAGGCCGGCAAATACAAGGACATCAAGACGCATGAATACACGCCCGAGGAATACGAGGCCATCGACGACGCGATCATGCGCGAGCCCGAGCGTATCCGCGGCAGCAACGTGCGCTATTGGGAGGACGTGAAGGAAGGCGAGCAGCTCGATCCGATCGTACGTGGACCGCTCTCGCTCATGGACACGATGGGTTTCCTCGTCGGCAGCGGCCGCGGCCACACGCACGGTGTCGTCTTTCAGGCGGCAATGAAGCATCCCGGGCACTTCTTCCGCAATCCCGAAGCGGGCGGCGGCATCGAATATACGGGCATTGGACATCATCGCGAATCGACTGCCAAAGAGGTCGGTGTTCCGGGCGTCTATGACTACGGCCCGCAGCGGTCATCCTGGATGTGCTCGCTGGTCACCAACTGGATGGGCGACGCCGCTTTCCTCAAACGGGTGCGCACCGAGATGCGGCGCTTCAACACCATGGGCGATACGACATGGTGCAAGGGCAAGGTATCGCGCAAATACATGAAGGATGGTTTCGCGCTCGTCGATCTGGAGATCTGGGGTGAGAACCAGCGCGGCGAGATCACGACCCCGGGTCTGGCGACGGTAATTTTGCCGAGCCGCGACCCGAACGCCAGGGTGTCTTTCGACGGCTCCGCGCTCGATCTCGAACTGCCTGTCGTGCGCTGAGCCGGGCAGGAAAGCCTCAGGCGATGCAGCAGGACAAACCCCTCGCGGGCGTGACGGTCGTGGAGCACGCCTCGGGCGTGGCTGCGGCCTATGCCGGGCGCCTTCTCGCGGCGATGGGGGCGGAGGTCATCATGGTTGAGTCTCCCTCCCTCTGCCCGTTGCGGCGCGAGCCGCCTTTTCTTGAAGGCGAATCCCGGCAAAGTGCGCTTTTCATTTATCTCGCCGCGGGCAAGCGCAGCGTGATCTGCGACCTGCACGACGAGGCGGAGCGTACGGATTTCAACCGGCTGGTGGCCGGGGCACAGATCCTGATCGACGACACGCCGCTGGCTGGCCGGCCGGCCCTGGGTCTCGACCAGGCGGCGGTCGCGGCGCGTCATCCGCACCTGGTGTATGTTTCGGTGCTGCCCTTCGGGGCGGAGGGGCCGAAGGCCGGGTGGAAGGGATGCGAGATCAACCTGATCCACGCCGGAGGTGAAGGCTATCTGCTGCCCAATGGCCTGTCGGCCGACATGTTTCCCGACCGACCGCCTCTCAAGATCGCCGGGCATTTCGCGGAGATGCAGGGCGGCGTGGTTGCCGCTTTCTCCGGGCTTTCGGCCCTTTTGGCCGGTGGGCTCAATGACGAGGGCTGCGAGGGGCAGTTCGTGGACGTTTCCATACAGGACGCCAATCTCGCCGTGAGTGCCTTCGCCCTGCAGCGGCTGGGGGACGGATCGCTCGAGCACCGGCTGACGCGCTCCTTCCGCTTCGGCGGCGTGATCGAGTGCCGTGACGGCTATGTGGAGCTTCTCACGCTCGAAGAACGGCAGTGGCAGGGCCTCGTCCGCCTGATGGGCAACCCTGAATGGGCGATGGACGGGGCGCTGGACGATGCGGCCGAACGCAGCCGGCGTGGTGCGGAGATCAACGAGCATATCAGGGCATGGGCGCGCGCGCACGATGTGCAGGAGCTGGTGGCGCATGCACAGGAGCTGGGCGTACCCATGGCACGCTACAACACGCCGGACGATATCCTGAACGGTGCGCATGAGACGGCGCGCGGCATCTTCCGCGATGTCGAGGTGCCGGGCGTAGGGCAGGTGAAGGTCCAGTCCGCTCCCTTCCGCTTCGGGACGGAGCCCCTGCCGCTCGATGGCGGGGCACCTGCGCCAGGGGCGGACCAGGCTTTGCTGGAAAAAGGCGGGCGAAGGGCGGCCGCGGATGCCGGGAGAGTCAGCGCATGAAGCCTCTGGAGGGTGTGCGCATAGCCGATTTCACCGTTCATGCCGCGGGTCCGTTCTGTACGCATATGCTCTCGCAGCTTGGCGCCGAGTGCATCAAGATCGAGAGCGCGCACCGGCCCGACATCTTTCGCAAGCCCCATGCCGTCTATGGCCGGTTCGGGCCGGCGACATTCGACCAGGTGGCGTCGAACAAGCTGTCGGTGCGGCTCAACCTCAAGCATCCGCAAGGGGTCGCCCTTGCCAAGCGGCTTGTTGCGATTTCCGATGTCGCCGCGGAAAGCTTTCGGGCCGGCGTGATGAAGCGCCTGGGTCTGGGGTACGAGGTCTTGCGCGAGGTGAAACCGGACATTGTCATGGTCTCGGTTTCCTCCTCCGGCCAGACCGGGCCGGACTCCCACTTCGCGGGCTATGCGCCCCTGTTCGGCGCCTGGGGCGGGCTGGGTCATCTCACGGGCTACGAGGACGGCCCTCCCGTCGAGATGCGCCATGTGATGGACCATTCGGTCGGCATGAACGCGGCACTGGCGACGGTGGGCGCATTGCACAAGCGGCGCCGGACGGGGCAGGGCAGCCATGTGGACATCGCCGCGCGGGAGGTCGCCTCATCCTTGGTGGGTGAGGCGCTGGCGGCGAGCTCTGCCGGTGTTCAGGTGAAGCGCATGGGCAATGCGCATCCCAAATATGCCCCGCACGGGCTTTATGCCACAAGGATGAAGGATCGCTGGCTGAGCATCGCCGTCACCGACGATGCAGAATGGGCTGCCCTGGCACGGGTGATGGGGCAGCCGGAGCTGGCACGGGATTTACGCTATGCCACTGCGGAAGCGCGGGTGAAGGCGCGTGATGCGGTTGATTCGCTCGTCTCTGCGTGGAGCGCCGGCGTCGATGCGGAGGATGCTGCCCATCAGCTCCAGGAGGCGGGGGTGCCGGCGCACGTCTCATGGAGCATGCGGGACGTGGCGCTGGACACCCACCTGCGGGTGCGCCGCGCGGTGGTGCCCGTGTGGGAGACCGGTGGCCGCGAGAGGCTGGCCGTGGGGTTTCCGGCACGGTTCTCGCGCAGCGACGATCCGACCATCGAGCGCGGAACGCCCGGATTGGGCGAGCACGAGGAATATGTCTATGGCGAGTTGCTGGGGATGGGACGGGCCGACTATGCGCGCCTCGTCGAGGACGGGGTCATCTACTGAACGGAGCGGGAGGCCGACGCCATGACGGCGGGTAACGACTATGCCGAAGCCATCGGCCGGACCGAGCGGCTGAGCGGGACGATCCTGCCCGAGCGGGCAGCGGCGCTGGCCGCGACGCTGGACCTTGGCCCGGCGCCCGCGCTGGGTGATGCTCTGCCGCCGGGCTGGCACTGGCTCTACTTCAATCCGTTCGTCGCCCGAAGCCGGCTGGGGCATGATGGACATCCCAAACGCGGAGGTTTCCTGCCCGACGTGAAGCTGCCGCGCCGGATGTGGGCGGGCGGGCGCCTCAACTATCACGCGCCGCTTCCCGTCGGCGCGGAAGCGGTAAAGGAGAGCGAGATCGCCAATGTGGTCTCGAAATCGGGGCGCGCCGGCGATCTGGTCTTCGTGACGGTGCGCCACACGATTTCCTGCGAGGGGCAGCCCTGCATCAGCGAGGAGCAGGACATCGTCTACCGCGAGGCCCCCGCACCCGATGCGCCGAAGCCGGCACCCGCACCCGCTCCGGAAGGGGCGGAGTGGTCGGAGGAGGTGGTGCCCGACACGGTTCTCCTGTTCCGCTATTCCGCGCTCACCTCGAACGGCCATCGCATCCACTATGATAAGCCTTATGCGGCGGGTGAGGAGGGCTATCCGGATCTCGTGGTGCACGGGCCTCTGATTGCCACACTGCTGCAGGGCTTTGCGGTCCGCTGCCGCTCCGGGGCACGGCTCGAAACCTTCGACTTTCGCGGCCAGGCGCCGCTCTTCGTGGACCGGCCCTTCCGTCTCGAGGCCAAGGCGGGGGAAAGGGACGGCAAGCTCAAGGTATGGGCGCGCGGGCCTGAAGGCGAGCTGGCGATGCGGGCCGAAGCGACGTTCGCCAAGTGAGGGAGACACGGTCCACGCGGGGTGCCGCGCAGCTATCTCTTCGTGCCCGGACAGAGTCGGTATCGTTTAGGCGCAATCGCATGATTTCGCTGGAGAACGAGGAGGTGGTGGGGTCGGACCGAGCTGACGGTAATCACGAAGGGAACCGCTACGATCGCTTCGGCACTCTATAGCGATCTGCCGTTGTTGCGATCGTGAGGCCTCCTGATCGCAACCCATCTCATTCAAATCAGCGCTTACGCTGCGACGGCCGCCACGTCAGGACCAGGCGCTCGAACAGCGAGACGGCGCCGATGCCCAGCATCGTAAAGGCCGTGATCGAGAACAGCGCAGCAAAGACCAGTGGTGTGTCGAGATTGAATTGCCCCGACAGGATCAGATGCCCTATGCCATCATTCCCGCCGATGAACTCACCGACGATCGAGCCGACCAGCGCCAGCGGGAATGCCACCTTGAGCGCATCCGTGATGTAAGGAATAGCGTTCATCAAGCGCACCTTCATGAAGATACGCCAGCGCGTTCCGCCGGAAAGCGTCGACAGATCGATGACATCTGCATCGATCTCGCCGAGCCCGGTCAGCGAGTTGACAAAGATCGGAAACAGGGCGAGCAGGAAAGCCAGCAGGATCTTCGACTCGATACCTAAGCCGAACCAGATCACGAATAAAGGCGCGATCGCGATCTTGGGGATGGAGTTGAATGCTGCCAGGAGCGGCATGACCACGGATCGGAGCGAGGGGACGTAGACGACGGCAAGCGCCAGCAGCACGCCCGAGACGAGAGCCATCGCCAGGCCCACCAGCGTGGTCAGCGCGGTCATCGCCAGACCCTGAAACTGCACCGAGGCAGTCTCGGCGAAGCGCTCGGCGATGGCCGACGGGAGCGGCAGAACGTAACTGGGAATTCCGGCGAGCGGAGCGCCGAACTGCCAGATCAGCAGCAGGGCGGCGAAGGCGAGCACGGGCCGGAGCGAATTCTGCATGATCAATACTCCGTCTCGCCCGCCTCGATGCCGTCGCGCACCCGAGCCGACAAGTCGACGAACCGTGGATCGCGCAAGGTGGCGGTGGTACGCGGGCGCGGCAGGTCGACCGAGACTATGTCGCGGATCCGCCCGGGACGCGGTGTCATGACGATCACCGTATCCGAGAGCAGCACGGCCTCGGTGATGCTGTGGGTGACGAACAGCACCGTGCTGCGGATTTCCTCCCATAGGGTCTGCAGGGCAAAGCCCATGCGCTCGCGGGTGATGACGTCCAGCGCGCCGAACGGTTCATCCATGAGGATCAGCGGCGGTTTCATAAGCATCGCCCGGCAGATCGCCGCCCGCTGCTGCATGCCGCCTGACAATTCGTGAGGATAGCTTGCCTCGAAGCCGGTCAAGCCAGCCAAGGCCATCAGTTCCTTGGCGCGCGCCTGATATTTGTTGGCCCGCAGCCCTCCCATCTCGGCAACGAAAAGAATGTTGGCAAGCGTCGTGCGCCAGGGCAGCAGTACCGGGGCCTGGAACACCATGCCGACATCGCGGATGGGCCCGCGCACTTCCTTGCCGCGGACCAGCAGGCGGCCGTGGCTGGGCTGCACGAGCCCCGCCGCGATGCGCAGCAAAGTCGACTTGCCGCAGCCGCTCGGGCCGACGATCGACACGAAACTGTTCTCGGGCACCGAGAACGAGACATTGTCGACCGCCAGCGTCGAACCGAACGACTTTGAGAGACCTTCGACAAGGAGGGATGTTGCCATGGTTTTTTCAGCAGTAGCGAGCTCGAATGATCGGGCGCCGTGCTTGCACGGCACCCGATGGCTCAATGACCCTTCAGGGCGAAGAGGTCATCGGGCGTCATGGCGACGTCGAGCTTCATGGCTTTCTTCACCAGGTCGATCGATCGTTGAATGCGCTCGTCGGTTGCCACGCCATAGCCATGCTCCTTGGCATAGGGCGTCTGCATCGATGCGATTGTGCCCGACCACTGGGCCAGCACCGTGTCGCGATCCATGGTGGGATTGTATTTGACCATGATGTCGGCCGTCTCCTCGGGATGCGCGATGGCGTAGTCCACCGCCTTTTTGGTTGCGTCGCTAAAACGCTTCAGCTCGCTGGGGTCTTTCTCGATCCTGGCGTTGTCCGTCACGAGTACATAGCCGAAGATGTCGTAGCCCCAGCGGTCAAAGCCCGCGAATTCTACGCTTTTCCCCTGGGCCGCGGCCACTTTCGACAGGGCCGGCATGTCACCGTCCGAGCTCGCCGTGATCAGGTCGACTTGGCCGCTGAGGAGCAGTGAAAAATAGACCCCGGGATCGGCCGCCTGCCAATCGATTTTGGAGATATCGAGCTTGTGCTCGTCGAAGATGATCGGAAGGATGACCCGCACACTGTCCGTATGGGAGGCCGCGATCTTCTTGCCGACCACAGTGTCCGGTGTGGGGTAGGGCGTGAGCGAGGCCAGGCCGTTGGTCGTCACGTCGGTATAGACCATGAACGCCTTCACCTTGGCGCCCTTGGCCACGGACTGAACGACGGAGCTGACATCGGCCATGCCAAAATCCGCCTGACCGCTGTCTACCGCCGTGAGGACGAAGCCGCTGCCCGTCGCCGGCGCGATCCTTATGTCGAAGCCTGCATCCTTGTAGAAGCCTTTCTCCAGGCCCACGAAGAATGGCGCATGCCGGCCATTGTAGACGTAGTTAGTCAGAAAGGTAATGGCCTTGGGTTCTTGTGCCCGCACCTCGAACGACGTGCTGCAGACAGCAAGAAGAGCGGTAATGGCCGCGGTAAATACGTGCGATCTCTTCACGACGGTCCCTCCGGTTTTATTGTTGAAGTTGCTCCGCATCTTCACTCACTGTCGAAATATGCGGAGAGATCCACGGTGTTGGCACCGGGAATTTTCTTGCGTTCATATTCATGACGACGTGCGAAAGGAACGGTCGCATCGATGCCGAGGCGCCCCCAATGCTCCTTGTGCTCGTCGCGATAGAAGGACGGCGTCTCGGGGATGATCAAGGTGTCCTTGTCAGGCCGCGAGCGGGTGAGCACGGCCCACATCACGTCGTCCATGCTGTAGATATCGACGTCTTCGTCGACGACGGTGCAAACTTTCGCCCAGGTCGGCTCCGCACCAAAGACCGCGAGCAGCACTTGCCGGGCGTGCCCTTCATATTGCTGACGGATCTTCACCACCGTATGCAGCACGAAAGGCTGACACGTCACGTCGACGATGCCGGGCAACACCGCGCTGATGCGCTGATAGATGTTCGCTGCGACCGAAAGCTCGAGCGTGAGCACCTCTTCCGACGAGCCGCATAGGATCGAATGGAAGATGGCATCCTCGCGGCAGGTCACGCCGAGCACTTCGAAAACCGCGTTCTGGCCGACGGGCGTGTAATAGCCCATGAACTCGCCGAAGGGTCCCTCCGCCCGACGCTCGTTGGGAATGAAGCGGCCTTCAATCACGATTTCGGTCGAGGCCGGCACCATCAGGTCGATATGCTTGCAGGGACGCATGGCGATCGGTGCGCCCTGCAGTTTGGCCGCCACCTCCATCTCATCGCTGTCATAAGGCAGAGGCGCGGCCGCGGTCAGGAAGCTCGTCGGCGGCGGGCCGATAAGCATCGCCGCCTCCAGATACTCGCCCTTTTGCTCGGCCTTCTCGTGATAGAGCGTGAGGTGGTGACGCGGCGCCAAACGGCAGCGCAGCTCGGTGTCGCTGACATACATGGAGCGATGGAACGACAGGTTCTGAACGCCGGTCTCAGGCTCCTTGGCCAGGAACATGGCTGACGTGAAATAAGGCGCGGCATCACGCTCGGAATAGGTGATCAGCGGCAGGTCCGACAATTTGCACTCGACATATTTGATGTCGCCGTTCGCGGGCACCGATGCCGGCATGGAGCGCTTTTCGGCGATCGCCGCGATGTTGCTCCACTGCTTGCAGAATTCGTCGGGCCCGATGCCAATGATCTCGGCGAGCCGTTCGCGCGAGCCATAGATATTGGTGAGCACAGGGAGCTTTGATCCGGTCACATTGTGGAACAAGATGGGCTTGCCCCATCGGCGGTGGGCAGCGTCGGTGACGGCCGCCAGCTCGTGCTTGCAATTCACCTCGCGGTGAACTTCCAGTAATTCGCCTCTCGCCTTCAACTTTTGCAGATAATTACGCATGGCGGGATCTCTGAATATCCTCAATGTCACTATTGTTCGTGTGGAATTTCTCGATCCTGTGCTCACGGGCGGCGCCCGCTAGGATGGCCAACGCAGCGCCAATCGCCTGATCGTCGAGACCATCCGAATGATCGCCGGCGAAATGGGTCCGGATCCGGTCAAGGCAGATGTCGATGTCGACATGCTCGGCAACTTTGGCCATTCGGGGGGCGTGCTGGTCCAACCAACCGGCCAAGACGGCAAGCTCGATCTTCTCTGCCTCCAATTCTTCCCCCTTGATGCGCTCGCGGAGCTCACGGGTTGCGGGCGAGGCTTCGGGCTTTGACTTAAGGGATGTGCGAATGCGACGGAGCGGCTGCACGATCTCGCGGCGCCAATCCTTCACCAGCGCATCCAGCTCGGCATAGCTCGATGCATCCAACAGAAGGTTCCGCTCGAGGGCTGCGAAAAGCCCGAGCAGCACGATGTCGATATCGGCGCGAAGCATCTCCTGGAGATCAAGACATGCTTGAGCTACGCCCGGCCGCCGGTAGAAGGACAGGGCGAAGTGCCACACGAGCTCTTCCAGCTCGGGCGCTTCTGCGGCATCAGCATTGCGGCTTCTGGCGGCTCTATCCATCTTCAAGGCGGCGATGCGCGCCTTTGAAGATTTTGTCCCGGTGCCGATGTCTTCGCCCCAGCGTGGCTCCTCGCCCGTATCGAGACCGAAGAGATCGAGGGCCCGGCCGACGCTGTGGCGGACGATGTCCTCAACCGAATCCGGGTGGGTATAAAGCGCGGGAACCGGGGGCATGACAATGGCACCTGCTTCGGTGACCGCCGTCATGGCCTTCAGGTGCCCGAGATGCAGCGGCGTCTCGCGGACCATCAGCACCAGCCGGCGCCGTTCCTTCAGCACGACGTCGGCGGCACGAGTGAGCAGGCTCGATGTCACGCCATAAGCGATCTCCGACAGAGTCCTGATCGAGCAGGGCGCAATCAACATGCCCATCGTGCGAAACGAGCCGCTTGAGATAGAGGCGCCGATATCCTCGGTACGATGCACGACGGTGGCGAGCGCGTGCACCTCGCGCAGCTTCATCGGCAGTTCGTGCGCGAGCGTCACCATGGCCGAACGGGACACGACCAGATGGGTCTCGATCCCGAGATTTCGCAACATCTCCAAGGCGACAACGCCATACAGGCTGCCCGAGGCGCCGCTGATCCCTACGATGAGCCGCGGCTTTTGTTCTCTATCCGCCCCCAAGACCGCCCCCTCTGCACCGTCAAACGGGCCGGGAGAAAACATCGCCAGGCGTAGCAACCAGGACCAGCTTGCCTGCCACGACGAAATCTCCTAATGTGCATGTTGCGCTATGCGCAACACTGTTGTGCATATAGCTTGCTGCTAACCTTGCGGCGGGTCAAGCGCGAATCCGTTCGGATAAGCTCGGAGACATGGTGAAGAAGGAGACGAGGACCGTGCCAGCGCGCAGCTCGAGTGTTGCTGCGGTCAAGCACGCCATTGGCGTCTTGCGCTGCATATCCGAGGTCGGCGAACCGATCGGCGTCAATGAAATTGCGCGCCGGGTAGGGCTGCACAAAAGCTCGATTTCACGCCTGGTCGCCACGCTGGCGGAAGAGCGTTTCGTCGAGCGTGATCCCCTCACGGAGCGTATAAAGCTGGGAACGGGTCTCGTTGCGCTCGCTGCACCTGTTCTCCTCGAACTTGAGATCAAGAGCGTCGTGCGGCCGGCCCTCGAGGCTTTGGCCAACGCTGCGCTCGAGACGGCGAGCTACAGCGTCTGGGACGGCGCGGATGCCGTCTGCGTCGAACAGGCGGTGGGCCCGAGGACCGTTAGGACCTTCTCTGAGCCGGGCCGTCGGGATCCCGGTCATTGCACCGCCGCGGGCAAGATGCTGCTTGCCCACCAATCGGCAAAGTCGATCGATGCTTATTGCGCAGCCGGCCTCAAACGCTTCAACGACAAGACCATCACCGATCCCGAGGTGTTGAGATGTGAGCTCGATCTGGCGCGGGAGAGAGGGTATGCCGTCAATTGGGGCGAACTCGACGGCGACGTCGGCGCCCTGTCGGCAGCCGTGTGGGACCGCAGAGGACACGTGGCTGGGACGGTCACGCTGACCGTACCAATCTACCGCTTCGGCACGGACCGCCACGATGAGTTGATTGCTCTCATCCTCGGTGCCGCCCGCGAGATCTCACAGAACTTGGGACACCGGGTCGGCGGTGGAACATTGGCATAGCGTGCCTCAAGCCCGGCCTGTCGCCAACAGGCAAGCCGATAGGCCGATGTGCTTGCATCGACCTGAAGGGATGCACTGACCGTTTCACCGGAGCTCGGCACCGGGAAGGGCCGCCAGAAGCTCTCGGGTGTAGCCATGCTGCGGGTTTTCAAAAACGCTCTTGGCCTCTCCCATTTCCACGATCCTGCCGCGCCTCATCACCGCGATCTGATTGCAGATGTTGGAGGCGACCCTGAGATCGTGGGTGATGAAGAGCATGGCGAAGCCGAGCTCTTTCTGGAGCGACTTGAACAGGTCGAGCACCTGCGCCTGAACTGTCACATCCAGTGCCGAGACGGCCTCGTCGGCGACGATGACCTCCGGTTCGAGCGCTAGCGCCCGGGCGATACACAGGCGCTGCCTCTGGCCGCCCGAAAACTCGTGCGGAAACCGGTCCATCGAGGAGGCCTGCAGGCCCACCAGCTCAAGCAGCTCGATGGCGCGCCTGCGGGCATCGGCGGTCGATTTGCCGTGGCGTACCGGGCCTTCGACAAGCGACTGCCCGATGCGGCGGCGCGGGTTGAGCGAGCTGTAGGGATCCTGGAAAATCATCTGGATACGGTGGCGGACATTCGCGAGGGCGCTAGCGGAGAGCGAGAGCAGATCGTGGTTGCCGAACAGAATCTCACCGCCGTTCGGTTGCTCGAAGCCGAGCACCGCTTTGGCCAGCGTACTTTTGCCGGATCCCGATTCCCCCACAATGCCCAACGTCTCCCGCGGCGCGAGCGCGAAGCTGACACCGTCCAGTGCATGGACCTCCTGCGTCTTCCGAAACCAGCCGGTCTGGCGGTACGTGAGATGCAGGTTCTTCACCTCCAGCGTCGGCTCGGCCGGAGCCGCGGCCGGCAGGTAGCGCAGCCGGGGCACGGCCGCGATAAGCTCACGCGTGTAGGGATGCTGCGGATTGCCGAGCACCTCATCGGGAACACCGCTTTCGACCACCCGACCGTGCTGCATCACCGTGACGTGGTCGGCAACGTCGGCGACCACGCCGAAATCATGGGTGATCATCAGGATGCCGCTGTCATGCTTTACCAGCAGTTCCTTGAACAGCCGAAGGATCTGCGCTTGAGTGGTGACATCGAGCGCGGTCGTCGGCTCGTCTGCGATGATCAGCGCCGGCTCCATGGCGAGCGCCATCGCGATCATCACCCTCTGGCGCTGCCCACCGGAAATCTGATGCGGGTACCGCCGGTAGATCGTCTCTGGCGACGGTAGGCGTACGTCTTCCATCAGTTCCAGAACCCGCTGATGCCCCGCCGCTTTGCTCATCTCCGGCTTGTGGAGCGCCAGCACTTCGGCGATCTGGTCGCCGAGCCGCATGACTGGATTGAGCGCCGTCAGTGGCTCCTGGAAGATCATCGCCATGCGATTGCCGCGGAGCGTGTTCATGCGCGCTTCGGATGCACGGCTGATCTCTTCGCCTTCGAGCCTGACAGAACCGCTTGTGATGCTGAGCGATTTCGGCAGAAGCCCCATTACGACGGATGCCGTGACCGACTTTCCCGAGCCGGATTCGCCGACCACGCAGGCGATCTCCCGCGGCCTGACCGACAGCGAAACGCCCTCCACCGCAAAGGCGCGGTCCAGTCCCCTGGGAAGGGCGACACTGAGATTTCTTATCTCGAGGATTGGAACGTCCATTGAAGGTGAAGCGGTCATGAATGCACCACCTTCGCGCGACGGGACAGGGTAGGGTCGAGCCAGTCGCGCAAGCTGTCGCCGAGAAGGTTGACCGACATCACCGTCAGCGCAAGCACCATGCCCGGCGCGATGATGGTCCAGGGCGCGCGCAGGAACACCGCGCGTCCCTCGGCAACGACATTGCCCCAGGTGGGGGTGCCCTGAGGAAAGCCGACGCCGAGGAAGCCCAGCACGGCCTCGGAGAGAATGGCCGCCGCGAAAATATAGGTCGTCTGAACGATCAGCGGCGCGATGCAACTCGGCAGGATATGACGCACGAGAATGAGCGGCGTCTGGATCGACATGCCCACGGCGGCCTGCACATAGGGTTCCTCGCGCACGCTCAGCACGACGCTTCGGACGAGACGGGCAACGCGCGGGATTTCGTTGAACACCAGCGCGCCGACGATTGTGACGAGGCTTGGGCCCAGCAAAGAGACGACCGCCACGGCGAAAAGGATGTTCGGGATTGCCATGATCGCGTCCATGACGCGCATGATCAGTCCGTCGAGCCTGCGGAAATATCCCGTCATTAGTCCAATGACGGTCCCGATCGCGCCGCCGGTCACGGCCGTCAGGAGCCCGACCAGCAACGAGAGCTTGGCCCCTTCCAGGGTGAGCGCGAAGACATCGCGGCCCATGGCGTCGGTGCCGAACCAGGCGAGTTCGGACGGTGCCTTGAGGCGCATGCGCGGGCGCACCATCATGGCCTCGCCGGACATGATCCAGGAACCGATCAACGACACGAGGATGATGATCGACAGCACCGCGAGGCAGCCGACCGGCAGGAGATTGCGGGAGACGAAAGCCTGCCGGGACGCCGAACGATCCGGAAGCATGGTCGTTTCAGATGCCAAACCCTGTGCCTCAATATCGAATGCGGGGATCGACAAGGATATAGGCGATGTCGATCAGTAAGTTCACGCCGACATAGATCAGCGCAAAGAACAGCATCAGCCCCTGCACCACCGGATAATCGCGCGCCAGAATGGCATCGATGGTCAGCCTGCCGATGCCGGGAATGTTGAAGACGCTCTCGGTGACGACCACACCGGAAATCAGCATCGCGATACCGAGCCCGATCACGGTGATGATCGGCACCGCCGCGTTCGGAAGGGCATGGCGCCACAAGGTGCGGAAGTCAGGATTGCCCTTGGCCTTGGCGGTCCGCACGAAATCCTGTCCCAGGACTTCGAGAAGGCTGGACCGGGTGACGCGGGCGATCAGCGCCATGAACACCAGTGCGAGCGTCAGCGAAGGCAGAACCAAATGCCGGGCGGCCGCCCCGAGATCGACGAGAGGACTGACATATCCCTGCACCGGCAAGAGCCCGGCGCTGATCGAGAAGAACAGCATCAACAGGTAGCCGACCACGAAGGCGGGGATCGAAAAGCCGAGAACGGACAGCGTCATGACCGCCCAGTCCACCCAGCTGTTGTGCCGCCATGCGGCGAGCGCTCCCAGCGGTACCGCGACGAGCACCGTGACGACGATCGCACAAAGTGCCAGCACGAGCGTGGGGCCGAGCCGGTCGGCGATGAGTTCGCTGACCGGCATGCGTGACAGGATCGATTGACCGAGATCGCCCTGTATGACGCTGCCGATCCAGGTCAGGAACTGCAGCGGCAGAGGTTGATCTAAACCCATGCTCGCCCGCAAATTCTCAATCTGTGCGGGGGTCGCGGCGTCTCCCGCGATGATCGTGGCCGGATCGCCCGGGCTGAGCCGGAGCAGGAGGAACACGATCACGGCGACGATGAACATCACCGGCACCGACGACGCGGCGCGAAGAACGATCAACCGCAGCATCAGGTCTTGGTCACGTTCCAGAGAACGACGACCGGCGAGTTGACGTAGTCCTTCAGCTCCGGACGCAGAGCAATGAACTGTTTGTAGGTCCCGAGCGGGATGTAAAAGACCTGATCATAGGCCCGCTTCTGCATCTCTTCAGCAATCGCCTTCTGCTTGGCCGGATCGGGCTCGCGCTGGTACTGCGTTTTCAACGTCTCCGTTTCGGGGTCGTCGATGAACCCCGTATAGCCCGCCTTGCCGCGGGCGTCGAAATTCATGTTGCCCAGCGGCGAAATCAGATCGATGCCGTCGAAAACGGCGTGGGCGAGGTTCCAGCCGCCTTCGGCCACCGGACCGGAATTGGCGCGCCTGGTGAGAAAGGCACTCCATTCCATCGTCTGAATCTCGCTGTCTATTCCGATCGAGGAGAGGATCTGCTGGGTCATCGGCGCCAGTGCCGAAAAAGAGGCGACATCGCCGGGCGTGATGATCACGACCTTCTCGCCCTTGTATCCAGATTCCTTGACGAGTTGCTTGGCACGCTCGAGGTTCGGCGTGCCGCTGTCGACGAAGCCGGCGTCCGTCTCCAGCGGGGTGCCGCAGCCGAAAAGCGCGCCGCAAATGCTGTAGGCCTCCGGATCACCGACGATGACATCCAGATAGTCGCGCTGGGTGACGGCAGCCTGTACCGCCTTGCGCAGGCGAACGTCGTCGAACGGTGGTTGCGCCCAGTTGAAGCGAATCGTGGAAACCGTCGGGCTGGCGCGGGCGATGACGGTGATGTCGGTGCCGTCGAACATCGGTTTGCGATCCGGGCTGACGGATTCGATGATGTCGAGTTCGTTGTTCTGCAGCGCGCTCATCGCCGTGTCCGGGCTCGGGAACCAGATCACTTCGATCCGGTCGACACCGGCCACCTTGCCGCCGGAAAGCCCGTCTGCGGGTTCCTCGCGCGGCACATATTTCTCGTTTTTCACATAGGTCCAGCTGACGCCCGGCCTGAAATCCTCCTGCACGAAGCGGAAGGGCCCGGAGCCCACGACCTCCTCAAGAACGGTCGCCGGTGGAAGGTCCGCTATACGCTTCGGCATGACGAAAAGAGGAATCGAGGTCGGTCGCGCAAAGGCTTCCAGCATGATGCCGAAGGGTTCGGAAAGGACGAGGCGGAAGCTGCGGTCGTCGGAAGCGGAAATGTCCTTGGTCACGGCCTTCAGGCGAAGGCCAACGATGTCCTTCTGCCACCAGCGCTGGATGGAGGCGATGACGTCGCTGGCAAGCACCGGGGCGCCGTCGTGGAAGGCGAGGCCATCCCGGAGGTGGAAATCCCAGGTGAGGCCGTCCTCCGAGGTCTTCCAGGTATCGACCATCTGCGGCTTCGGTACGTAGTTCGAATCCATCCCGAAAAGGGTGTCGTATACGAGGTAGGCGTGATTGCGCGTGACATAGGCGTTGGTGGTCACCGGATCGAGGACGCGCAGCGCCGCGTGGGGCGCAAAACGAATGACGCTTTGCCCCTGGGCAGTGGCGGGGCCCGGCCGGGTGGCGGCAAAGAGAAGGGCGCTGCTGGTGAAGAGCATCGCTTCACGGCGGGTCATATTCATTGCATCTCTCCTCCGAAGACCATGTTATTGTTAGCTTATTTTTTGCCAGGACATTTTTCCGTCAGTAGACCTTGCCGCGGCGCGGATCGGGCCAGAATGAGGTATTGGCGCGCGCCGGACCGCCCCCCGCGGCCATCGGCACGCCGTCGGCGCGCCAGCAGGCGGCACCGGTCATCGAGCCGTCCGGGTTGAACCGGATCGCCCCCATGCCGCCGGCCACATGGGCGACGGGCAGGACACGGTGTCCCCTTTCCGCAAGCCCGTCCCGAATAGCTTCCGGGAAGCCGGCTTCCACTTCCACTTCTTGCCCCCACGTGAAGACGCGGGGAGCCTCGACCGCTTCCTGTAACGACATGCCGTGATCGATCAGATTGATGACCGCCTGCATCGCGGAGGCCGGAATGCGGTGCGCGCCCGGCAGGCCGAGCGCGAAGGCGAGCTTGCCGTCTTTCCGGGCGATCAGCGCGGTGATCCCGCTGGTTATCCTCTTGCCGGGCGCAAGCGACAGCGCCTTTCCAGGATGGGGATCGAACAGATACATGTAGTTGTTGGCGATGATGCCGGTTCCCGGAATAACCACTCTCGCACCGAACAAGCTGTTGATCGTCTGTGTCGAGGTCACGACATTGCCCTCGCCGTCGGCGATCGTCACATGGGTCGTGTTGGCGGATTCGTTGGTCAGTATCCGGGCTTCCTGCCTGCGGGCCCGGTCCGGATCGAAATCCCTCCGCCTTTCCTCCGCATATGCCTTCGACGTGAGCCGTTCTATCGGCACGTCGACGAAGGCGGGATCCCCGATGACCGCGAGCCGGTCGGCGGCCGCGATCTTCATCGCCTCGATGAGCCGGTGCAACGTGTCCACGGTGCCGAAGCCTGCTTCGGCCACATCCGACGCTTCGAGCAGGTTCAGCACCTGCACGGTCTGTACGCCGCCGGAACAGGGCGGCGGCGGCCCAATGATCTCAAAACCCCGATAGGTGCCGATAACCGGCTCGCGCCGCAACACGCGATAGTCCTCAATGTCCCGCTCGGTCACCCAGGTGCCGGAATCGTTCAGGAACGCCCGCACATGCGCGCCGAGTTCGCCGGCCATCAGGGCTGCCGCGCCGCCTGTGGCGATAGCCTTGAGGGTGTTCGCATAATCTTTCTGAACGAGCACCTCTCCGGCCTGCAGCGGCTTGCCGCCCGGCAAGAAGACGGCCGCGATGGCATCGTCGAGCGCAAGATCGGGGCTGATTTCCTCTATGCAGGTGGCCAGGTAGGGAGACAGCACGAAGCCGTCCTCGGCGTAGCGGATGGCAGGGCCGAGCAATTGCTTCAGAGGCAAGCGGCCGAACTCCGCCGACATCTGGCACCAGGCCTTGAGATTGCCGGGCACCGCGATTGCCTTTGGACCTACCCGGTTCTGCCGGCCCTTCGTCTCCATGTAATCGGGCCAGCTGTCGGAGAGAGGCGTATAGATATCCGGCCTCGTCTGGGCGGGAGCGGTGGCCAGCCCGTCGAAGACATGCATGTCGCCGTTGGCGAGATGCACGACGGCCGTTCCGCCACCGAATATGCCGACCATCATCGGCTCCACGACCGTCAGCGCGAACAGCGAAGCGACCGTGGCGTCGAACGCGTTGCCGCCGGCCGCAAGCATCTCCATCGCCGCGGCGGATGCGAGCGGGTGATTGGTGACGGCAACCCCGCGCGTGCCCGTGACGGACCCCTTTTCGCAATCAAACATGGATCCTGCGCGTTCCGTCCAGTCAGACAACTTGCTGCCTTCCACCTGGGTGATGGTGCCAAGCGCAAGCATGGAAGAGATTGCGCGGTGCACATTCTGTTGCGATTTCGATCAGGCCAGACATTTGGAAATGGTCGATATGGCCGCCAGGAGGGCATTAAATGACACCCGGCCAATCATCACAATATTGCTGTAGCTTTAAATTGATAATCAAGACTTATCGGACGATGGGAATTGATCCGCCTCGGCCGCATTCTGCTGCTGCGTGTGATGGCGCGTTATCGCGATGAACGAGCGAACGATCGGCGAATGGTCGCCACGGCGGAAGGCGACGGCAAGTTCGGCCTTGGTGGCCTGCCCCTTGATCGGCTTATAGACCAGGGACGGAAGCTGAATGCAGCGGATGGATTGCGGAACCAGGGCCGCGCCAAGCCCGATCGACACCATGCTGGCGATGGTCATGAAATCACGCCCCCGTGGACCGAAGCGGGGCTGAAAGCCGGCCCTGTTGCAGGCGACAGTGGTGTGATGGTGGAAACTCATTTGGGAGGAGTGCTGCGGAATGATGAAGTCTTCGCTCGCCAGATCCGCGAGATCGACCTCCTGTTGCGTGGCCGCGGGATGCTTGGCGTTAAGGGCAAGCACGAGATCTTCGAAAAGGATCGGAATCGTATCGATGTTGCGCGGCAACGGAACGGGCGGCCGAATGAAGCCGATGTCCATCCGCCCTTCCGCAATCGCGTCGAGCTGGCGCAGCATCTCCAGTTCGGAAATGTTCAGTTCGACCGTCGGATGGTTCTCCCTGAATTCGCCGATCACCCTTGTCAGCATGCCGGTATAGGCCGCCGAGCCAACGTAACCCACCGCAAGCTTTCCGACCTCGCCGCGCGCCGCACGTTTTGCAACCTGGGTTGCGGCGTCGAACTGCACCATGAGCTTGCGCGTTTCCTCGTAGAACAGCTCCCCGGCTAGAGTGAAACGCAGCTTGCGCCGAGAACGATCGAAAAGCCGGACTTCGAGCAGATCTTCCAATATCCGGATCTGCTGGCTGAGCCCGGGTTGTGCGACGCCCAGCCGGTCGGCCGCGCGCGCGAAACTCATCTCCTCGGCGATCGCCATGAAATAGCGAAGGTGCCGCAACTCGATATTGCCGGAACCACGACGTCTTGGCGCGTCCACCGATTTCCCTCATCCGCGGGTGCAGAGTTCGGTAGAATAGGTAAGACCGGGTCGATATCAATCGGCTTTTGCGAGCTCGCTTGGCGCTCGCCGTGCTATACCGATCGATCCATCCGAGGCGAGCGCCCCTATCTCCTCATCGGAATAGCCTATTTCCCGGAGAACGCATTCCGTATCCTGCCCAAGCACCGGAGCAGGTCCCGAATGTTGCGGTTGCGATACGCTCCAGGTGGAAGGAACCCGCATCGTCCTGATCGCGCCTTCCACCGGGTGCTGCTGGTCTTCGAAGAAGCCGACGGCCTGGAGATGGGGATCCTCCATAATGCTGGTCAGGGAATGCAGCGGCATGCAGGGTATGTCTGCCGCATCCAAAAGCTCTTGCCATTCCGCCGTGGTGCGAGTGGCGAATATCTCCGTCAGGTGGTGATTGATCTCGTCGATATTTTCCTGCCGGCCTGCGAAGGTATCGAACTTCGGATCGGTAAGCGCATCGCATTCGCCAACGAGGATGCGGAAGCGCTGCCAATGCTGGTCGGTGTAGATCACGGCGCCGAGATGACCGTCGGCAGTCGCGAAGGGTTTGCGTCCGCGCGACAGAAGGCGCCGATAACCTCCCTCGTCCAGAGGAGGGTCGAAGGTGAGCCCGCCCATATGGTCGCCAAGCACGAAGCTGGCCATGGTCTCGAACATCGGGACGTCGATGCGCTGTCCTTGGCCGGTCCGGTCGCGGTGGCGAAGCCCGGCAACGATGGAAATCGCCGCATGCAGGCCGACGATCCGATCCGCCATGTTCACCGGGACGTAGGCTGGCGCTTCGCCTGATGCCTCCGCAAGCAGCATCGGAATGCCGGATGCCGCCTGGATAAGATCGTCATAGGTGGCGCGGTCCGCATAAGGACCGTCCTGGCCGAAACCGAAGGCGCCGACATAGAGCAGGCGGGGATTGACCTCGGCGACCTTTTCGTAGCCGAGGCCGAGCCGCTCCATCGCCTTCGGGCGAATGTTGTAGAAGAGAACGTCGCACGTCCTGGCTATCCGCAGAAGGGCCGCAAGCCCTCCTTTTCGCTTCAGGTTCAGAACGACGCTGCGTTTGCCGATATTGGAATGCAGGAAGAGGCCGCCCATGCTGCCGCCGCGGCTCGCGCCGGCATAGCGCAATATGTCACCTCCGTCGGGCTCGATTTTGACCACGTCCGCGCCCATGTCGCTGAGGATTGCGGTGGCGTAAGGTCCCATCAACACCGACGTCATGTCGAGGATGCGTATCCCCTCGAGAGGGCGCATAGGTTATCTCCTAATGGTCTTGGTCACCGGCCGGCCACGGCGGGCGGGTCGTAAGCCCGGATGGGGGGCAGAGGGCCGTCATGACGTCGCACTTCCACAACGGTCACCTGACCGCAGCAGCCTTGCGCCAGCTTCGACGTGCCGATGTCGCGGGTCACCATATTGGGGTTTCCGTGGCCGCATTCGGCGTTTTCGGCCTCGTGGTCGATCGGATCGAACCATGCACCTGTCGAAAGGTTGACCACGCCCGGCATGACGCCGTCGGTCAGCACCGCTGCGGCGAGGCAGGCGCCGCGCGCGTTGAAAATCCGTATGATGTCGCCGTCGCGAATGCCCCGTGCCGCCGCGTCCTGCGGATTAAGCCGGGCAGGCTCTCGCCCCTGGATCTTCGAGGACTGGCTGTAGGCCCCGAAATCCAGCTGGCTGTGCAGCCGTGTCGCGGGCTGGTTTGCGATCAGCACGAGAGGCGCAGCCTCATCGGTCACTTCATCCGGCGGGAGCCAGGCCGGATGACCCGGGCAATCGTCATAGCCGAAACCCGCGATCGTGCGGGAGAACAGTTCGATGCGGCCGCTCGGCGTCGGCAACGGCGCGGCCTCCGGGTCGTTGCGGAAGGCACGAAGCAATCCTCCGTCGTCGGGCGCGGATGGAAGAGCAAGCTCCCCGCGCTCCCAGAACTCCTCGAAATCGGGCGCATCCCAGCCATGTTCCGCAAGCGCCTGCCGGGTCGGCTCGTAGAGATGCGCCATCCATTCCCGCGCGTTGCGCCCTTCGGTAAAGGCATCCTCGCTGTCCATCAGCCGCGAGAGATCGGCGAAGATGTCGTAATCGTCCCGCGCCATACCAATCGGGGGCGCAAGCCTGCGCATGGCGATCAGCCTCGGGTCGGTCCCGGCGGCGCCTATGTCCTCGCGCTCCAGCGTCATCGTCGCCGGCAACACGATATCGGCCGACCGCGCCATGGGCGTCCAGGCGTTCTCCTGGACTATGATCGTTTCCGGAACGGCGAACGCCTTGCGTAGCCGGTTCAGGTCCTGGTGATGATGGAAAGGATTGCCTCCTGCCCAATAGATCAGCCGGATGTCGGGATAGGTTATCTCCCGGCCGTCATACTGATAGCGTGCTCCAGGGTTGAGCAGCATGTCGGAAATCCGCGCGACCGGTATGAAGTTGGAGACGCCATTGGTGCCCTGCGCCAGGGTCGGGATCGGGACGGCATTCATGCGCCGTCCCGTATGCCCCATCGCGCCGAGAGCGTAGTTGTAGCCGCCGCCCGGCAGACCGATCTGGCCCGCCATCGCCGCAAGCGCTACCCCCGCCCAGACGGGCTGCTCTCCGAAGCGGGCCCGTTGGAGCGCATGGGCCACGGTCACGAGCGAGCGCCGGGTGGTCATTTCCCGCGCTAGCCGGACGATGGTCTCCGTCGGCATGCCGGAGATCGCACTCGCCCACTCCGCCGTTTTCGGCTGACCATCGCCGTTTCCCGCCAGATAGGCGGCAAACACGTCAAAGCCCGTGCAATGACGTTCGAGAAATTGCCGGTCGTGCAACCCCTCGACCAGCATCGTGTGGCACAGCCCGAGCATAACCGCCACATCCGTCCCGGGACGGAGCGGGTGCCATATGGCGCCTGCTTCCGGCGGAAAGTCGTCCCGCAGCGGACTGAATAGATGGAAGCGGCAGCCGCGTGCGGCAGCCCGAGCCATGGCTCCCCGCTCGATATGAGTGGTGACGCCGCCGCTCGCGACGTTGGAGTTCTTGAGCGCCATGCCGCCGAATGCCAAGACGAGATCCGTTTCCGCCTCGATCTGCTCCCACGTCACGTTACGGCGCGACAGGGCCTCGAACGGACCGAGGATCCTCGGCAGGATGACCGACGAGGCGCCTGCGCTATAGCTGTTGACCGACCGTACATAACCGCCGATCGCCACGTTCAGGAAGCGGTGGATCTGGCTTTGAGCATGGTGGAACCGCCCGGCGCTCGACCAACCGTAGGATCCGCCATAAACGCCTTCGGCGCCGTGCCTGTCGCGAACGCGGCTGATCGCCTTGGCGGCGAGCGGCAGAACCTCTTCCCAATCCATCTCCACGAATGGCTCGTCAAGCCTGCGAGGTCCCGGATGCGGGCCCCGCTCCAGCCAGCTTCGCCGTACAGAAGGCTTCAGGATGCGAGCCCGATGGCGCAAGACGTCGGTGAAGTTTCCGAGGATGGGAGAAGGGTCGGGATCGGCAGGATGCGGCCGGACGTCCAGATGCTCACCATCCCACCTTGCGGTGAAGGTGCCCCAATGAGCCGCATGAGAAACATAATCGGACATCGAACCGCCTTCCCTGAGACCGAACGCCTGCAGCCTGCATCTCGATCACACCCGCACATTCTGTCGAAGCACCGCTCATATATCCAGTACGCTCCAACCATAAGTTCGATAAGCATATCCTATCAAAAAAGCTCTCGGGCCTCCCTGGACGAACGGCGCCTGGTGGTTACTTTTCGGCGCATCAGGTCTAGGCGCGAGAGCCGGGGATCGCCGTTTCACGAGACGGAGATTTTCTAGACCGGCGGCATGCGGTGGAGATGCCTCATGAAAAATGCCCCCGTCTACAAATCGAGATCAGGTTGGAACGCCCTGCTGCCTGAGCGCCGACCAAAGACCGAGCTGCCCTCCGAGCGGCGGTTTCGCAGCATTGTCGTCGGCGCGGGCTTCACGGGCCTGGCGATCGCGCGCCGGCTTGCCGAACTGGTTCCGGGCGAGGAAATCCTTCTGATCGAGGCATCGACGATCGGCGAGGGCGCATCGGGCCGGAATTCCGGCTATCTGCTGATCAATCCCGGCGAACCGAGCGCGAATGCTGCCGATTTTGCGGAGGACTGGGCAGCGCGCCAAATGGCTATCGCCAGGGAGGGGTTCCAGCTTTTACGATCACTCGTCGCCAGCCAATCGATCGATTGCGACTGGAACGAAACGCCGCTGGCGATCACCGCCGCGGCAACGCCGCGTGTGGAAAAGACGGCCCGCGAGACACGCCGGACTTATGAGGAATGGGGCCTTATCCCGAAGGAATACGACAGCCACGACCTGCAGCGGACAACAGGCACCGGCTATTACCGGTACGGGCTGCAATCACTGACCCGTGCGCTGGTTCAGCCGGCTGCGCTTCATCGCGGCCTTGCGGACTCGCTGCCAGCGGCGGTCAAGCTTCTTGAAGGCGCGACGGTGCACGCCCTGGGCAAGACCGCGCCATTCACGGTAGAGACCAGTCGCGGGGATTTCCTCGCCGACCGGCTGTTCATCGCGAACAACCTGCATGCCAGATCTCTGGGCATCGCGCGCAACCGGATGGTCGGGATCTATACCTACGGCGCCTTCACGCCTGAACTGGACGAGCGCGAATTCGAACAGTTGGGGGAGGAAGCCGACTGGGGCATATTGCCGGCGCATCGCATGGGAACCACCATGCGAAAGACCGGCCGCCGTCTGCTCATAAGAAGCGGCGATTCCTACGAAAAGGAGCTCGAGCCCGACGAGGCGCGCCGCATGCTGACCGGGCTTTACCGCAACCGTTATCCGCATATGCGCAGGCATGAGTTCGAGCACGTTTGGGGTGGCCTGACCGCCGTCACTCATAACGGAGGCTTCTATTTCGGCCGTGTTCAGCCAGGCATCTATGCTTCTGTCGGCTGCGGAGGCTCCGGTGTTGTCCGGGGCACCATACAAGGCAAGCTTCTGGCTGAGCTGGCTTGCGGTGTCGAGTCCCCGCTGCTCTCCGACCGCCTCAAGATCAAAGGCCCTATTTGGCTTCCGCCGGAACCTTTCCGAGGCATTGCAGCACGGTTACAGATCGCGGCCGAGCAAAGGCAGGCTGGGCGGGAACGTTAGGCTGGCCTGCTGAATTACGGTGGCGCCTGATGGCGTTTGAGCCGTCGGTCGTTGAGCAGTCGGGCTGTGACTGCCGGACGACGTCGCCGGGCGAGCTCTCAAACGCATCTCGCCGCGCTTTTATGGTTCGACGTTCTACGGATCGTTGCGGGAGTAGAGGTAGGCCACCATGTCGCGCGCGTGCTTCTCAGTCACGCCGAGCTCCGGCATGGCGGTTAGGGGATCCACGCCCTGCGGGTTCCGGATCCAGCGGACGAGATTCTGGCTGCTGTTTGGCAGAACACCGGCGATGTATTTGCGCTCGCCTATGCCTTCTAGCGGCGGCCCGACCCAGGTCTCCGGCCCGACGATCCCCTCGATCTGGTGACAGGCGATGCAGCCATATTGCCGGAGCGCCACTTTGCCCCTGTCGGGGTCGCCGGAATAGTTGCCCAGCGGCTGGTCCGTGGCCGGCTCGGTCGGGTTCGGCGCCGTTCCCGTCAGATCGTAGTACTCCACGGGCGAAAGGGTTGGAATGGCAAGAATGAAGGCGACGAGGTTCCAGATCTCCTCATCGCTCAGCTTGAAATCCCAGCCCGGCATGCCGGTCATCTTCAGGCCGTGCTTGGCTGCCCAGAAGATCTCGGCGGCACTGCGCTCACGGCCAATCTGCACGATGGGCGGCGGAAGGGGGGTCATTCCCAGCGCAAAGCGCTCCGGCGCTACCCCTGGCGCACCATGACACTGGCTGCAGTGCTGGCGGTAGAGGTCGAGCCCCGAGTGGAACCGGTCGTCCCCTGAAAGGTCCGGAACCACGATGTCGTCGGCGCGGACCTCGATCGAGCGTGTCAACGCCGTTGTGAGCAGCCAGTAGACAGGGGCGGTGTGCTGCCTGGTGGCGGCGACGTTGTAAATGCCGGAATAGACATAGGCCACGATCCCCACGGCCGCGACCGCCATCAGGGCAAGAACAACGAGGGCAAGCCTAAGAATATTTCTCATTTCCGCTCCCCCGTCCTGCGATAGAGATAAGCGGCGATATCGCGCGCCTCCTCCTCGCTCACGCCAAGCTCCGGCATGGCCGTGCGGGGATCAACGGCCGGAGGATCGACAATCCAGCGGATCAGGTCCCGGGGCGTGTTGGGCAGGACGCCGGCCACATAGGCGCGCTCATCATAATGCACGAGCGGCGGCCCCACCGTCGCGTCGGCGCCGGCTATACCGGGAATTGTATGGCAGATGCCGCAGCCGTGGCTGCGTATCGCGGCCGCGCCAGCCTCTGGGTCTCCCCGCACGCGAAGTTCGGGTGCTCCCGCCTCCTCCCCGCAGCCCGCAAGGGCGACGATCAGGAGGAGCGGGGTGGCAATGTGCCGGAGCTGGATCATCTTCCGCTCCCGGTCCGCTCGGGCAGGCGGTCGGTGCCGGTCTCCGGCCCGATCCAACGGGCTGCCGCCACGAGGCCGGCGGCAAGGTGCACCAGCCCGCCGGGTATCCACATGATGAGGCCACCGAGCTGCTGGTCCTCCAGCGCGGTCAGGCCCCAATAGGCGGTGGTTTCAAGATAGGGCGCGTAGAACGCGGCCGGCGCGAAGGTGAAGAGCGCGCCGAGAAGCGAGGAGTGGATCGCGGTGGTGAAGTTGGCAAGCACCGCCATACCGTTCCGGCGGCGCCCGTGCGTGGCGTCCAGGAAGACCCACCAGAACAGGAGTGCAGCGCCGAAGAAGCTCACGTGCTGCAAGGTGTGGATGCCGTCATGAACCGTCGCCGCTTCGAACAGGAAGGGCACATGCCAGGCCCACAGCACTACGGCATAGGTGGTCCATGCACCGAGCGGGCTTGTCCATGGCCGCCACACCGCAAGCCACCAAGGGTGTGCGAAGAAGCGGCCGAGGCCCCGGCGGGCTTCCACCGAAAAGGCCCACAGAAACACCACCGCCGGCCGCCCCAGGATGATAAGCGGCGCGGCGATCAGCATCAGGATTTCATGCTGCAGCATGTGGACGGAGAAGAGTTCCTCGCCCCATTGGTCGAGCGGCGACAGCAGCGCCACGGCAGTCCATAGCCACCCGACGGCGAAGACGGCCGCCTGCCACCGCCGGACCCCTGCACCCGTCCCGGCGCGGCGCCAAAGGCGACGAAGTCCCCACCTGTAAGCCCAGGCCGACACCGTAAGCAGCGCAAAGGTAAGAGCGGTCCATCCCCAGGCAAAGGCCGAATGGGGCGAGCCGACAGAGTGAGCCGTGGCCGTGTCCGTCGACAGCGCCAGGCACAAGGCGGCCAAGCCCGGGATATGCACGCGCCGCATCATCAAGTTGCCCCCGCGCAGGGGTCGAGCACGGGCACGGGAATGGTCTCGACCAGGATGCCGGCCGCCGAAAGCGTACAGATAAGAACGCCCACCGTGGTGATGAACCGGGCACGTGAGGCGGCAACGGCATGTGCTTCCGGGAAGCGGACGGTGGAGGCTGCCTGCCGCAGCCGCCATGAGAAATAGCCGGCCGCGGCGGCTACGCCGACCGCTGCCAGTGTGGCGAGATAGATCGGCCATTTCGTGCTCGTGCCGCAGAGCAGATGGGTGAGGCCGTAACTCAGGTTCTGGTGGGCGGCCCAGGCGACGGGGCCGAAGACCCAGCCCTCCCATATGGCGAGCGCGCCGGCCTTGCTGCGCAGGATGCCTTCTTCCCATTCTCCCATGCATCGCCTCCAGCATCACAGGACGCGCGGCGCCCAGCACAGCACGAGATAGAGCACCACCCAGATGCCAGCCACGAAGTACCAGTAGAGCGTGTCCACCACGACGCCGAGCTGCCTTTCCGGCGTGAAGTATCCGATCCCCGCGAGCAGGGCGACGACCGCCGTGCCTATGACGGCGGACACGACGTGGGTGAAGTGGAAGCCCATCATGACCCATACGATCGAACCATAGGGGTGGCTGTCCCAAGTGAAGTCGAGGGTCCAGAGCTCTATGCTTCGAAAAACGAGCACCAGGCAGGCGAGTGCCACGCTGGTGCTGGTGCCGAGCGTGAGCACCAGCTTTTTGCCGCGGTTGATCCCCCAGCCTGCCCAGAACATCGTGCCGCTGCTGATCAGCAGGAGAATGACATTGGCCGTCGGCAGAAGCAGGCTCGGCGGCTCCACACCGGGCGGTGGCCATGCGTCGGCATCCATGCGCAAATAGAAATAGCTCACGATCAGTGTCGCCACCACGGTCGCCTCGATGGTGACAACACCCAGCACGCCCCACCACAGCGGATGAGTCCGGTGGGCGAAGCGCGTCAGTCCGCTTGCATCGTAGCCTGCATACTTCCGCATCTAGTCGTCCCTCCATGGCCGGCGCGGCCAAAACCAGCCGATGAAGGTGGCGGCCGCGCCGAAGAAGCCGACGAGAAAGAAACTTGGCTGATAGAGAATGCCGAGGAAACCGGCGGAGGCCGCCAGCGCCGACAGGAAGGGCCAGATGGTCGGTCCCGGCATCACGGCGACGGCCTGCGGTGTTGCATCGAGAACCGTCGTCACCAAGGTCTCGCGCCGGTCATCGCGCAGGCCGGTGACGACAGGGATCGACAGCTGGCCACGCCGCTCCCAGAGCGGCCAGCGGCCGGAGATGATCGGGATATGCTCGTGGTTGTAGCACGGCGGCGGCGACCGTGTGGCCCATTCGATCGTCGGCGAGCCCCAGGGATCCTCGCCGGCCGGCGCGCCCCGCCTCAAACTCCAGAGCGCGTTGAAGAGGCTGAGCAGGAAGCCGCCCGCAAGCAGAAAGGCGCCGAACGTGGCGAGCAGATTCAGATCCCCCCAGCCGAGCTCCTGGAGATAGGTATAGACCCGCCGCGGCATGCCCTGGAGCCCGAGCTGATGCATGGGGAAGAAGGTGACGTTGAAGCCGATGAAGGCGAGCCAGAAGCTTGCCTTGCCGAGGCGTTCGTCCATCATCCGGCCGAACATCTTCGGATACCAGTAGTAGATGCCTCCGATGAGCGGGAAGACGGCGCCACCGATCAGCACGTAGTGGAAGTGGGCCACCAGGAAATAGGTGTCGTGCACCTGCAAGTCGAAGGGGATCGCCGCCACCATCACGCCGGTGATTCCGCCCACGATGAAGATCACGAAAAAACCGAGCACGAAGAGCAGCGGGGTGTCGAAGCGGATGCGCGTCCCCCATAGCGACGCGATCCAGCAGAAGACCTGTGTCCCCTGGGGAATGGCGATCATCGCGCTCGCGGCCATGAAGAAGCTCATGCCGAGCTGCGGCAGGCCGGTGGTGAACATGTGGTGCACCCATAGACCGAAGCCGATGAAGCCGGTCGCCACCAACGAGAGCACCAGCGCCGTGTAGCCGAAGATCGGCCGCTGGGTGAACACGGGAATGATGGTGGAGATGATGCCCAGCGCCGGCATCAGGATGATGTAGACCTCCGGATGGCCGAAGAACCAGAAGAGATGCTGCCAGAGGAGCGGCTGACCGCCCGTTTCCGGCGTAAAGAAATGCGTGTCGATCAGACGGTCCATGGTGAGCATGCTCGAGGCCGCGATGACCGCCGGCATGGCGAAGACGATCATGAAGGCCGTCACCAGCGCCGACCAGACGAAGAGCGGCATCCTGTTGAGCGACATGCCGGGCGCGCGCAGCTTCAGGATCGTCACGATCAGCTCCACGGCCGCCGTCAGCGCGGAGACCTCGATGAAGGTGATCATCGTGGTCCAGATGCCGACACCCAGGCCGGGCGAATACTCCTCGCCTGCGAGCGGCACATAGTTGAACCAGCCCGCGGAGGGAGCGGCCTGGAACAGCAGCGAGCCGAAAAACACCGTGCCGCCGATCAGATAGACGTAGTAGCCGAAGGCGTTGAGCCGCGGGAACGCCATGTCACGGGCGCCAATCATCATCGGCACGACATAGATGGCGATCCCCTCCATCACGGGAATCGCAAACAGGAACATCATCGCCGTGCCGTGGACGGTGAAGAACTGATTGTAGAGCTCCGGCGATAGAAAATCGTTCTCGGGCTGCATGAGCTGGATGCGCATCAGCACCGCCAAGGCGCCTGCCAGGAAGAAGAAGACGAAGGCGGTGATGACGAAGCGCCGGCCAATCACGCGCTGGTTCACCGGCATGAACCAGCGCGTGAGCCCCTTGGGCGCGGCCCAGGTGGCGGAAAGGCGCTCCGTCTCCTCGGATGACCGATCTACGGCCTCGCCGGGGCGATCGTGCTCGGCCACGCTCATTCGAGGCTCCCCAGATAAACGAGCAGGGCCTGGAGCTCGTTTGGCTCCATGACGGTGGAGGGCATCTTGTTGCCCGGCTTCACGTGTTGCGGATCGCTGATCCAACCGCCGAGGTGGCCCCTCGTGTTGGGGATGGCTGCGGCGGCGAGCATCCGGCGGCCGGCGAGATGGGTGAGGTCCGGTCCGATCTCTCCCACTTCCGATACGCCGCGGATCGTGTGACAGGCCGCGCAGCCCTGCTCGACGAATACCTGCCGTCCCCGCGCCTGCGCTTCGCTCTCCGGCTCGGTGGCGGGCTCGGCCTGGCGGGAGAGCCAGCGCTCGAACACCTCGGGCGGCTCGGCCACCACCAGAAAGCTCATCAGCGCATGCTGCGTACCGCAATATTCCGAGCACTGGCCGCGATAGACGCCGGCCTTCTCCGCCTCGATCCAGCTTTCGTTCACCTGGCCGGGAATGAGGTCGGTTTTGCCCTGGAGCCGCGGAACCCAGAAGCTGTGGATCACATTGTCGGAGATCAGGCGCAGCCGGACCGGCCGGCCCACCGGAACATGCATCTCGTTCGCGGTCGTCGCGATCAGATCGCCCTCTTCATCCAGGTAGCGCAGCTCCCACCACCAAAGCCGGCCCACAACTTCGACGATGGGCCCGCTCTCCGGCCGCTTCGCGATCTCTTTGCCGATGAGGACGCCGACGACGACCATGGCGAGGATGACGGCGAGGGGCGTGACCACCCCGCCGGTCAGCACCAGGAGAAAGGCACCGCGCGTTGAAAGCGGGCGTTCGCCGCGGGGGCCGCCCCGCCGCAGGCCGACGAACAGGAGAAGCAGTACGCCGGCCAAAATGACCATGCCCACCAAGAGCATCCCCCACCAGAAGTCGGCGATGAGGGCGGTCGTGCGGCTTGCCGGCTCAAGGCTGCTCTGGATCTGCGAGCATCCTTGGAGGAGCAAGATGACGAAGCCGCAGAACAGAACGATCCCGCTGTTCCCGCGCAGCGGGGGCGTTTCAGAAACTCGAGCTCGCTTCCGGTTCGGTCCCCCAGACATCACGCTGTTGGGCACCGGGCTGCCCCCGTCCATGTCTGCTTCCTCTCGTTACAGACCGGAACCATGACGCGGAGGCATCGTTCCCCTGCGGCTTTTCACATCGGTGACGCGGATTGCGGCCGCACGAACACGGAGGAGACCTCCGACAGCTCGGAGCAGATCCTTTGCTCGATGCGCCTCACGCAGGCTTCGAGCCGGGGCGTCGTGAGTTCGTCCTTGAACTCGATGCTGAGCGTGGCAACGATGTCCGTTGGCCCCAGATGCACCGTGAGTACATCGTTGACCCGCACCACATCCGGGTCGGCCCCCGCCAGTTCCACGATCCGGCGGCGGACCGATGGCAACGCCTGTTCTCCCATCAGAAGGCCCTTGCTCTCGCGGGCGAGGAAGATGGCGGTGGCCGCGAGCACGATCCCGATGCCGATCGAGCCGGCACCGTCAAGCTCCGGTATCGCCAGGATGTGGGCGGCAGTGATGGCGATGAAGGCTATGGCTAGGCCGAGAAGCGCTGCCGTATCCTCGAAAAGCACGGTGAAGGTCGTCGGATCCTTGCTGCGCCGCACCGCGGCGATGTAGCCGAGCCTACCCTTCTCCCGGCGGAAGTGCCGCAGCGCGATCGTCCAGGCGATGCCTTCGAATACCGCGGAAAGGCCGAGCACGACGTAGTTTACCGCGATGTTCCGGACCGGCTCGGGATGGAGCAGATGGGAAATGCCCTCGTAGAAGGACACGCCGGCTCCGAGCGCGAAGACCAGGAGCGCGACGATGAAGCTCCAGAAGTAGACTTCGCGGCCGTGCCCGAGCGGGTGGTCCTCGTCGGGAGGTCGCGCAGCCTTCCGCAACCCGTAGAGGAGGAGCACCTCGTTCCCCGTGTCCACCAGCGAATGCACGCCCTCGCTCAGCATGGCGGAGCTGCCGGTAAAAAAGGCGGCGCCGAATTTGGTGACGGCAATGAGAAAGTTGCCGGCGAGCGCTGCATAGATGACGCGGGTGGAGCCCGCTTGGGCGGTCATGGCGGTCTCCGCACGAACACAGCCCTACGGCCGGTCCTAATCAGGCCTCGGAATAGGCAATGGTCGAAAGCAGGGCATTCTCCGCCTGCCGAGTCTCGAGCGTGGGATGCTGCACGACGACCGGCTCATCCGAGGTGATGATGCTCGAATATGATGCATCTCGGGGTCTCTCCTCGGGATCGTTCAGCTCGTTGAAGCGCAGGTGCTGCACCGTTGCGCGATAGGGCCCGACCGGATCCCGATGGGTGAAGTAGGGCATGATCTCGATATGTGCATCACGCTCGCCCGCGTTCAGGATACACGCGGCCTCGTGGCTGCTCACGGCCGGCGCAGGGCCGTGGCTCTCTCCGGGGATATAGCCTTCCGCAATAGCCCACCGTCTGCGTCCTATCGGCATGGATGCCTCTCCAAGCTGAAACTGGACTGAAGCCGGAACTCGGACCAAGTCGGTTCGTTCCTGCGACAACATTTGAGGCGGGCGGAGGCTTCAGCTCCGCCGAATAGGGAACCCGATCGATCACTCCCTTCATGTCCCCGATGCCGTCGCCGTTGCTATCGGCAAAGCGCGAGACATCGATCGCACAGATGATTGCGTTTTTGTGCCAGGGTTCTCGGAGGAGAGCCTCGTCCGTACGGGATCAACGCTGGTCATGCGAATTCCTTGAGGGTTGGCCCCCGCGGAGGCTCAGTCCGGTTCCGCCCCCGCAAAGGCCACAGAGCCGGCCCACGCCGTCACTTTCGAGCCAGTGTCCATGCGAGTGAACTGCACGACGATCGGACGGTCAGATTCGGCCACGGCTGCATAGTCGACACCGAGCGGCACCGCGGAGGCGCGTCCTGTTCGACACCGCCCGGATGATCGACAGCGCTAGCCCGCTGGCTCCGCTGGCACGCATGCTCGCCGGAGGCGAGCCGAGGCAGCATCAATCCACGTGATCATGACCGCCTATTCTCCCTGGCCGCCAATAGCCTTCGGCTGAAATCTGCCCTTTGGCCAATCCGCGTTGGAGCAGCAACCGGCGCTGAGCCCGCACATTGCTGGTTTCGCCGATGATATAGGCATGGCCCAGGCCGGGTGGAAAGGTGAAGCCGGCGAGCCGATCCAGCACCAGGCTGCTGGGCCCCGGCCTGCCCCCGCCTCGATGAATCCAAGTGAGATCGAGATCAGCCGCCGTCCGGACAGGGAGCTCGTGGCCCGGACCAGCAACCTCCAGCAGGACATGAGCTGCTATCCCGGCGGGCGCTTCCTCGAGAATGTGCAGGATCGCCGGCAGGCAGGTTTCATCGCCGCAGAAGAGATGCCAGCTGGCTCCTGGATTCAGAACGATCCTGCCGCGGGGACCATAGGCAATCAGCGTCTTGCCCTTGTCGGCTGCACGCGCCCAGTTTGGCCCGGGCGTATCGCCGTGGAGAAGGAAGTCGATGGCGAGACAGCCTGCGCTGCGATCGACGTAGCGGATCGTGTAATCGCGCCAGCCGTTCTGGCCATCGGCCATCGGCAGTTCAAGCACGAGCGCCTGGCCCGGCTTGTACGCGAGTTCGCTCAGATCGTCGCAGCGAAGCAGCACGCGTCGAAAATTGGCGCCCACATCCAGGGCGTCGACCACCCGGAAATGCCACCTCTCTGGCTCTCGACGACGCGGGGCTTCCGGCTTGGATTGCTGAGCCATAGACACCTGCTCTACCTTTCTTCGGGACTAGGACCTTGCGCCGCCGGTCCGTCGATCAGAATGATGGGGGTACCCCGCGAGCAGCGCTCGATGCGGGCATCGACACCATAAGCCCGGCGCAGAATGCTGGCGCTGATGGCTTCTTCAGGAAGGCCGTCGGCGAGGACCTTTCCTGCCGCCAGGACGATCACGCGATCTGCGGTCCGAATTGCGAGATTGAGGTCGTGAATGGCCATGAGCGCGATCACGCCGTCCCGCCTCGTCGCCTCGCGCACGGCCCGGATAACGTCCAATTGCCAGTGCAGATCGAGCGCCGATGTCGGTTCATCGAGGAGGAGCAGCCGGGGCGCTCGCACCATGACCTGGGCGAGCCCCACCATCTGCCGCTGGCCGCCCGACATCTCGCTCAATGGATACAGCGCGATCTCGTGGATGCGCAGGCTGTCGAAGACGGCCTCCACGGCCTGTGCGGCAGCCGCTCTCCCCAGATCCTGGCGCGTGGCGCGAAGCACCCCGAGCACGGTCTCATAGGCAAGGAGCGACGTGGGTTGCGGTGGAATCTGGGGCAGATATGCCGTCTTCCGCATGCGGTCCACCGGTCGCAGGGCGCCGAGGTCCTCGGCATCGAGAGCGATTTTCCCCCGCATTTGGCAGAGGCCGGCGATCGCTTTCATCAGGGTGGACTTGCCGGCCGCATTGGGGCCGACGATGGCGGCCAAACACCCTGGCGCAATAACCGGCAGCGAGAGGTCGGTCAGCACCGACCTGCCTCGATAGCCAGCCGACTGGATGGTAATTGCGAGCCCCCTCATCAGCCGCGTCTCCTGGCCAGGACGAGGGCGAGGAAAACCGGAATCCCCGTGAGCGCGGTGACGATCCCAATAGGCACCACCAGGCCGGGGATGATGCTCTTCGAGGCGATGGAGGCGAGCGACAGTATGAATGCGCCAGCGAGCGCGCTGCCGGGCAGATAAAAGCGGTGGTCCTCACCCAGGGCGAGCCGGGCCACATGCGGGCCGATCAAACCGACGAAACCGATCGTACCGACGAAGGAAACGGCCACGGCAGCGAGCATCGAGGCGCGAAGCAAAGACAGCATACGCAACCGCTCCACGGGTATGCCGACGCTGCGCGCCTGATCCTCCCCGGCCCTCAAGGTGGTCAAGCTCCAGGCCTGACGCATCGACCAGGGCAGGACGACCACGAGGACGACGGCCACCACAGCGATTTTGTCCCAGGTGGTGCGCGTGAGGCTGCCCATGCTCCAGAAGACGATCTGCTGCAACTGGTCGGCGTCGGCCAGGAACTGGATGAGCCAGACCAGGGCTTCGCAGGTGAACAGGATGGCGATGCCGAAAAGCACCACGGTATCGGTGGACGCGCCATAGCTGCGAACCAATGGCTGGATCAGGAGCATGGCGGCCGCTGCGAACACGAAGGCCAGAGACGGCACCGTATAGGTCGCACTGATCCCGGACAATTCGATGCTGAATGCGATGGCCATGGCCGCACCCAGGGTCGCTGCAGCGGAGACGCCGAGGGTGAAGGGGCTGGCCAGGGGATTGTTGAGCACGGTCTGCATCTCAGCGCCCGCAAGGCCCAGAGAGCCACCGACCAGCAGGGCCATTACCGCTTGGGGCAGCCGGACATTCCAGAGGATGACAGACTGGCTCACGTCGAGGGAAGAGGGCGCGAACAGGCCACCTAGGAGGGCCTCCAGGGGAAAGAGCGACGGTCCCGTGGTCAGGTCGAACAGGAACGAGGCGACCACCGCCATTGCCAGAAGCGCCAGGCAAAGAATGCGGAACCGGATGAGATGCGAATAGCGTCGCGCCAGAGCAGGGGCCGCCGGGGTGGTCATCGCAGGGAGGTCCAGTAGACACCGTCGACCGCGAAGGGCTGGAACCGGCGATAGAGACCCTGCATCAGCGCTTCCGGATCCAGATCGGCAAAAAGTTCCGGATGCAACCATTTCGCGAAGACCTGGACGGCGACCACATTGAAGGGCGAGTTATAGAAATGGTGCCAGATGGCATGGGCGCGCCCGTCCTTCACCGCGGACAGTTCAGCGATGCCGACGCGCTGCATTGACCGGGCAAGGCTCGCTTGCGCCACGGTGGCCGGGATGCCGGCACCGAGGGTGACCCATTCGGGGTCATCCCTGACGCCGTTTCCGATGGCCGTGCCGATATAGATGTCGGGCTGATGGGTAAGGAGAAACTCCAGGCTGATGGTCCCGGCCTGACCGGGAATGATCTCCTTGGCGATGTTTACGCCGCCAGCTGCATCTACGAGGCCGGCCATCATGCCGTGAACCATCGTCTCGCAACAGCCTTCGGACAGACCGACGCGACTTTCGAGGAATACTCGCGGAGGCTCGGGACGCGTCGTCGAAAGGCGATCCTGCACCTGGCCAAGCGCGTCCTGCCAAGCCTTGATGAATTCGGCGGCCCGTGCTTCCCGGCCGAGCACCTGGCCGAGAAGGGCGATCGACTTCGGCGTGTTGACGAGGGGATCGCTGCGGAAATCTATGAAGACGATCTCGACACCTGCGGCTTGCAACGTGTCGATCACTTCCGCGGACCGGGAATTGGGACCATGTCCGTGAAGCCCGAAGATGGCGACCTGCGGCTTGAGGGCGAGCGTCTGTTCCAGGCTGAAACTGTCCTGGGACGTCCGGCCGATACGGGGCACATTCGCGAGCCTGGGAAAGGCTTTGACGAAGTTGCCGTAGTTCCCCGGATCGAGAAGCTCGAACTCGCCCATCATCCCGACGAGGCGGCTGGCCGGATCCTCCTCCAGAATTGCCAAAGCAGGAAGGAAGCGGCCTTCGCCCAGCACGATGCGCTCAACTTTTGCCGGTAGCTCCACACGCCGCCCTGCCAAGTCGACAATGGCTGCGGCGCGGCTGGCCGCGTTGCCAATGGCTACCAGGCACAGGGCCAGGAACAAGCTTCGACACAAGACCATCGACCGTCGCATTGGCGATGCCTTCCGGCTCAGAAGCGCGCCGTTGCGCTCAGGATGATCGACCGGCCGGGCTCATAGAGGGGCGTAACCGTTCCAAATTCCTGGCCGTAGGTGGCGCGGTCCGAATAGGTCTCGTCCAAGAGATTGCGGGCATCGATGCGGAAGCTGAGATTTGAGTATGCGGTGGGGCGGTATTCCGCAAACAGGCTGAAGACCTCGTAGCCCTTGTAAGGCCTGTTGCCGGGTGCCACGTCGTCATAGTCGAAGACGAATTCCGCATCGCCGCCAATCGTCACGCCCCAATCCACGAAATGGTGCGCGGCTGTGAGGGTCACGACCTGGCCAACGGGGGTCGCCAGATATATTCCGACGTCTGAGTCCGCTGGCTTGCCGTCGATGGTCACGTCGATGTCGGCATATTTCACGCGAACAAAGCCCGGTCCCCAATTATAGCCGGCGCCAATCTCGAACCCCTCGGATTCCACATCGCGCGCAATGATCGCGCCGAAAGCGCCGGGTCCACCTATTGCATATTTTGCGACCCGGGCATTGTAAATGTCCGTGCGGAAGACATTCCCCTCCAGGGTGAAGCCGTTGTACCGGGCCAGGAGCCCGATCGTGTAGTTGTCCGCCGTCACCGTTTCGGGACCCGTGTGGTAGTCCCAATTGGGGTTCATGATGAAGTTCTCGGCCAGCGGTATTCCAGCCCAGACATGCGAATAGCCGGCCTTCGCCGTCAGGTAGTCCTTCACCAATTCATATTCGCCGGAGATGTTGCCGCTGAAGCCGGCATTGCTCCAGTCCGATCCGTCTGTGCCGGTGAACCACTGTTGGTCGACCCGCCCACCGAAGGAGAGACGGGCGCGATCCCAGGCATCGAGGCGGGCCTGGGCATAGCCGCCGACATTGGTGGCGTATTCGGTCGCAGGCCCAAACTTATCGTTCAATTTCGCCTTGTCGTCATAGAAGTCGATGCCGGTCACGACGGTGCCGAGCGGCACCGTCCACTTGTTCTCAGCCTTGCCGTTCAGGCTTTCGGTCGTGCCGCTGACATCATAGCTTGAGGGTTCGGTGGCCGGCGGCACGGGACGGAGGAAGACCGGCACATGCACGTCGGTTCCGCTATAGGCCAGGACGACTTTCGGATCCCAGAAGGCGGTTGGGGTGACGTCCGTATAGGTGAAGACTGCATTCTTCCGGTCGAGCTCATAGTCGCGGATCCGCGGTTCCCAAGGCGGCCGACCATCGATGAAGCCGATATTGGCGCGGAATGGCCGTGGGGCATCGTCATTGATCTGCTCGTAGCTGAAGGCGAAGCGGTTGCCGGAAACAGTCGTGTAGGCGAGCTTGCCGATGCCGTTGATCACGTCGGTCGCCGTGCCACCCACCTTCTCGCCATTGCCGGCCCTGAACTCGTCGCCACCGCCCATGTTGAAATAGGCGAGGATGTCCCAGCCCTCATGCATGCCAAAGGTCGTGAGATTGCCAATCGAGGTGTTGCCATTGAAGTTGAAGGAATATTTGGCGAAGGCGCCGACGCCGTCTTCGGTGAGGAAATCGCGTGCGTCCTTCGTCTCGTAGGCGATGGTACCGGCGAGAGCGCCGGGTCCTGCATCGGCTGGCGCGACGCCCGCATCGACCGTTACGGCCTTCAGCAATTGCGGATCGATCAGTGTCGTGGCGTTGTGATGGAAAATCTTGTTGTTCTGCCGACTGCCGTCGATCGTTACGTTCAGGTTGGTCTCCTCGATGCCGTGGACATAGACCTTCTGCGACATGGGGATCGATGACCCGACCTTGATCCCCGGCTCGTCGCGAAAGACGCCGCTCAAATCATAGGGGTTATTGCGCTGCAGATCCTGGGGCGTGATGACGATCTCGGCCACGCCACCTTCGCCGATAGCGTGGCCGGTCACGTCGATCACGTCCAGCATTGTCGAGCCATCTGCATCGACCGTCCCGGGTTCTATCGGCGGCAGATCGTCGTCATCATCATTCCTGGCTGCCGCCTGGCCGATGACGGCGGTGCGCTCGCTGGTGATCGAATATGAGATGCCGGTGCCTTGCAGGAGGCGTGCGAGGGCCTGCCGTGGCGTCATCGTGCCGACGACCGCGCGCGACGTGATGCCCCGGGTCGTGGCGGCTGCGAGGGTCACCTGGAGACCGGATTGGCGGCCAAAAGCCGACAATGCGCTGGCGAGCGGCTGAGCGGGGATATTGAATGCCATCGGCGCTTCATTGACGGCTGCCGAAGGCGAAAGCACGGAAACATCCGCTGTTTGAGCATAGGTCTCTACGCTGTCAGCAAAGCTGAACAGGGCGGTGGTGGCGAGCAAGCGCAGCATCACCCTTCCCGCGAGGCGCCTGTCTCCCGCGCAAGGCAGGCGGAAACTCATCGACATCATAATCCCGGCTTCTCCGATCTCCGGTCAGGCATGGGGTCCTGAGGGCCCCACGCGCTGCCAGATCAGAGACGATCTGCGCCGCCGGTTTTTTCACCTCGATCGGAGTTTTTTCTCAGATGGCAGGGGCCACGTCAGGGTCCTGAAACGATCCGCAAATAGGGCGAGATCTCTCTCACCTTGCCGCCATAGGGCCGAACCAGGGCTCGCAGGGCTCGGTCCGGATCGTGGAGATCGTAGAGGCCTGTTACCTTCTTGTCGGCGAGCCTGGAATCGGGGATGGCGATCCAAGCCGAATGGTAGCGGCGGATCTGCTCGATCACCGAACCGATGCTGGCGTCGCGCACGAATAGGCGTCCGGCCCGCCAGGCGGCGATGTCATCGGCCTCGATCTCGGCCTTCGTCATCGTGCGGGTTGCCAGATCCACGGCGACCATCTCATTGGGCGCAACCCGAACAGTCTCCATTCGATCGTGGAGGCTTGTCGATACCGCAACCGATCCCTCGGAGACCTCGACTTCTGCCGTCGAGGATGAAAGTCGTACATTGAAGGCCGTGCCGGTGACGGAGACCTCGACCCCGGATGCCAGCACCTGGAAGGGGCGTGCGGGGTCCTTGGCGATCTCAAAGAACGCCTCACCGGAGAGCAGCGTCGCGCGACGCTGCGCGGTCGCAAGATCGACATCGATGGCGCTATCAGCCCCAAGCTCGATCACCGATCCGTCAGCGAGAGCTACTCTGCGGCTTTCACCGGTCGGCGTTACGTAATCGGCATGCCAGTGGCGCGTCAGGACTGGATAGGCCAGGGCGAGCAGGAGCGCGATCGCTGCCACCGAGATGAAGGATGCCAGTAGCGGCGCGCGGGAGGCGGGAGTGGCGTCCGCCTTCCGCCTGCTATCAGCGGGGTGGGGGGAGGCGGGGATTTCGCCCAGCAGTTGCCACGCCTGATTCGCACGCTGCCAAGCCGCCCGGTGCTCGGAAGACTGGTTGAGCCAGGAGGCAAAGTCCCTGGACAGAGCAGGATCGTCAGGGACGTCTTTGAGACGAAGCAGCCAGTCGGTCGCCTCTTCAAGGGCCGATCCCGTTCTTTCGTGGCGGTCGTTCAAGTCCAGGCCTGCTGCAATCTTCCGAGAATGGCGAAAGCGACGACTCGTCGCTGCTTGATGCCTAGACGATTAACCCAGGACGTTTTCTCGCGCTTCAGTTTCTTTCTGCGGCGAGCGCTTCGGCAATCTCGATGAGGGCGGAGCGGACATAGCGATGAGCCGTGGCTACGGAGATGCCGAGCTCGTCTGCGACCTCCTCCAAGGTATGGCCGCCGAAGCGGTGCAGCTCGACCGCTTGACGGGCTTTCTCTGGAAGTTGCTCCATGACGCGGGATACGATCTTCACCTGGGCGCAGAACAGGGCCGATTGTTCCGGAGTTGCCTCGCTCCGCGGGCGCGTCCAGAACGGCATCTCATGCTCGGCCTCTCGCGCTTCGATTTTCCGGCGCTTCAAGACGTCGAGGGCCAGATTGCGAACGATCCTGTAGAGATAGCCCAGAGGCTGCGCGGGATAGCCGGTCCTAGAGAGTGTCGGAGAAAATCTGAGGAAGGCCTCCTGGACCACATCCTCCGCGGCCTCGCGCGAGCCCAAGATCGGGGTTGCGAACGCGATCAAGGCAGGCCTGTAAGCCCTATACATATCCTGTATATCAACCGGCCCTTTCACGATCCTATTCCCACCAGCACACGTTCCATGCACTAGTGAATTTCAAATTTAAAAGCAATTGCAATGATTTAGAATTAGTCTAGACCCAAGGCGACCAACGACAGAGCTACTCTCGCAGCGCGTGGTCCCCATTGCCCTGGGCTTTCTGATACCGAGCAATAGACCACCTACGCCGAACGTATAGCCGTAACGACACCTCACCACCGGTGCAGTTGCTTCGTGGCGTACTGCTGCTCCGCCTGCTGGCGGGAAGTCCGGCGGGAATGCATTCGGCGGATCGCGTCAGTCATCTAGACAATTTCCGACATGCGTGCGAATGAATGCGCAGACATGTCAGGAGATGATTCATGCGTCGAGCGGGTACCATCCTATGGCGGGAGATTGATACGGCTTTGAGCAGCGAGATCGCGGAAGGGCGGTATCCGGCGGGCTCCAGGCTCCCCGCCGAGGCAGAGCTTGCAGCCCGGTTCGGGGTCAATCGCCACACTGTCCGGCGTGCCCTGGCGGAGCTGCAAAGCCGCGGCACCATCTCGGTCGAGCGCGGGCGGGGCATGTTCGTGAAGTCCCCGCGCTTCAGCTATCCCGTCAGCAACCGAACGCGCTTCAGTGAAAATGTCTCGCACATCGCCAAGAAGGCGCGCGGGCGGATGTTGCAAAGCTGGCAAATGCCTGCGACCGAAAAGCTGGCTCGCGATCTGGATATCCAAGTTGGCGCGACAGTCATTGCCTTCGATGATCTGCGCGTCATCGATGGGGAGCCTGTCAGCTTGACGACTCATCACTTCCCAGCCGACCGCTTCCATGAGTTGCCAACCATCTTCGCGGATACGGGCTCGATAACCGAGTCGTTGCTGCTTTTGGGTGTTGACGACTACACCCGGCGGCTGACGCGGGTTCATGCCCGCCGAAGCACGCCGGAAGAGGCTGCGCTCCTCAAACATGAGCCGGATGCGCCAGTTCTCGTGGTCGAGTCCATCAATATCGACCGACAAGGCAGGCCGATCGAGTTCGGCAATTCACGGTCGACAGGCGGGCTATGGGAGATCGTGCTCGAGGGTTCCCCGGCGTAACAGCCTAGATATCTAGATGTAATCCGCACGTCACATAGACCATCTATCCCTGCGCGACAGACCGACGACGGGCTGCACCAAGCAAGCCGCTTCGGACGGTCAGGCTCGCAGGTTGGGGGATGCCGCTATGAGATGGTTATTGAATGGTCTGGCCCTGGCGTCGGTCTTTGCTGGAATTGGTGGCTTGGTGCCGTCCGCATCAGCCGAACCTGTCGAGCTCACCGTCCAGTACACCCAGCCGCAGATCTTCGACAAGGTCTTCGAGAAGCTCAAGGCCGATTTCGAAGCGCAACACCCGGATATCAAAATCAAGTTTCGCGGACCTCACACTGATTACTCCGCCGGCGTGCAGGCCTTGCTGCGCCAGGCGACGGTCGGCGGCATGCCCGATGTTGATTACGTCGGCTTGTCCTTTGTTCCGATCGTCGGCGAGCGCGACATCGCCGTTGATCTCACGCCGTTGATGAAGGCCGATGGCTCGAGCTTTGAAAAGGAAGGCTGGACGGCTTCCATGCAGTCGATCGGCCAGGCAGACGGCAAGCAGATCGGCCTGCCCTTCGCCGTCTCCATGTCGCTCGTCTATTACAACGCCGATCTCGTGCGGAAGGTGGGTGCCGATCCTGACAACATGCCCCGGGATTGGGATGGGTTGCTGGGCATTGCGGGCAAGATCAAGGCCCTCGGGCCAGATATGGCCGGCATGTATATCCCTTACGCGAGCACCTGGTACGGGGCGTGGTATTTCCAAGGTGTCCTGTTCGGGCTCGGCGGCGAGATGATGACGCCCAATGCCAAGACTGTTGCTTTCGATAAGGATCCGTACTTCCAGAAGGCCTTCGACCTCTATCGCCGGATGGTCGACGAAGGCGGCCTCGTGCCAATGTCCGACCAGGCCGCCCGTCAACAATTCATCGCCGGTCGCATGGGGCTGTTCATCGACTCGATCTCGCGTCTCAACAATTTCACGACCTCGATCGGCGATCGGTTCACGCTCGGCACCAGCCCCCATCCGCTGGGCGCCGAGAACGGCCGCCTGCCAACCGGTGGCAATGTGGCGATCATCACCAAAGAGGCGGAGAAGGACCCGGCGATTCTCGCAGCTGCTTGGAAGTGGCTGAAATATTCCACCGGCCCGCAGGGGACCAATGCGGTCATCAGGCTCGTCGGATACACGCCTGTCAATGTGCTTGCCTTGGAGGATCCGGCGCTGCTGAAGGGGTATTTCGATGACAAGCCGCTCCACAGGACTGCGGTCGATCAGATCCCGCTCGTGCGAGAGTGGTACAGCTTTCCTGGTCCGAACACGATCAAGATCGACGACGTGATCGGACAGCATCTGGAGGCTGTCGTCGACAAGACCGAGACGCCCGAGCAGGCTCTCGTTTCTCTCACGAAGCAGGTCAACGAACTGCTGCCGCGCTGATCGCGCACAATGCTGACCGGGGCGCGCTGGAGAACGGCGCGCCCGAGCTTCCGCAGTGAGGCCAGATGGCAACGCTCGCACTTTCACGGATCGCGAAGACATTCGGGTCAGCCCCGGTTCTGCGTGGGATCGATCTTTCGATCGGCCATGGGGAATTCGTTGCCGTGGTGGGTCCGTCCGGATGCGGAAAATCCACATTGTTGCGGCTAATTGCCGGTCTCGACTGCCAGGATGCGGGAACAATCCACATCGACGGGATACCGGTCGATGGTACGCCGCCGAAAGAGCGCGACATCGCCATGGTGTTTCAGTCCTACGCCCTCTATCCGCATATGACGGTCGCGCAGAATATCGCGTTGCCTCTCGTCATGCGCGACCTTACCCGCGTGGAGCGCCTCCCACTCGCCCGCCATCTGCTGCCAGGTGTGGCTCGCAAACGCGCTGCCATCACCTCCGCAGTCGAGGAAGCCGCAGATTACGTTGCTTTGCGCGGGTATCTCGGTCGGAAGCCAAAGGAGCTTTCGGGCGGCCAACGACAGCGCGTCGCTCTTGCCCGCGCACTCGTTAGAAAGCCCAGGCTCTTTCTGTTGGACGAGCCACTTTCCAACCTCGATGCCGCCTTGCGCGCGTCCACGCGGACGGAGATCGTCGCACTGCAGAAGCGCCTTCAGATCACGACCGTTTATGTGACCCATGATCAGGTCGAGGCCATGACCATGGCCGACCGGATCGTCGTGCTCATGGATGGCGCTGTCCTGCAGGTCGGTTCGCCCAAGGAGATCTATGACGCGCCCGCTGATATTCGCGTTGCGCGCTTCATCGGCACGCCGCCGATCAACCTCCTCGCGGGTGAAATCATCGATGGTTTTGCGGTCCTGGCCGGCTCGCGGCTGCCAATCAGAGTACCGGGCGTCGAAAGTGGCACGATCCGCCTCGGTATCCGCGCCGAACACGTCAACCTGACGGGACGGGATGAGGGCATGCTCATGGGAACCGTCACGCAGAAGGAATTCCTGGGCTCGGAAGAGCTGGTCCACGTGGCACTGGAACGTGGACGCGATCTCGTGCTCATTGCGCGGCACCAGTCCGAGCTTCCACCACCGACGCCGGGATCCGTCGTCGGCGTCCAGTTCGCGAGCGACAGGATTCTCCTTTTCAATGCCGACGGGAAGCGCATCCCGAGCAGTCCTGCGATCGCCTCGCCTGCGCCGCTCCATCGGCGTTTCGCCGAGGCCGCTGCCTCATGACGAGGTCTGCTTTAGCGACAGCCTCGAGGCAACTCGGATCCGCTCAAACCGCTGCTCGGACCGAGGCGAGGATCGCTTGGATCCTAGTCTTGCCGTTCCTGGCGGGCGCGGTGGTGTTTCTCATTCTCCCCTGCATCGGCGTCATCGCCATGGCGCTGTCGGATTGGCAACTCGGTGACTCGAACATCCGCTTCGCTGGGCTGCAGAACTTCATTGAGCTGTGGCGCGATGACATCTTTCGCCAATCGGCTGCCAATACGGTGTTCTATGCCGCCCTCGTAACGCCGGCATCGGTGATCCTGGGATTGTGGCTTGCGCTCCTCATCGAAAGCTCATCGATCGGCCGCGCCTTTTTCCGCTCGGCCTTCTTTCTCCCGGTGGTCTCGACCACCGTCGCCATGGCAATCGTCTGGGAGTTCCTGCTCCATCCCTCTCTCGGCCCGGTCAATGCTTTGCTCTCTGCCGCCGGCCTGCCGCGCCAAAGCTTTCTCAGCAGTGCCTCGACGGTGCTGCCGACCTTGGCGATGATCGGGGTTTGGGAGAATGCGGGCTACAACATGGTCCTGTTCATGGCCGGCCTGAAGGCGATCCCACGTGATCTCCATGACGCGGCCGCTGTGGACGGGGCGCATCGGCCTTGGGAGCGGTTCTGGACGGTAACCTTTCCGCTTCTCGGGCCGACACTGGTCTTCGTTGTGATCATCTCCTTCCTGCGCTCATTCCGAGTGTTCGAAACGGTCGCCGCCATAACGCAGGGCGGGCCGCAGCGTGCCTCCGAGGTGGTGCTGTTCACCATCTACCGGGAGGGGTTCGTCTATTTCCGTGTCGGCTATGCTTCCGCGCTGACCGTTGCGTTCACGGCACTGCTTTTGACGCTCACCATTGTCAAATTTCGCTTCCTCGATCGGCGCGTGCACTATTCATGAAACTTCTCACCGTCTCGCTCCGGTTCGCATTGCTGTGTGTTCTGGCGATCGTGTTTCTCGCACCATTCGCCTACATGCTCGCCTTTTCTCTCAAGTCAGCGAGCGAGATCTTCAGCGGCAGCCTTTCTCTGCTGCCGAGCAGCCTCGATGGGTTTGTGAACTATTCGAGCGTTCTCTTCGAACGGCCCTTGCTGCTCTATCTCATGAACGGCGCCATCGTCTGCGCGGCGATCCTGTTTTTCCAGCTGCTCTTCGCGTTGCCCTGCGCCTATGCGGTCGCCAAGCTGCGCTTTGCCGGTCGCGAGCTCGTGCTGGGGCTCGTCCTGCTCGGATTGCTTATTCCGATCCAGGTCACGGCTCTGCCGATCTATGCAGGTTTCGCCCAGCTTCGGCTGCTCGACAGCTATGCGGCCTTGGTCCTGCCCTTTGTCTCATCGGCCTTTGCCGTCTTTCTATTTCGTCAATTCTTCCGGACCATGCCCGATGATCTTCTCGACGCAGCCCGCCTCGATGGGCTCGGCGAACTCAGCATCATGCTGCGGATCCTGCTGCCGCTGACGCTGCCGGCGGCGACCGCATTCGGGATCTTTTCGGTTGTCTCACACTGGAATGATCTGTTCTGGCCGCTGGTCGTCATTCAATCACCGGAGCTCAACACGCCACCGCTCGGGCTGATCTATTTCCGGTCGGCCGAAGCGGGTGATCGCTATGGCGAGTTGATGGCCGCAACCGTCGTCGTGACTGTGCCGCTCGTGGCGGCATTCCTCCTTGCTCAACGACGCTTCATCGAAGGTATCAGCCTTGGCGCTCTGAAAGGCTGAGAAGGGAGCTTTCGCATGCTCAAGATCATCCAGCTTACCGATTGCCATCTCGTGCCCAAGGGTGAGATGATCTTCGGCAGCGACCCGCATCAGCGGCTCACTGCAGCCGTGGCGGACATCAATCGCCATCACGGCGATGCCGCGCTGTGCGTCGTGACAGGCGATCTTGCCCATCACGCCGATCTCAGCGCCTATGTGCTGCTTCGTGAAACCCTGAACGGTCTTTCCGTCCCTTATCAGCTGCTTGCCGGCAATCACGACAATCGCGCCACATTGCACTCCGTCTTTCCCGAACTGAGTCTCGACACCAATGGCTTCGTTCAAACGGTCCGCGATACGTCGGCGGGCCGCTTGATCTTCCTCGATACGGTGGAGGAAGGGGTGCACACTGGGCTTTTCTGCAAGACGCGTCAGTACTGGTTGGCGGAGATGCTGGAGACGAGCGACAATCGGCCCGTCTATCTCTTCATGCATCATCCTCCCTTTCCAATCGCCCTGCCCCATATCGATCAGTATGTGATGACCAATGGCGATGAATTTGCCCGGGTGGTGGCGGGGCGGCCGAATATCCGCCACATCTTCTTCGGGCATGTGCACCGGCCGGTTTCCGGAAGCTGGCACGGCATTCCGTTCTCAGCGCTGCGCGGAACCAACCACCAGAGCTGGCTCACTTTTGAAGAGACGCGAAAAAATATCTGCAGCCTGGAACCGCCGGCCTATGCGGTCATCTTCCTCGACCGGGATCGAACAATCGTTCATTATCACGACTATCTCGACGCAAATCCGAGATATGCGTATGACCCCGACGCGCCACTGGATGATCAAGTTATACGGATTTGAGCTCGAGCAGCTGGCGATTTATTCGCCCAGCAGCAGCGCCGCCGCCCTGTCGGCCAGCATGAGTGTTGGTGCATTGGTGTTTCCAGAGGTGACATTCGGGAAGACCGAGGCATCGATGACCCGAAGCCGATCGATCCCGTAGACGCGCAGCCGATTGTCAACGACCGATGTGGCCGGATCCGGGCCCATGCGGCAGGTGCCGCAGGCATGAAAGACACTTCCGCAGCGTTGCTTGAAATCCTCGATCATGTCGTCATCCGACATGTCCAGGATCGAGGGTGGAATCGGCTCGGCAATGAGCCGCGCCATGGCCTCGGTGGCGACCATTCGCTTCATGAACCGGCCGCCGGCGAGGATGTCCGCGATGTCCGCCGCATCGGTCAGAGAGTTGGGCATGATGCGCGGCGGCACCATGGGGTCAGGCGAGCCAATCTCGATCCGCCCACGGCTCTTCGGCCGGCAAGGCTGATAGGAGAGGATGAAGCCGGAGAACGGGTCGGGGTTCATGAGCGGCCGCTTGTTGGCGGGCGCGGTGCGGTAGGTGATCGGGTTGAAATAGAGCTGGAGATCGGGGCGCGTGGCCTCGGCGTTTGATCGCACGAAACCGCCGCAGTGGTTGACGCTGGTGCTGAGCGGCCCGCTGCGCGTTGCGATGTAGCGCAGGCCTGAGATGATCTTGCCCCGCCAGGGATACAGGATGTCGTTGAGGGTTGGTTCGCGTGCCTTGAAGAAGAAGTCTATGGCGAGATGGTCCTGGAGATTGGCGCCGACCGCCTCGCGGTGGGCGACCACCGGAATGCCATGAGCTTGCAGTAGCGCGCCGGGACCTATCCCTGAGAGCTGGAGGATCTGTGGCGAGTTGACCGCGCCCGCGCTCACGATCACCCCGCGCCGAGCCATCGCCTGCAAGGTCCGGCCGCCACGAAGATATTCCACCCCCCTTGCCTGTCCGCTCTCGATGAGAATGCGCTTAACAAGCACTCGGGTGACGAGCTCGCACCGGCCACGGGCAAGGGCAGGCCTCAGAAAGGCATCAGCGGCCGACCATCTGAAGCCGTTGCGGGTGGTGATCTGGTAGAAGCCCACCCCTTCAGGATGAGGACCGTTGAAGTCATCGGTAACGGGCAGGCTCATCTCGCGGGCTGCAGCGAAGAAGTGGCGGCTTGCGGGATGGATCTCGCGACTCACATCGGTGACGTGAACGGGCCCGGACCCCTGACGTGAGCGGCCCCTGCAGCGCGTCTCCAGCCGCTCGAAATGGGGCGCGACATCGCTCCAGCCCCAGCCGGGGTTGCCCGCATCGCGCCAATCGTCGAAATCGGGCGGCAGGCCGCGGCAATAGATGAGCGCGTTGATCGAGCTCGACCCTCCGACCACCTTGCCGCGCGGCCAGTAGGCGCTTCGGCCGCCAAGCATGGGATCGGGTTCGGCGCGATAGCACCAGGCGACCCGCGTGTCGTAGAAGGTCCTTCCATAGCCGATCGGGACCTTGATCCAGAACCGCCTGTCCGAGCCGCCGGCTTCGAGCACCAGAACGCTGTTGCGGCCCGACGCAGTGAGCCGGTCCGCGAGCACACATCCGGCGGAGCCGGCACCAACGATGATATAGTCGAATTCGAGCATCGCGCAGGGCGGCGCCTCCGTCCTTAGAGCGCTAGCGTGCTGGCTTGGTACTGCGCCCGGTCGAGCCATGCCGGCGAGATCTCGACGCCCCAGCCGGGTTCATCGGGAATCTTGACCCTGCCGTCCACCACGTCATAAGGCGATTTGCGGAACAGGCTCTCCTGCCAGGGATAGTAGTCGTAGCCTTCTATCGAGAATTCGAGATAGGGACCCGCATTGTCGATCGCGCCCAGCAGGTGCATTGTGAAGAGCGTCACCATCGACAGGTTCGCACAGTGCGGGGTGCAAACGAGACCTGCCTCCGAAGCGAGCCTTGCGACCGCAAGGGTCCGGCTGATCCCGCCCATGTAGCAGACATCAGGCTGCACAACGTCAACCGCGCGCATGCCGATCATTTGCCGCCAGATCGGCATCAGCGAATCCTGTTCTCCGCCGGTGACATTCAGCGTCAGCGCGTCGGTGACCTCCTTGGTCTCGCCGAGTTCCCAGTAGGGGCACGGTTCCTCGAAATGCTCGATGCCGTGGTCTTCGAGAAGCCGCCCGACAGCGATGGCCTTTGCCGGGGAATAGGCGCCATTTGCATCGGCAAGGAGGGTCATCTGGTCTCGCAGCCTCTGCCGCAGCAATGGGACGATCGCCTCTGTTCGCCCCGGCCATTCGTCCTCGTCCTTGCCGCATTCCCGGCCGACGCGGAACTTGAACGCATCGAAGCCATAACGGTCGCGCAGTGCGGCGAAGCGATCGGCCTCGGCCTCGGGCGTAATGTCCCGGCGCATGCTCGAGGCATAGGTGCGCAGGGCGCGTGGCTCGCCCCCAAGCAGGCGACAGACGCTCTTACCCTCCAGCTTGCCGCGGAGGTCCCAGAGGGCCGTGTCAAGGCCGCTCAAAGCGCGGAAGATGTAGGAGCCGGGGAATTTGTGCTCCTTCCTCAGCACGTGATCCACCACGCCATCGATGTCGAGGGCATCCCATCCCAAGGCATGGGGAGCGATCTGCCGGTGGAAGATCGTGGCGGTGATGTCCGCATTGTAGGGAGATAGCTGCCCCCAGCCTTCGACGCCGCTGCTGGACGTGACGCGCACGAATCCGACGAACGCGTTGGTGAAGGTTTCAAGCTTGGCAATTTTCATTGGACAGTTCGGCCATGGGACATGTGCAAGCGCACAGCCCCAGGAGAGAGGGGAGATCTCAGTCTCTAAGCAAACCACCAGCGCTCGGCAGCGCGCAGACCGTCGAGATCCCAGTTGCTCGCGAGCTTCTCGTGGCCGACCGTCTTCGAGAGCGCGCCCGTGTAGTTCGCGAAGAGCGGGATAATCGCGCCGCCGTCATCGCGAAGGATGCGCTGCATCTCGGAATACATCTGGGCCCGCTTGCCATCGTCGAGTTCGGCGCGCGCGGCAACGAGCAGCTGATTGAACCGATCGTTGTTCCAGGCGGTATCGTTCCAAGGCGCGCCCGCGGCGTAGCCCACCGTGAAGGCCCAATCGGCGGTGGGCTTGCCGCCCCAATAGGAAGCGCAGAACGGCTTCTTCATCCACACATTGTCCCAGTAGCCGTCGTTCGGCTCGCGGACCACATTGATATCGATGCCTGCCTTGGCCGCCTGCTCCTTGAACAGCACCGCGGCATCGACCGCCCCGGCAAAGGCCGCATCCGAGGCATGGAGATCGACCGACAGCCGGTCGTGGCCTGCCTTCTTGAGATGATGCCGTGCCTGGTCGGGGTCATAAGTGCGCTGCGGTATGCTCGGATCGAAGTATCTGTAGCCGGGGGTGAGCGGCTGATCGTTGGCAACCGCGCCATAGCCTCGCAGTAGCGTCGAAAGGAGCTTCTCCCGATCCATTGCAAGCTTGAGCGCAAGGCGCACGTTCACGTCGCTGAAAGGCGCAGCTTGCGTGTTCATGGGGAAGGAATAGTGCTGACCACCATTGACGGAATAGATCTCGATCTTCTGGTTGCGTTCGAGAAAATGCACAGTCTTAAGGTCGATCCGATTCATCGCGTGGATCGCCCCGGTGGTGAGCGCATTGGTGCGGGCGGTCACGTCGGGAATGGCGAGGAACTCGACGGCATCGAACCAGGCCCGATCGCTCTTCCAATAATTCGGGTTGCGCTTGACGGTGGTCACCACCCCCGGCTCGAAGCGCTCGAGCACGTACCCGCCGCAGCCAGCGCCAGAGCGCGCATCGACTTTGCCGTCGACCGCCGGCATGATCGCGAGATGGTAATCCGAAACGAGATAGGGAAAGTCGGCATTGCCGCCGGTGAGCGTGAACACCACCGTATGGGGGTCTTCCGCGCGAAGATCGGCGACCGGCTCCAAGATCGGCTTTGCCGCCGATTGCGAGCCGGAGCCCCGGTGGTGGTTGATCGAGGCCACAACGTCATCCGCCGTCACGTCCTTGCCGTTGTGGAAAGTGATGCCGCGGCGCAGCCTGAACCGCCAGGTCTTGGCATCCGGCGTTGCCTCCCAGCTTTCGGCCACCTCGCCGCGCAGGTCGCCGTCATTGGCCACCTCGGTCAGGCAATTGTGCAGCGCACCGCCGACCGACTGCATGTAATTATCGGCATAAGTGCCGGGGTCGAGCGAGTCCGTGGTCGAACCGGACCCGATCCCCAGCTTGAAGGCACCGCCCCTCTTCGGCGCGGCTGCCCTGACGGGGCCCGCGCCCAGTGCGGTGACAGAGCCGGCAACGCCCAAAGCCGCCGCTCCCTTCATCAGATCGCGCCTCGTGAGCGCCGTCACGCTTTCCGAATGCCGCTTCACCTTCATTGAACCCTCCAGCCAGGTTCCAGCTCAGCATTGCCTTGGCGGGGAAGATTGCAATGGAGTTGCCCCTTGCCGAAGCAAAAGATTATGGATGTAAGGCATCGTTTCATTTGAAGGTGGCACTGGATGTCGTACCGGCTACCCCATCTCCAATGGCTGCGCGCCTTCGAGGCTGCCGCTCGCCACGAAAGCTTCTCTGCCGCGGCGAGAGAGCTCAATCTGACCCCCGCGGCGGTGAGCCATCAGACCCGGTGCTTGGAGCAGCATCTAGGGCATGCGCTGTTCGAGCGGCTTGCCCGCGGCGTGCGCCTCAGCGACATGGGCAAGGCTTATCTCCCATCGGTGCGCAAGGCCTTTGACGAGCTTTCCGTATCGACGGTCGGCATTTTCGGCGCGAAGCTCGGCGCGACGGTCTCGGTGCGTGCGCCCGTGTCGTTCGCGGCGCTGCGGCTCGCCCCGTGTCTCCGCGCCTTCGCAGCGGCTTATCCCGGCATCCATGTGCGCCTTCAGACGGCGATCTGGGCAGATGCGCTCAGTATGGAGGACGTTGATCTCGACATTCGCTTCGGTGATGGGCGTTGGGCAGATGCCGATGCGATTTCGCTGGGCCCGGAGGGGTCAATCCTGGTCTGCACGCGGCGCTTTGCCGAAGAGTGCTCGTTCGACATTGCTCAGATGGCGAGCCGCGGGGTCATCCAGATCATGGGTTGCGAAGACCGTTGGGCAAGCCTCATCGGCAAGGCTGGCGATGCAACGCTACGCAGCGTGGAGGTGGCGAGCGTCGACAATTCCCTCGTAGGACTCGAGCTGGCGAGCACCGGCCTCGGCTGTCTTCTCGTTCTGCGGACGCTCGCTAGCCCATATCTTCAGGCCAGCCGGCTCATCGAGCCGATCCCTGCGCTCGAGGTCGAGCACGACCAGTCCCATTACATCCTGATGAACGCGGAAAGCCGCCGCCATCCGGAGGCGCATCTCCTGCGCGAGTGGCTCATGACCAATTTGGCCGTTCGAAGGGCGGCGGCGGACGAGTGAAGGGATCATCGACAAGCGCACTCGTGCGAAATGCCGGGCTCGCATCACAGGTCTCATCGAGCATTGGACGCCAGCGGGGGCAGAAACGCCAGGAAAGCCTGGCCGCTTCACAACGCATGCACCGGCTACTCCGTCCTGGTGGGCTGCTCGCCAGTGTCCCGCGCCGGGCTGCCGGGCACCCACCCCGTGGGCAGCGCCTGCGGCTCAGGGGCCATGCCGCGGGTGCGCATGAGCGACAGGACGATCGAGCCGCCGATGAGCACCACCGTGGTGAAAAGGGCAAGCTCCGTGGGCACGAACTTGCCGCCGTAGAAGTAGTTGGCAATCATCTTAAAGCCGATCACCACAAGGACGAGTGACAGGGCGTATTTGAGGTAGACGAAGCGCGGCACGATTCCGGCCAGCGCGAAGTAGAGGGCGCGCAATCCCAGGATGGCGAAAACGTTCGAGGTGTAGACGATGAAGGGGTCGGTGGTGATCGCGATGATGGCAGGAATGGAATCGACGGCGAAGACCAGATCCGTGAACTCGATCATCATGAGAACCAGGAACAGCGGCGTGGCATAGAGCAAGCCGTTCTGTCGCACGAAGAAATGCTTGCCGTGAAAGGTCTCCGTCAGACGGAACCGCCGCCGCACCGCTCTCAGCACGATGTTGTTGTCGAGGTCCGGTTTCTGATCGGCCACGATCAGCATCTTGATACCGGTCACGATGAGGAAGGCGCCGAACACGAGCGCCATCCAGGCGAACTGGTGAATCAGTTGCACGCCGGCGAAAATGAGCACGCCGCGCATAAAGAGTGCGCCAAGAATGCCCCAGAAGAGCACTCGGTGCTGGTACTGCGCCGGCACAGAGAAATAGGTGAAGATCAGAACAATGACGAAGACGTTGTCGACGCTGAGCGACTTCTCGATGAAATAGCCGGTCAGGAAATCGACACCGTCCTGCGCTCCCCTCAGCCAGAATATGCCCGCGCCGAACAGCAGGGCAAGGACGACGTAGAAAAGGCTCAGCCACAGGGCCTCGCCGACTTTGATTTCGCGTTCCTTGCGGCGGAGCACGCCGAGGTCGAAGGCCAAGAGCGCCAGAACGAAGAGGTTGAACCCAATCCAGAGCCAGATGCTTGATTCCATGGATTCGCTTCCGCTGAACCGCCTTTACCAGGAGGATGAGGAGGGAATTGGTGACGGATGAAGAAAGGCCGGCCCTCCGAGGGCCGGCCTTGACCAGATGACCGGTCAGAAATCGAAAAGTTCGCCAAGCAGCGACTTGCGCTTCTTGTGGTGAGGCCGATCGTACCCAGCCTCGCGGTATTGAGGCCGCGCCTCCTGCCGGTAGGTCGTTTCCTTGGGCGGCGCGTCGGCCAGGCTGGACCGTTCTATCAGCTTGTCCAGCTCCCCGCGGTCAAGCCACACGCCGCGGCATTTGGGGCAGTAGTCGATCTCGATCCCCTGCCGCTCCGTCATCGTCAGCTCTGTCTGGTCGATCGGGCATTTCATTTCGTTCTCCATGCTCTGGCCGTGCCGCGGCCGATTGGGCTGCGGCTGGACGCCTTTACCTGGAGGACGACGGGGCTTCGAAAGGGTCGGCCAACAAGCCAGGTGCGCTTACCGCAGCTAACTCGAAATCCGACATCGCAGTGCCTGCGGCACTGCCAGAGGGGCCCGGACCTCGCAGATCTGGGAGTGCATCGCGTGGTTTTCAAGCTCGTCAGGCAGGGAATCTCTGCTGCCTTTTTCAATTAGTGTTGACTAATTGATTAGTGAATGCTATTTGATTGGCATGACCGAAGCCACTCCCATCAACGCCGTTATGCGCGCGCTTGCTGATCCTACCCGGCGGGCCGTGTTCGAGCGGATCGTCAGGTCCGACGAGATCACCGTCGTCGAACTAACGCGGGGGAGCGGCGTGACGCAGGGCGCCATCTCTCAACACCTCAAGGCACTGAAACAGGCCGGTCTGGTCGCCGAGCGCCCCGAAGGCCGAAAAGTCTACTACCGCGCGCAGCCGGAAGGCCTCGAGCCGCTGGTCGACTGGATGAGCCATTACGGCGTGTTCTGGCGCGAGCGCTTTGCAAATCTCAGAACATTGCTGAAGGAGATCGACCCATGAAGGACGCCGCATTGAAGCCCCACACGCAAGACATCGTAGTCGACGAGGTTTTCCCGCATACACCGGAGACGATCTGGAAAACGCTGACGACGCCCAGTCTGATGGGGCGCTGGCTGATGATGCCGGCCGGCTTCGAGCCCGTGGAAGGCAAACATTTCACCTATCAGACCACGCCGGCCGGCGCGTGGGACGGCACCATTCACTGCCAGGTGCTGGAGGTGAAGCCGCACGAACGGTTTGCCTATGCCTGGAAAGGTGGGCATGAGGGAAACGTCGGATACGGCTCCCGGCTGGACACCGTCGTCACGTTCATCCTTTCCAAGGTCGAAAACGGCACGCGCCTCCGCCTTGTCCATTCCGGGTTCGTCCTGCCGAAGAACGATACGGCCTTCAAGAACATGAGCGAGGGCTGGAAGAAGGTTGTCCGGAACATCGGCGCCATAATCGGCCAGCAGGACTAACGTGGCGGAGATCGCCGTCGCCGACGCAGCACTTTCCAAGACACCACGGCGACGAACGGGGCGTCGTGCCGGTGGCGCGGAACCCTCGCGGGTTCAGCCCATCGGCTTTGCGACGAGCGGGCCTGCTCATCGCAGGGCAGGGCCAATTACCACCTGCCATTCTGCGGGTATCCCCGGCTGATCCATCAGAAATCGAAATAAAACGCATCACAATAAACCGCATTCGGCATGCGGAAGGGGCATGCTATCAAAACCGCACCCTTGTTGGAGGACCCTACAGAAGGTCCGTGGGTAATCGCTCGCCGGGTCAAGGTTTTTCAGGCCGCTGATTGGTTTCAGGGCGCCCCGCTGTGCTATCGGGTACCCGAATGCCTGTCTCGGCCGAGACAGACTTCGCGACCAGGGCCTGCAGAAGCGAGGGAGACGGGGTGGGAGACGCGATAAGAGAAGAAGCAAGATGCCAGGGACGGAACCGATCGAAGCTGGTGCGAGGACTGGACAGAGTTGACGGGCTGATCGGCAAGGCAGAGGACGCTGCGATGGTGCTCTCGGCTCTGTCGATTGCCGCGATCACCATCATCGTTTGCACGGAAGTGCTGCTTCGGTCCGTGTTCAGTGTATCGACGCTGATTGCGACGGAGTTCCCCGGCTATCTCCTGGTCGCAAACGTCTTCCTCGGATTGGCCTGGACCTTCCGCAATGGCGGCTTCATCAGGGTCGAGCTGGTCTACATGAATTTCGGACCGCGGCTTGCCGCATTCGCGGATTTCACCATGGCGGCCGTCGGGACCGCGGTCCTGATCATCTATACCTACTATCTCTGCTGGTTCGTGTTGCAGAGCCATGCGACGCACGTGACCTCGATCTATGTGACGCGGACGCCTTTGTGGATCCCGCAGCTGGTGATGCCCGCCGGCTTGGTCCTCTTGACCCTATCCATGCTGATGGCCGCAGTGCGGGCGGCGGTGCGGCTCTTCTCGACCGGCAAGGAAGCGAGGGAGCAGCAGGGAAACGCCATGCCGGAGGTTGACAGCTGGCTATGACGTGGGTTGCGTTTTCGATCTTCAGCGTCACGACGCTTGTCCTGCTTCTCGCGGCGGGCACCTGGATTGCGATCGCGCTGATCACGACCGGCCTGTCGGGCCTTTATCTGACAGGTGGTCTGCGCCCCCTGATGGCGCTCGGCAGCATCAGCTGGAACTCGATCAACAGCTTCACGCTCAGCCCTGTCCCCTTGTTCATCGTCATGGGCGCGATCATCCTGCGTTGCGGGATCGCGGAGCGGTTCTATCAGGGCCTCGCCATTTGGCTGCGGGTCCTTCCCGGAGGGCTCCTCCAGTCGAACATCATCGCCTGCAGCGTTTTCGCGGCGGCCTGCGGCTCGAGCGTTGCGACGGCCGGGACAATCGGCACCGTGACAATCCCGCAGCTGCAGCGGCGCGGCTATGACAATCGGATGATCTTCGGGTCGCTGGCAGCCGGCGGAACACTCGGCATTCTCATTCCGCCGAGCATCGTGATGATCATCTACTGCTCGATCGTGGATGAGTCCGTGGCCAAGCTGTTCATGGCCGGCGTGATCCCGGGCCTCCTGCTCGCCCTGCTCTTCATGGCCTATATCGGCGTGCGCTGCATCCTGAATCCCAGTCTTGCGCCAGCCAGTACGGAAGACGGGGGCAAGCGGACGCTCCGCTCCCTGTTCGACATCGTGCCGCTGTTCGGGCTGATCATGTTCGTGATGGGCTCGATCTACGCGGGCTGGGCCACAGCGACGGAAGCCGCGGCGATCGGCGTGCTCGTGAGCTTTCTGATCGCTGCCTTGTATGGCGGCCTGACCTGGCCGAACGTCAAGCTTGCCCATATCGAAGCGGTGCGGACCACCTGCATGGTGCTGTTCATCGTGGTCGGTGCGCAGATCTTCTCCTATGGGCTTGCCTATTCGGGCGTGAGCCGGGCATTGACCGAATATGTGCTCTCGCTCGAGCTCTCCAGCTTCGTCCTGTTCCTCGCCATCGCCGTTCTCTATGTCGGGCTGGGGTGCCTCATCGACGGCTCGTCGATGATGCTGCTGACGCTCCCCGTACTTTATCCAATCATCACCGCTGCGGGCTTTGATCTCGTGTGGTTCGGGGTCGCGCTGGTGGTGCTGGTCGAAGTCGGGATGATCACGCCGCCAATCGGTCTCAACCTCTTCGTGCTGCACGGGCTGAGCAATGGGCGGCCGTTCGCGGATGTCGTCAACGGCTCGCTGCCCTACGTCATCATCATGCTGCTGTTCCTGATGCTGCTTTGGCTGGTGCCGGAGATCGCTTTGTGGCTTCCGAGCCAGATGGCCGGGAACGCCTGACGATCTTCACGTTCGCTCAAGGGAGGAAAAATTGATGAACAACTTCCGTTTCACCAGGAGATCGGCGCTGAAGGGCCTCGGCACGGTAGCGCTGCTTGCTGCGGCTGGAGGCCCAAGCTTCGCGAGCCCCCTGAAGTGGGATTTCATCATCATCTATGGGCCCGGCCATCCTTCCACAAACAACTACAAGGCCTTTGCCGACGACGTGCGCACGCGGACCAACGGCGCGCTTGACATCACGGTGCGAACACCAGGCGAGCTGCCCTTCGGCGGAACGGAAGCCCTGACCGTCGTCGGTCAAGGACAGGTGCAGATGTCGCTCGGCTACATGGGCTTCATCGCCGGAACCGCCAAAATCGCCGCGCTACCAGGACTGCCCTTCCTCATCCGCAATGCAGAAGAAGCCAACAAATCGATGGAGGTGCTTCTCCCCTATGTCGAAAAGGCCGTTCAGGCCCACGGGGCATCCATCCTCCTGTGGAACGGACAATATTGGCCGCAGAATCTCTACGGGCGGGGCAAACCCATCGATCGGCTCGACCAGCTGAGCGGCCGCAACGCCCGCGGGTCCACGCCCGAACAGGCCGACATCATCCGCCGCTATGGCGGCGCGCCCGTCACGCTGACCACCGCCGAGGTGCCCGAGGCGATGGAACGTGGCCTGGTTGATGCCCTGTTCACCGGCGCGGCCAATATAACCGGCTCGAAATGGACCGAGTTCCTGGAGTGGGGGTATCTCTGTGATCCGCATACCGGCATCGAATACGTGCTGATCAACAAGCAGGATTATGACGGTTTGCCTGCCGACATTCGCAAGGTGCTCGACGAGACCGTCGCGGACCATCGACCGAAGATGGCCGCGTCGCTCAAGAAGGTGAATGACGAGTCTCAGGCCTTGCTGCGCGAAAAGCTCAAGATCGTCGACGCGACCGAAGAGGACGTGAAGCGGTACGAATCCGAATGGGCCGGGTATTGGGCCGAATGGGCGAGCACTGCAGGTGCTGACGGCGAAGAGGCCCTGAAAAAGGTCCGTGAGGTGCTCGGCAAGTAACGCAGACCTTTCTCCTTCGGCAGTTCTCTCCGGAGGAGCATTATCCGAGTCGATATCGGGATACAGCGTCGGCGCCCAGGCGCCGACGAGGACGATGTTTTTTGCCGTCATCCCAAAGAGTAATCATCGAATATTCCGATTGATATCATCAGAACTTTGTCGATGGTCTCGATGTTCTACTTAAGATAAGTCAGATGGTGGAAAGCTTAATTGGCGGAGAGAGTTCCACGTTACAGTACATGGCGCGAGCATGAACCTAGACAAGGCGGTTAACATCGACGATATGGCTGTCTTGGCCAGGCGGTACTTACCGAGGATCGCCTTCGATTTCATTGACGGCGGTGTCGACGGAGAGGTCGGACTTGCACGCAATCGGGAGGCGCTCGACCGCTACAAGCTGGTTCCGCGGTATCTGATCGACGTTGAAAAGCGCAGCCAGGAGACGACGCTGTTCGGGTACGCGTATTCCGGTCCGTTCGGCATTTGCCCGATGGGCATTGCGGGCTTCTTCCGGCCCGGCGCGGACCTGATGCTGGCCAGAGCGGCCGCGAAATTCAACGTGCCTTACGTGATGTCAAGCGCGAGCTGCGACTCGATCGAAACGGCCATGGGCGAGGCACCGGAAACCACGTGGTTCCAGATCTACGGAACGCGAGATCCGCGGATAACGACGGATCTCATCCGGCGGGCCAAGGCGCTGAATGTGCGCGTTCTGATGCTGACGATCGACACCCCGGTGATGGCCAAGCGCGAACGGAACATGCGCAACGGTTTCCGCCGCCCCATGAAGATGACGCCGTCGGTCATCCTGCAGGGACTGAGCCGCCCCGCCTGGACCTTCCGCTACCTGGCCAAGGGCGGGATCCCGATGATGGAGAACTGGCGTCCATATGCAGCGCAGGGGGCGAGCGCAAACGATGTTGCGGATCTTTATGGCACGGAGACGCCTGCGCCCGCGCAGACCTGGGACGTGCTGAAGCTCGTGCGAAAGGCTTGGCCGGGGCCGCTGGCGGTGAAGGGTGTGCTTCATCCGGACGATGCCCTGACGTGCATGGAAATGGGTGCGGACGGCCTTGTCATTTCCAATCATGGCGGACGCCAGCTCGACAGCGCTCCGGCGTCGATGGACATGCTTCCCATCATAGCGGATGCGGTTGGGCACCGGGTGGAACTGCTCATCGACAGCGGCTTCCGGCGCGGGGCCGACGTGGCGAAGGCACTCTGCCTCGGGGCGAAAGCTGCCCTTTTCGGCCGGCCGGCGATGTTTAGCGTGGCAGCCGCGGGAGAGGCGGGCGCTTGCAAGATGCTCGACATCATCCGCCAGGAGATCAGCTTGGTCATGGGGCAGATGGGCTGGACCGATGTCAGCTGTGCGGGGCCGCACTGCCTTCTGGATCTGGCCAATCCGCCCCCGGTCAGCCCCAAGCCGATCATCCAACACCGCGCGTCCGCCTAATCGCGCTCGAACATACCAGCGGAGCTACCATGACCAACCGCATGCACTTGATTGGCTTTTACATGCACAGTCCCATCAACCATAGCGTGTTGAGCTGGGCCGATCCCGAGGACGAGCGGTTGGAGGGCCTCGGGTCATTCGAGCATTGGAAGCGGCTAGCGCGCACCCTCGAACGCGGATGCTTCGATGCTGCGTTCCTGGCGGACACGCCGGGCGGGTTCGACAGGTACAAGGAGAGCTTCGACGACTATGTACGGTATGGCGTCTGCTGGCCTTGCCACGATCCGATGGCACTGGCGGGGGTCATGCTGGCCGAGACCCAACATTTGGGGCTGGCCATCACGCTATCGACATCGGGAACGCACCCCTACACGGCGGTGCGCCGGCTATCCACTCTCGACTATCTGAGCGGCGGCCGGGTTGGCTGGAACATCGTGTCGGGCCACCTTCGCGGAGAGCACCGGGCATTGGGCCTCGCCCAGATGGAGCACGACCAACGCTATGATCAAGCTGACGAGTTCATGGAGATCTGCCATGCGCTCTGGAACGGCATCAAGCCGGGCGCCATCTTGGCGGACCGAGCGCGGGGCATCTATGCCGATCCCGAGCGCGTCGATGTCATCGACTTCGAAGGTACGTACTACGCCTGCAGGGCGGTACCGCCGGTGCTTCCCTCCGCGCAGGGCCGGCCTGTTCTGTTCCAGGCTGGCTCGTCCGGTCGCGGCCAGCAATTCGCCTTGAAGCACGCGGATGTCATCTTCTCCATCCAGCCCCGCGGAAGCGAGATGGCGCGCTTCGTGACAAAGCTCAACGACGCCGCCCAATCCGCTGGCCTCGCGGAGGTGCCGAAGGTGGTGTTCGGCATTCAGTGCGTGCTCGGCGGAACGGAAGCGGAGGCCAGACGCAAGCAGGCGGACATGAGCGCGCGCATACCGCTCGATGCCGCCCTGAGTCGCATGTCGGGCACGCTCGGCATCGACTTCAGCAAGCTGGATCTGGACCAGCCCCTTATCGCCAACGAAACGCAGGCCTCGCGTGGCATGCTCCAGGCGCTCGCGAATCTCACCGGCGATGGAAACGCGACGGTGCGGGATGCAGCGCGCGTGTTCGGTGCCTCGACGGGAATGCTGCAACTCGTCGGAACGCCGGAGCAGGTGGCCGATCAGCTCGAGACCCTCTGGCGCGAGAGCGGCTGCCACGGCTTCAACGTGACACCGACGACGAGCCTGAAAAGCGTCGAGGACTTCGTCGATCAGGTGGTGCCACGGCTGCAGGCGAAGGACGTCTTCCGCCGGGAATACGAGGGAGCGACGCTGCGAGACAACCTGATCCACTAGCCAAGGATTTGCCACCAATGTCCGAACGCGTTTTCCGGAAGCCAGCCCTCAAGGCCCCGCCTGGCGCCTGCGACACGCATATGCACTTCTACAATGATGCCTATGCCCCGTCGCCAAAGGCATGGCTGTTTCCGCCGAACTTCACGATCGAGGATTACCGACCAGTCCAGCAGCGGCTTGGCCTGCAGCGCATGGTGGTGGTGCAGCCCGTGACCTACGGTTTCGACAACAGCTGCATTTTGGACGCTGTTCAACAGATCGGCGATGACGCGCGGGCGGTGGTCACCGTGCCGGTTTCGATCTCCGACAATGAGCTCGAAGAGCTCTGGCGCCGCGGTGCGAGGGGCGTCCGGTTCCATCAGATGCGTGGCGGGATGATGGAGTGGTCGGAACTGCCCATGATGGCAGACCGTCTGAAAGGCACGGGCTGGCATGTCCAAGTGCAGCTCGACGGGCTCGAGCTGCCCCACTACGAGGCGCTCATCGCGGGGCTTCCGGGCACCGTGGTGATCGACCATATGGGCCGCTATTCGCAAGCGATCGCGCCCGAACACGAGGCGTTCCAGTCGCTGCTGCGCCTGGCCCGGCGAGAGAATGTCTACGTCAAGATTTCCGGCGTCTATCACATCTCGAAGACCGGCGGTCCCGGCTACGACGATGTAGCACCCTTGGGCAAGGCACTGGTTGAGGCGGGGCATGACCGGCTTCTCTGGGCCTCAGATTGGCCGCATCCGACCGAGACCGCGGAGACCATGCCAGACGACGCCGATCTTCTGGACCTGCTGCTCGCCTGGGTGCCGGACGAGGCTGCGAGAAGGGCCATTCTCGTGGACAATCCTGCGCGGCTCTACGGATTCTGAGGAGCCGCAGGGGATGACTGTCGGCCTCAGCTCGTTCCTCCGTTCCGGAATCATCGTCCGAACTGATGGGATGCGCGCGCTTCCTCCTAGATTTTTTCGGAGATGGGTTTATCACAGGGCTGACCGGCGTTTACGGAGGCCCAGGATGCTCAATCGGATGACGCTCGACCAACTCCAGATCCTGCTTGTGGTGGCCGAGCTCGGCAGTTTCTCGGCGGCGGCGCGCAAGCTCAACCGCGTGCAATCGGCTGTGAGCCAGTCGATCCAGTCGCTGGAGGATGCGCTTCAGTTGCAGTTGTTCGATCGGTCGCACAAGCTGCCGCGCTTGACCGACGCGGGGCGGGCGATCCTGGCCGATGCCAAGCGTACGCTCAGCAGTGCTGATGCCCTGCGGGCGCGGGCCAACAGTATCGCCACCGTGGCGGAGCCGGAGATCACCCTGGCGATCGAGCAGGTGTTTCCGAACGCGGTGCTGATCGAATCCCTGAACGAATTTCGCAGCCGCTACCCGCTCGTCTCGGTGACGCTGTTTGCGGAAGGCCTGGGCGCGCCCGAACAGTCGCTGCTCGATGGCAATGCGCGGCTCGCCATCTACTCGCCCGCGTTCGACGGCATGCCCGGCATTCAGCTGCAGTTCATGGGTGACGTTCCGATCTCGGTCGTCGCATCGGCGGATCATCCGCTGGCCCGTGTCCAAGGACTCATCAGCCAAGCGGAATTGGACGAGCACGTCCAGCTGACCCTGACGGACCGGACGAAGCGCTACCGTGGCGTCGTCATGGGATCGCGAACGTGGAGCTTTGTCGACCAGATCAACCGTCTCGACTTCGTGCTGCGAGGCTTCGGCTGGTGCACCATGCCGACCCATCTCGCTTGGCCTCATATCGAGGCGGGCAGGCTGGTCGAGCTGCAACTCGCCATCCATCAGGGCCGGCCGCTCATGTTCCCGCTCTATGCTGCCCACAAGGTGGATCAGCCTCCGGGATTGGCGGCGCAATGGCTCCTCCAGGATCTGCAGGAGCGATTCACGAAGTGGCTCGATACCTATCCGCGCCGCCAGGGTCCCGCCATTCAAATCAGGATCACGGTGGCCAGGAATGCATCCGCCGACCATAGAGCCTGACGGATGAGGCCCGCTACTTTGGAGATGTGCCATGACGAGGACTCCGGTGGAAGGCGGTCATCCGCGCGAAGAGGGAGCAGGCTTCCGTCGCGCTCTGGGAGAATTCGCCACGGGCGTGACGGTGATCACGACGACGGTCGGAGGCGTCGCCTACGGTCTGACGTCGAATTCGTTCGCATCGGTCTCTCTTGATCCGCCTCTCGTCCTGTGGTCGATCAGGCGGGAAAGCCAGAGCTTCGCAGCCTTCGAATCCTGCAGTCATTTCGCCGTGAACGTCTTGGCGCATGACCAGATCGCGGTTTCGCAGCGTTTTGCGCGATCGGGGCCGGACAAGTTCGCGGAGATGGCGGTTTCGGCCGGCGCAGGCGGCGCGCCCTTGCTGAGGGACGTGGTGGCCTCGTTCGAGTGCAAGCGGGTTCAGACCTACGAGGGGGGCGACCATCTCATATTGCTGGGCGAGGTCGAGAAATTCCGCCGCTACGACCGGCCGCCGCTGATCTTCGCCAAGGGGCGCTATGCGGTCATGGCCGACCATCCGGAGATCGCGGGCTTGGCCGCTGAGGACGGCTCGCGCCGCGGAAAGAGTGGCGGTGAGGTTCTTTCGAACCTTCTGATCCGCGCCTACAGCACCATCGCTGCAGAACTGGAAAGGCGGAGGCGGGAGTCGGGCCTCGGCCTAAGCTTGATGCAAGCCCGGCTCCTACGCGCGGTCTCGACCAATCGCGACAGCACGCTCGAGGCGCTTTTGCCGGAGCTTTTTCTCGACTTCAATGCGAGCTCCAATGTGCTGGGATCGCTTGTGGCACTTGGCCTGGTGACTGTGGACGACGAGAGCAAGGTCAGCCTGACCGAGAAGGGAGAGAGGTGCGTCGAGCAGATCGTGCGTCACGCGCGGGCCAATGAAGCGATGCTGCTTCAGGATATCACAGAGGACGAGCTGGCCATGATGACGTCCGTTCTCAACCGTATCGTCGCCCGTCGCAATCAGCGGACCGCTGCATAGGCCGCCTCCGGATCTTGGGCGCCATGGGAACGCCCAGTCGGCGCCAGCACGATCAGGATCCGGTCTCGTCGCGCCAAGTTGCATCCACCACCTGCACGCCCGCCGCGTCGAGATTGTTTTGCATCTGCAGGATCTCGAAAAGGGACGCGCCGGTCTTCAGTTGGGCGCGGATCGCCACTTCGCTCTCGGCACGGCTTCTTGCCTTCTCGACCGTTTCCGCCGCGAGACGGATCGGGATCGAAAGGACGCCGTCGTCGTCGGCGACGATGATATCGCCCGGCTCGATCCGAACGCCATCGCAAACGACCGGTATGTTGACCGCGCCAGGTCCCCGCTTCTCCGGATGGGCGGGGGAAATGATGGTCGACCACACTTTGCAGCCCATCTCGCGAAGCGCGCCGGTGTCGCGCACCGGGCCGTCGGCAACAACGCCCGCAATGCCCTTTTCCGTGGCGAATGTTCCGGCCACATCGCCCCAGAGGGCGCCCTGCGGAACGCCGCCGTTCACGAGGACGAGCATGTCGCCCCGCCGAGCGATGTTCAGAGCGGCATGGATCATCAGATTGTCGCCTGGATAGTTGTAGGACGTGATCGCCTGGCCGACCGCACGCTGCCCCGGCGCGATAGGCCGCATGCGCGGGCTCATCAGGCGGATCCTGCCCTCAATTGCGCCCAACGCCTCATGAAGGTCGGCGACCGAATAATCGGCGATTGCGCTGAGAAGCGATTGCGGGCAGCGCTCGATCTGCGTGTAGACGACTGACCTCATGGGCTATCCCTCGACTCCGAAGACTGGTGAACTGTACTGCTTGCAAATCTGAAAGCGGCAAAAGCATCGAACAAGATGTGGCGGTGAGGCTGGCACAGAGCCGTCGCTAGTTGAATAAGGGATTTTCTGATTGGCTCCATCGCCGAAGATGATGAAAGGACGTCTTTGCGATCAGCCGCTGCTGGTGGCGCGTCCGGGCGGACCGCCCGGCGATCGTTAGTCGCCGTCAAGCTGCATTGGGCTATCTCGCATTTGTCGGAGCTTTCGAGGTCGTCCACATCACGAAGGCAGCAACTGCCGCTGCGGCGACAGGCACAAGCAGCGCGATGCGTAAGGCCTCAAGGCGCGCTTCAGAGCCGCTGCCGCCACCGAGACCGAGGACGGCAAGCGCGCCGACCGCCGAAAGCCCGAGCCCGGCTCCGAACTGGAAGGCCGTGTTGACGAGGCTGCTCGCCAGGCCTTGTTCATTCTCGACAACACGGTTGGTGGCCATGATCGTCAGCGGCCCATAGGCGAGAGCAAACGCCAGTCCCAAGATGAGCATGGTTGGAAACATCGCGGCATAGGTCCAATCCAGATCAAGGCGTAGAAACAGGCCATAAGCGACCATGGCGAGGACGAGCCCTGCTATGATCACCCGGACATGGCCGAAGCGGTTCACTAAAACGGGCGTGAGCGTGGGCGCTAGGATTGCGTCGATGCTCACGACGATCATGGCAAGCCCGGTTTGCAGTGGAGTCCACTGCAGCAGCTCCTGCAGATAGAGTGTGATCACGAATTGAAAGCCGAAGAACGATCCGCCGAGGAGCAACATTGCCAAGTTGGCGCGAACGAGCGCCCCCGATTTGAAAATGCCCAGTCGGATCAAAGGCTCGCTTGTGTTCCGTTGGACCACTATGAAGACAATCCACAGAGCGGCGCTCACGGCACATGCTGCAAGTGCCGATAGAAGCGCCTCGGGGTGCTCGAGGCGAGCGATACCAAAGGCGGCGGAAAGCATAGCTGCCGTCATCACTGTTGCGCCCAAGAGATCGAACTTGCGATGCGCGGCGGTGCGGTGGTCATCAACGATGAACTTCACAGCGAGCAGAAGTATCAAAGCCGCGATGATGGCGGGCGCGAAGAATACCCAGCGCCAACTGATCGCGGTCAATACACCGCCGACAACCAAGCCTAGGGAGTAGCCCGCCGATGCTGCACCGGCATAGATAAGCACCGCCTTGTTGCGCCGCGGTCCCTCTGGAAAATTGGTGGTGATCAGCGACAGACCGGCGGGGGTCATGAAAGCGGCTGCGAGGCCGGTGATGAAACGGGCTGCCAGCAGCATCCAGCCTTCGGTGGCCAGCCCTCCCAGTCCGGAAAGAGCGAGGAACACACCGAGCGCAGCGAGGAAAACGCGGCGCCGGCCGTAGAGATCGCAAATGCGTCCGCCGAGGAGCATGAAGCCGGCGTAGCCGATCACGTAGGAACTGACCACGGCGCTCAGCGTCGTCGTGGAGAGAGCGAGATCTGCCCGAATGTGCGGCAATGCTACGTTGAGCATCGCAATGTCGAGCCCCTCTAGAAAAATCGCCCCGCATAAGATGAGGAGGGCGCCCTTCTCTCGGAGGCTCATGTTTACGGGATCGGGTACCGACGATCGCGACACTGTGGATGTCATGCGGGGCTCTCCGATGGGGTTGCCTGTCGAGCTCAGGGAATTTTTTATTACCGAGTTCCCTCTTGTAACCTCGTCAGCCATACGGCAGAGTGCCCAGCCATGAAAGAAGGCACTTTCGAATTACCAGGTAACTGCAGACTCACCTCCAGCTATGACGTCCTTCAGTGGGACGTTCGCGAGGGCTGCGAAGTGCGGCAGATCCTCGATAGGATCGCCGACAAATGGTCATTGCTGGTGATCGCGCTGCTCGATCAGCGCACTCTGAGATTCGCCGAGTTGCGGCGCAGTATCGACGGCATCAGCAAGCGCATGTTGACGACGACATTGCGCCAACTTGAACGGGACGGGATTGTGGAAAGGACGGTCTACCCCACGGTGCCCCCTAAGGTGGAATATAATCTCACACCTCTCGGCGCCTCGTTGCACCAAACCGTGCAGGCGCTCGTCGTATGGACAGAAACCAATCAGGTGAAGATTGCTGAAGCCCGCGAACGCTACGAAGCAAGACAGCGCGAAGGTGAGTAGCGTCGCGCAATCATCCCTTTCCCACAGCGCAGAATGCGCCGGTTGTCTCAGCCCACCTGCCCGTGCTCGTGGACGGGCATGAGCACGCGGCGGGGGTCGACCTCGCGGCGCAGGAGCTCCAGCTCCTCGTCGGAGGGCACGTCTGTCTCCGGCACCGATGAGAGGTCGCCGAGGTCGAAGCCTGTCGCGTCCTGCAGTGCCTCAGCGGTCACGCCGCGGTGGATCGAGCGCACCTTCATGCGCCCGGCCTCGCGGTCAAAATCGAAAATGCATTTCGGCGTCACCACCATGCAGGGACCGCCCCAGTCCAGGCCGAGCTCGGCGCGCCCCTCGAGGCCGCCGGGATAGCCGACACCCGAGACGTAATCGACCTTCTCGACGAAGTTGCGCCGGTCATGGTGGGGCATCATCACATATTCGCGCCGGAACAGGGTCATGTGCTCGGGCTGGAGAATGGGGCCGACCAGGCGCACATGGGGCCGCTCGTACGGGCCGATGCAGACGCTGTTGATGTTTCCCACGCGATCGACCTGCACCGCGCTGCTGAAGCCGAAGCTGACATCGCCGCGCTTCAGCACGAATTGCCCGGGATAGTCGACCATCTGTGCTTCGCAGGTGAGGTCGCGGAGCATGGCGCTGTGCTCTGAATCGGGCAGGCGGTCGATCTCGCTGAAATCGGGGTTGTGGTAGCAGCCTGCGAGCAGGATGGTCAGGTTCGGCGCATGCATGCGCTTGGCGAGCTCCATCGCGGCCAGTGGAATGCCGGTGCCGAACAGGGCCGCCGCGGCGCCGGTGAGCAGACCGGTGAAGCCGACTTCACCATCGGCGAAGCTGCGGGCGAGGGTGACGGCGATGGTTTCGTGGAGGCTTGCGGGTGCGGTCATGCGAGGCTCCCCAGATCGTGCAGCCGGGACAGTCGCGCGGACCCGAGCCGGTCGAGATAGGCGAAGTGGTCGGCGGGTTCACGCACCCAGCTATCGAGATAGGTGTTGAACGCGCTGTCGGAGGCGGAGGCTGCGACATAGGTGTCGAGGTGCTCGTCATCCGCGAGATATCGCCCCAGGGTCGGCGTCGGATGCGATCCCCAGGGGACCTCGACGACGGCGCTGACCCGATAGGAGGGCACGTCGACGAAACGGGCATGCCGCTTGATGAAAGCGCGGGGCACGATCTTCTCGGCCGTGACGATGACGTGGTCGCAGGAACGCGCCATCAGCACATCGCCGCTCTGCGGCAGGAGCCGTCGGGCGGGGATCACCACATTGCCTTGTTCGTCGGCGGCGATAGCGTGAATGACGACGATCTCCGCCTTGGCGGCGGGGAGCGCGTGCAGGCGGCGGCCTGTGATCGGGCAGGGGAACTCCTTTATCTCGCTGTTATAGGTGACGACGTCGTTACCGCCTAGGAACTTGGCGGGCCAGAAATCGAAGCCCTCCTGATTGGCACGGAAGCGATCCCAGCAGGCCATTTCAGGATAATCGACGACCTTGAGGCGGCCCGCTTCCACGGCGCGCCGATAGTTTCGGGCGAGGCCGTGCTTCTCCAGGCCGACATAGGAGGTTTCGACCTTGCTCAGGCATCCGGCCCCGGCCAGCATGTCGACGTCGAAGGAATGAGCGGAGCCGATGATGGTGAGATCGCGCCGCCCCTGCCGGACCAATTCGCGCACGAAGGCCATGGGTTTCTGGTAGACGGCAAAGCCACCGAGGGCGAGGCGGCAGCCGTCGGGCACCCGCTGCGCCGCCTCGGCGAGGCTGATCAGCTTTGAGGCGAGTGGGACTTTGCTCATATCACTCCATCCGCTCGTGAACGCTGACGGCGGAGCATGCTCCACCAGACCGCAAGGATGATGACGAGGCCTTGGGCGATGAGAAAGACGATGGGGTCGATGCCGGCCAGCACCATGCCATTGCGCAGAACCGCCACGAACATGACGCCCAGCACGGTGCCGATGAGGCGCCCGTAGCCACCGCTCAGGCTGGTGCCACCGACGATGACGGCCGCAATCACGTCGAGTTCCACATGCTCGCCCACGGTGGCGCTGCCGGAGTTCAGCCGGGAGACCAGCATGATCCCACCGATGGCGGCGAGAACCTGGACGATGACGAAGACGGCGATGCGGATCGCGCGGACCGGGACGCCGTAGCGGGCCGCGGTCACTGGGTTGCCACCCACGGCATAGATGTGCCGGCCGAAGCGCAGCTGGGTGAGCACGAGCCATCCAATGGCGATCGTGATCGCCATCAGCGCGACAGGCATGGGGATGCCCAAAACCGTGCCATACCACAAGCTGTCGAAGGCCGGCGGCATCGGCCCGATCGTCAGCCCATCACTGATGTAGAAGGCGATGCCGCGCAGCGCCGAGAGCAGGCCGAGGGTCGTGATAAAGGAGGGAATGGCCCATATCACCCGAAGCGAGCCGATGAAGGCGCCGATCAGCACGGCAATGCCCACCGCCAGCGCGCTCGCCGTGATGGGCGACCAGCCCAGCTTGATCACCAGCAGGGACATGACCGTGCCGGCGAGCCCCACGGTCGCGCCGACCGAGAGGTCGATCTCGCCGGCGATGATAACCATGGTCATGCCCACGGCGATGATCGCCACCACCGAGGTCTGGGTGAGCAGCGTCGAGAAGTTCGCCAGCGAGAGGAAATTCGGCGCGGTGACAGAGAAGTAGACGATCAGCGCCACCAGCGCGATGCCGACGCCGATCTCGGCGCGCCAGGAGGCGAGGATCGTGCTCAGCCGTGCGGAGCGTAGGGCTTCGCGCGGCCGGGCGAGCGTGCTGTTCATGGACATGGTCCCTCGCAGCGGGAAAGGCCAGAGGGCTGCTGGGCAACCCCCGGCCGGAACTCATTGAGACAGCGACCGGACGAGTTCGAGATATTCCTTGACCGCCTGCGGCTCGGTCTTGGTGTAGAGCTTGACTGGGACATTCACATGGCGGGGCTGGGCTTCGCCACGCTTGGCCTTCACCGCCGTTTCCACCGTGAGATAGCCCACCTTGTAAGGCTGCTGGTCTGACACCGCCTCAACGTTGCTGTCGGGATCGAGCAGCATATGGGCCAGGTCCTGGCTCATATCGATGCCGTAGAGCTTCGTCTTCGTATTGGCACGGCGGGCAGCGGCCGCGGCACCGGCGAGCGATCCGGCATTGGATGCCCAGATCGCGGTGGTGTCGGGCTTGCGGCGCAGAATATTCTCGAGCCCGTCGGCACCATCCTCGGGGGTGGCCGCGGTCACCTCGGCCACCAGCTCGTATTTCAGCCCGTCGAGCGCGGACAGGAAGCCCATGCGGCGGGGCTGCATATTGGCGTTGATCGGCGGGAGTGTGATCATGCCGATGGAGGGTTCTCCCTCGACGGTCTCGAGATAGCGGCGCAATTCCTTGCCGACCGATGCGGCGAGCTCGCGGCTGTCCACGCCGATGGTGTGGCTTGCGATGGAGGCATCCTCGAGCTTGGTATCATACTCGATGACCATGATGCCGCGGTCCTTGGCCCGGCGGGCAGAGGCGACGGAGCCCTGCTTATCCAAGGGCGGCATGATCAGCACGTCCACGCCGCGGGTGATGAAATCCTCGACCACCTGGCTCTCGGTCGGCAGCTTACGCTGATTGAGACCGAACTGGATGGTCGCGCCATATTTTTCGGCAGCATCGCGCATGCCGCGTTCGATCTGCTGCCAGAACTGCGAGTCGCGCGCGTAGATGATCGCGCCGATGGTGAGCTTGTCCTGAGCCTGCGCTGGAGTGGACGGACCGATCGCGAGGGCCGTGACGGCAGCCAGCGCCAGCATGGGCCGCTTGAGCCAATGATTAGAGAACATTCTTTCCCTCCTGGTGGCCGAACCGAATAGCGCGACTCGGCATTCGGGCATCTCGCGTGCCCTTGACGAGAAACGATTTCCGAAAACGTTTCTGCATGCCAATTGAGCAGGCAATGAGCCAAAGGTCAACCGCGAAGAGGATGATCCCATGCGGAAGATGTGCTTGCCGAGGCGTGCAAGGCTCATCCGAGCACCCTGCGGGCCATCAGATCGTCGCAGCGCTCATTCGACCAGCCGAGCCATTCCGCCGCCACCTCCCGCGTGTGTTCACCGACCAGCGGTGCCGCGCGCCGCACCGCACCGGGCGTGTCGCCCAGTATCACGGTCACGCCGTGAGTGGGATAGATGCCGGCGCGAGGGTGCTCCATCGACAAGATCTGCCCCCGCGCCTTGAGCTGCGGGTTTTCCACAACATCGACCATGGTGGCGACCTTCGCACAGGGGATGCCGGCGCGGTCCATGGCCTCGACCACGGCATCGGCGGTGTGCCGTGCAACCCAGGCCTGAACCTCGGCCTCTATGGCATCGGCATTCTCGACGCGGGTTTTCGCCGTGGCAAAGCGAGGATCCTGCAACAGGTCCTCACGGCCCATGGCGTTGGCCAGCCGGCGGAACAGCGGATCGGTGCCGGAGGCGATGTGCACCCAGGCGCCATCCGCGCCTTGGAACGTGTTCACCGGGGCGGTGTAGCGGTCGCGATTGCCCTGCCGCCGCATGGTCTTGCCGAGCACGACCTGTTCGGGGATCGCCGTCATCAGGAGGCTTGCGGCGCTTTCGAGGAGGGTTGCCTCGACAAGCTGTCCTCTGCCGGTCTGCTCGCGCGCGGCAAGGGCGGTAAGGACACCAATTGTGCCATAGAGCGCGGTCACGTAGTCGACCACGAAGGTGCCTGCCATTGTTGGCGGCCCATCGGGATCGCCGGTGATGTCCATCATGCCGCTCATCGCCTGGGCGATCACATCGAAGCAGGGGCGCTGGGCGAGCGGGCCCGTCTGTCCGAAACCGGAGATGCGCACCATGATGAGGCGCGGGTTGAGCACGCTCAGCGTCTCCCAGCCGCATCCCATCTGCTCCATGGTGCCGGGGCGGAAATTCTCGATGAGCACGTCGGCCTTGCCGGCCAGCTCACGCAACACGGCCTGGGCTTCGGGATTGCGGAAATCGAGCGCAAAACTGCGCTTGTTGCGATTATAGGTCATGAAATACACGCTCTCGCCGCCCAGCTTCGGCTCGTTGGCGCGCGTGTCCTCGCCCGTGTCGATCCGCTCCACCTTGACCACGTCGGCGCCGTGATCGCCGAGCTGCATGGCGCAGAACGGACCGGCGATGAAGCGCGAGACATCGAGCACCTTCAATCCCTGCAACGCGCTGGACATCGTCACAATTCTCCTGGCTCCGGTTCAGGACGTCGATTGAGCTGGTCTCGGAATGCGCCGTGGCGTCGCTTAACACGGGCGTAAAGGGCGGCGCTTTCGGGGCTGGGCTCGATCCGGTCGCGGATGTGGACCATAGCGCCGCTCGCCGCCCTCAGGTCGGTATGAAGGCCGATGCCGACGGCGGCCAGCATCGCGGCCCCGAGCGCCGATGCCTCGACCACCTCGGGCACGATCAGGGGCTTGCCTAGCAATGCCGCGCGGATTTCCAGCCAGAGACGTGACTCGGCACCGCCGCCGACCGCGCGGATGTCGCGCACCGGCGTGCCGGCCGCTTCGAGCGCATCGAAGACCTCGGCGACCTCCACGGCCACACCCTCGAGTGCTGCGCGGAAGACATGCCCGCGCCCGTGCTCGAAGCTCAGCTGGGTCATGCCGCCCCGCTCCTCCATCTTCCAGCGCGGCGTGCGCGAGCCGCCGAGAATGGGTGAGAAGATCAGCCCTTCGCTGCCGGCCGGAACGGTGGAGGCCTCTGCCGTCAGTGTGTCGAGGTCGGCGTTCAACACGGCGGCGAGCCAGGCTATGGCGCCTCCGGTCGCCGCCATCGGACCACCGATGCTCCAGGCCTGGCCGGAGGGGAAACGGTTCAGCACCAATCGCCGGGCAGCGTCGAAGCATGGCTGGTCGATGCAGGCGAGGACGACATCCGTCGTTCCCATAACGTTTACGGCGATTCCCGGCTCGACCATGCCGCCACCGATTCCGCCCACCGTCCCATCGGGCCCGCCGACAACAACCGGGATTCCCTCGACCAGCCTCAAAATTGAGGCGCTCTTACGGGTCAACGATCCGGCGATTTCGGTTGCGTCATGCACCTCGGGCAAGAGCGTGCTGGAAAGGTCGAGCGCGGCGATGAGCTCCTCATTCCAGCGCCCGCGGCTTACGTCGAACAGCAAAGTGTAGGATGCGCCGCCCGGATCGCATACAGCTTTCCCGCAGAGGCGCATGACCAGCCAATCCTTCACGGAGAGAACCTTATGGGCCCGCGCGAAAACCTCAGGGCGGTGCTCGCGGAACCACATGAGGCGCGGCGCGGTCAGCTCGGGATCGATGCGGCGACCGGTGACCTCGTAGATTGCGTCTCCGCCGAACCGGCTTTCGATGAAGGCCGCTTCTCGCGCGGCCCGCTGGTCCTGCCAGGTTGAGATTGGTGCCAGCGGCGCTCCTTCGACATCCACCAGCATCATGCCGAGCGCGGCGGTCACGGCGACCGCGGCAATACGCTCCGGATTGGCCTCGAGCGCCCTGGTGGCTTCGATGGCCGCGGTCCAGAGGGAGGCCGGGTCGGCTTCCGCAAGCGGGGGCTGATAGGTGACGGCAAAAGGGCGGCTGGCCTGGGCAAGGCACTGGCCCTTCGCGTTGAAAAGCGCTGCCCTGATGCGGCTCGTCCCCGCATCGATGGCCAGTATCAGCTCACGTCCCACGGTGCACCCTGCGGGCGTGAACAGCGGGGGCAGAGAGACTGGGACGACGGCTGGCGAGGGTCATGGAATCCGTGCGTGGTGATGACCCGGTCATAAATACACAGAAAACGATTTCCGAAAACGTTTTTTTCTGTTAGCTCTGCGGAGAAGGCGCGAAAGCCGCCGATCATCCAACGACGCAGGGAGAGCCGCAGATGACGACTTCGCACGCCGCGCCAAGCAAAATCAGCGCCGCACGCGCAGTTGTCGAATGCCTGAAGCTCGAGGGGGTCGAGTTCATCTTCGGCGTGCCGGGGGGACAGACGCTGTCCATCATGGATGCGCTGTATGATGAGCCGAGCATCCGCTTCATCACCACCCGCGATGAACGGGCGGCAGCCCATATGGCCGACGGCTATGGTCGGCTCACCGGCAAGCCAGGCGTCTGCCTTGCGACCACGGGTCCGGGCGCAACCAACCTGGTCACCGCGGTCGGCGGCGCGCACCGGGACTCGAGCCCTGTCGTGGTGATCACCTGCAACAATCGCCGCCGTCACATCGGCCAGGACGACAATCAGGACGCCGATCACGTCACGCTGTTCCGCCAGTTCACCAAGCTCAGCCGGTTCGTGCCCGACAGCGAGGGTATCCCGCAGGCGGTGCGCGAGGCTTTCCGGGTGTCGACGACGGGCAATCCCGGGCCGGTCCTGCTCGATTTCGCCCGGGATGCGGTGGAGGGCGGCGAGATCGCGTTCGAGCCGATCAAGCCGGAGTATTACCGTTTCAACGTGCGGCCGGTTGTGCCGCAAGCCTCGATCACCGCGGCCGCCGAGGTGCTCGCCGCCGCAAGGAAGCCGTTGCTGTGGCTGGGCCGCGGGGCGATCATTGCCAAAGCGGGCGACCCTGCGCTGGCGCTCGCCACGTCGCTTGGCGCTCCCATCGTCACGACATTCAACGGCATTTCCGCGGTACCCGGGGATCACGATCTGTGCTTCGGGCCACGCAGCCGGTTCGGCACCAAGGTTTCCAAGCACCTGCTGGAGGAGGCCGACTGTATCGTCGCGGTCGGTAACAGCTTGAATGCTGCCTCGACCTCGCGCTGGACCTTGCCGCTCACCCGCAACATCGTGCAGGTCGACCTCGATCCGGCTATGATCGGCCGCAATTATCCGGTGGCGGTTGGCCTGGTCGGCGATGCGACGGATGCTCTTGAGCGCCTCGCCGCCACGCTTCGCGACAAGGGTTCGGCGACCGCCGGCGCTCGTGCGGACTGGCTGGCTACCGCGCGGCGCCTGCGCGAGGACTGGCGCGCGCATGTGTTCGCCGATGCCTATGCCACGGCGATACCCATTAAGCCACAATGGGTGATGAAGGCGCTCGGCGATGCCGTCGACGCCAATACGGTGGTGGTGGCGGACGCCGGCAATCCCGGTGTCTGGACCCATATGCTGCCGATCAGGACGCCGGGCGCCTACATGAAGCCGGTCGGCTTCGGCAACATGGCCTTCGGCCTACCGGCCGCCATTGCCGCCAAGCTCGCCCAACCCCAGAAGGACGTGATTGCCGTGGTAGGCGACGGCTCCCTCGGCATGAGCATGGGTGATCTGGAGACGGCTGTTCGCGAAAAGGCGCCGCTGACGCTCCTCGTGATGAACGACATGGCCTATGGCAACATCAAGCAGGAGGAGCTGCACTTCCACGGCCAGCGCTATATCGGGGTCGATTTCGGCGATGTGGACTATTCAGGCATCGCGAAATGCATGGGTGGCGACGGCGAGAAAGTCACAAAACCCGGCGAGCTGGCCGCGGCGATCGCCCGGGGCAAGGCCTCCGACCGTCTCTATCTCATCGATATCCGCATCGATGGATCCGAGAACGTGTGGAAGGATCCGATATGATGAGTTCGGAGGTGGGCTCGAGCGCCACGCAGCCTTCACTCGTCCAGCGCCTCTTGGGCGCACAGGGGGATGAGCGCGGCCGAGATCTGGTGCTGCGCTGGCTGATGAACAATGCGGCCTTGGTGGGACTCGTCCTGCTGATCATCGTCTCTGCCTTGCTGTCGCCCCACTTCCTCACCGAGCAGAACCTGTTCAACGTCCTGCGGCAATGGACCATGGTGGGGCTGATCGCAATGGGCCTCACCTTCGTGATCATGTCCGGCGGGATCGATCTCTCGGGCGGCGCGATCCTCGCCTGCGCGACGGTGGTCGGCGCTCTCGCGATGCCCATCTTCGGGCCGGTCGGCGCCATCGTGGCCGTGCTTCTCCTTGGCGTGGCCTTCGGCTATCTCAATGGCGCTGTGATCACCTGGGGGCGCGTCACGCCCTTCGTGGCGACGCTCGGCACCATGACCATAGCCCGCGGCGTCGCCCTGATGCTGAGCGACGGGCGAACCATCATCACGGAAACACCGGAGTGGTTCCAGTTCTGGTTCGGCCGGGGCTTCATCGGCCCGGTGCCGGCGCCGGTGATCATCGCGGCCGCCTTCTTCATCGCAGCCGGCGTGGCGCTGCGCATGACGCGCTACGGGCGGCTCGTCGCCATGGTGGGCGATAACGAGGTCGCGGCCCATCGCTGCGGCGTGAACGTGCCGCGGGTGAAGCGCAGTGTCTACGTCATCCACGGCGTGGGCGCCGCGTTGGCCGGCCTGTTGTTCCTGGGGCGGCTCGGCGTCGGCGAGCCGGCGTCGGGCGCGCTGTTCGAGCTCAACGGCATCGCGGCGGTCGTGATCGGCGGCACGCCCTTCACCGGCGGCGCGGGCGGGGTTGGCCTTACCTTCATCGGCCTCATGGTGATCGGGCTCACCTACAACATTCTCAACCTGCTCTCGGTCTCACCCTACGCGCAGGATATCGCGCGGGGCGTGATCATCGTGGTCGCAGTCATGTTCAGTGTGAGGAGTATTCGAGCGAAGCGATAGGGCTGGCATGCCCTCATCACCAATAACAAACCTGCAGTGGAGGGAACGATGGCACGAAGGAAAATCATTGCCGGCCTGGCGGCTGGCCTCATCCTGATGGGCACCTATGCCGCCCAGGCTCAGGACAAGGTCTGGAACATCGTGGTCGCCCAGCCCAATGTCGAGCACCCCTATCGCGTCGGCGGGGTCGAGCGCGCCAAGGCTTGGGCCGCCGGGCGCAAAGACGTCAATCTCACGATCATCGACGGGCGCCGCGACAGTGCGGTCCAGCTCGCCGGGCTCGAAGACGCGCTGGTGCGCGGTGCCGATATCGTGGTGATGTCGCCCAACGACTCCGATGCGCTCGCGCCCATCGCGGCGACGGCGAAACGCGCCAACGTTCCTCTGGTGGTGTTCGACCGCAAGCTGAACGTGCCGGACACGGAGTATGCGGCCTTCATCGGCGGCGACAATGTGGAGATGGGCCGGATCGCGGCGCGCTACATCGTCGACAAGATTGGCGGGAAGGGCGTGGTCATCCAAATGGAGGGCACACCCGGCGCTTCCGCCACCACGGACCGGAAAACCGGTTTCGAAGAGGTGATGAAGCAGCATCCGGACATCAAGGTCTACAGCTATGTCGGCCACTACCGGATGCACGAGGCTGCCGCCGCCATGGAAGACGCGGCCGTGGCCCATCCGGATGTCGCGGCGGTGTTCGCCCATAACGACTCCATGGCGCTCGGCGCGGGCAAGGTGCTGGCCGAGAGCGGCAAGACCGACCTGGTCATCGTGGGCATGGATGGGGGACTCGAGGCCTGCCAGGGGCTGAAGGAGGGCAAGATGACGGGATCAGTGCACTATCCGACCATGTTCCCCGAGGCTCTCGAGCTTGCGATGAATGTTCTCACGGACAAGCCGGTGCAGAAGGTCAACCTCGTCGAGACGCCCATGGTGACGGCCGAGAACCTGGCTGACTATTGCAAGTAAGCCGTTGGGAGCAGCGTGCGCCGCCGATGAGCAAGCTTCTTGAACTTCAGGGTGTGACGAAGAGCTACGGCGCCGTCCGGGCGCTGAAGGGCATCGATCTCACCCTCAATACGGGCGAAGTGCTGGCGCTGATCGGCGACAATGGCGCCGGCAAGTCGACCCTGATCAAGGTGATCTCCGGCGCGATCGTGCCGGATGGCGGGCGGATGTTCTTCGACGGGCGCGAGGTGCACGTTCGGTCGCCGCAAGATGCCCGCGCCCTCGGGATCGAGACCGTCTACCAGGATCTCGCGCTGTTCGACAACTCGAACATTGCCGAGAACCTCTTCGCCGGGCGCGAGCCGGTCCGGCGCTTGCTGGGCCTTCCGTTCCTGCGCAAGGCCGAGATGCATGCCGAGAGCGCGCGCATCCTGGCGAGCCTGAAGATCCATATCAACTCCACCAAGGCGCTGGTCAAGGATCTGTCGGGCGGCCAGCGGCAGACGGTTGCGATCGGCCGGGCGGTGGCTTTCTCGCAGCGGGTCGTGATCCTCGACGAGCCGACGGCGGCGCTCGGTGTGCCGGAGCAGGAGAAGGTGCTCGAGCTGGTTCAGCAGCTGCGTGCGGACGGCTATTCGGTCGTGCTGATCAGCCACAATCTCGACCAGATTTTCCGCGTTTCCGACCGGATGCATGTGCTACGGCAGGGCGAGACCGCGGGGGTGCTTAACCGCGCCGATACGACGCCGGAGGAGGTGGTGCAGCTCATCACCGGCGCGAAGCGGCTCTTCCACTGATCAGCTGCGCAGGGCGCGGTTGGTGCTGACCGCCATGAGGCGGCGCGCGCCGATGCGGTCGAGTGCCGCCCAATGGTCGGCAATGCCGAAAACGTACTCATCCATCCACGCCCGCAGTGCCCCGGGCGAGCGCGTTGCTTGGGCAACTTGGGCCAGGGCCTCGGCATCGGCCGCATAGCGCGCTTCGCAGGCGGCGGGATAGGCGCCATAGGGTGCCTCCACGATGCATGTGACAGCCGATCCCGCGAGGAAGGGATCGGTTGGCCGGCTTGCGATGGTCTCTGCGCTGACGACCTGCTCGACCGAGACGATGACCGTTCTTGCCGAGCGGGCGAGAAGCAGATCGGGAAATTCCGGCTGCCATTCGTCCGTGGTAAAGCGGACATTGCCCTGTTCATCGGCGAAATGGGCGTGCAGGAGGACGATATCGGGGTGGAGCGCCGGGACGGCCTCGGCGAGGCCGGCCACGGTTGCGGAAGGCCAGCCGAGGGCGGCCGCGCGGAGACGGTTGCGCATGATCGATCCGCCGGCATCGACGCTCTCGGTGCAACCGGCCGCAACGAGCAGGTCGCGGGCGATGCTGCCTTCCCAGCCCGCCAGGCGCAGATGTTTGCGCCCCTGGCGGATAAGTTCACAGATGAGTGCTAGGGGCGGCCGACGACCCGCCTCGCCGCCGAGCGCCAGGAGTTGGCCGTTCTTGACGAGGCTGACAGCCTCGGCGAGGGATGCGAGTTTGTTGTGTCGAGAGGCCATGGCAGGGGTCAGCTCCTAAGATCCGAGATCGACCTTTGCCCGGGTGACGTAAACCCCATCGGGATCGATGACCTCCCGCAGCAGGCGCAGAAGACGTGCGTCCGGCACCGGCTCTGTCTCCAGGCTCGGCGCCGCCGGCAGCGGGAAGGCGACATGCGCCTGAACCTCCTCCAGCGTGGCGCCGGGATAGAGACGTTCGACCTGCATCCGCTTCGAGACCGGGTCGAAGCCGAGCACGGCGCGGTCGCTGATGACGCGGACGGGGCCGGCACCGGGCAGGCCTGCCGCCTCGCGGGCGCCTGGGCCGGTGAGAAAGCCGGGCGTTGTCAGGTATTGCAGCTTTTCGACGAAGCGCTTGCGGTCCAGCCGGGCGATGACGACGAAGCGCTTCGCCATGCTGGCGATGTCGTTCGCTCCGCCGCTGCCGGGCAGCCGAACCTTGGGCCTGGAATAGGGGCCAATGACGGTCGAGTTCAGGTTGCCGTAAGCGTCGATCTCGGCCGTGCCGAGGAAACCGATGTCGATGACGCCCTGCTGCAACAGGCTGAGGGCGTAGAACGTGCCGGCTATCTTGGTTGCACCATGGGCGAGCCGATAGTCGCCGACACCCGTCGCAAGATCGACCGGCTGCGGATCGATGATGCCGGATTCGAAGACGAGGTTCACGCGCGGCGCATGGGTCGCCTTGGCGAGATAGGCCGCCACCATGGGCAGACCCGTACCGATGAAGGCGGTGTCGCCATCGTTGATCTCGCGTGCGGCGGCGATGGCCATATATTCGTCGTGGCTGACATCAGCCATGGCATGCCTCGCGCAGATAGCCGAGAGCGGGATCGACACGCAGGCGCAACAGCCGCGACATCGTCAGCGCGTCGAGATAGGCCCAGTGATCGGGCAGGCCATAGACCCACCGGTCGAGCCAGGCCGCCGTCTCGGCCTCGGTTGCGGAGGCCGCGTAATAGTCCGCAAGATGCGGCGCATCGTGATCATAGTAGCCGTAGACGCCGGTGGGGTGAGCGCCATAGGGGAGGTGGACGACCATGTCGACCATGAGGGCGGGCAGAAGCGTCATCTCCGGCTGGCGGCGGATGACATCGGTATCGACGATCTCCTCGACGGTGACGATCACGAGGTCCGCCGCGCGGGCCTGCTCCTCGATGACGGAGGTCGTGCCGAAGAGCTTGATATTGCCGAGGTGATCGGCCTGCGCGGCATGGATGACGGCGACGTCCGGCTTCAGCGGCGATACGGCGGTGACCACGCCGTTGCCGAAGGGCGAGTGCAGCTGCTGGGCCTTTTCGTGCGCCGGCTCGAATCCGGAGACGGCGAGGATATCGGTGCCCGCCATGGCCCGCATGGGCATGAAGGGCAGCCCGAGCCCCGCGGCCATGAAGCGGGACACCATGCCGAAATGGCTATGGTCCTCGACCGCTATCGTGCCGGCCTCGACAGCCCTGGAAAAGCACCGGCAGCGACCGTAGCCCTCGAACATGAAGTTGGAGAAGTAAGCTTTCTCAAGCATGCTCGCCGCGGCCAGGAATTCGGCCACCCAGCACTCGGCCACGCTCATCAGGGTGAGCCGCGAACGGCCTTGGCGGATGAGCTCGCGGGTGAACGCCAGCGGCTGGTGGGAATGAGCGAAGCCGCCGGCTGTCAGTGAGGCGCCGTTCGCCACGGCGCTTGCGGCCTCTGCCAGCGGCGTGATCTTGGAAGGGGAACCCGCCATGGGTGATCCTTGACTTGCGAAGGCGAGGGGACGTCAGGCCGCCTCGATCCAGGTCTGGCGCGCGCCGGTGATGAGCGAGACGATGTCGTCGCCGGTGACCGCGTCGGTCGGCACGTCGCCGACCTTAGCGCCATGCCGGAGCACGATCACACGCTGGCTCATCTCGAGCACGAGTGGCATGTTGTGGCTGATGAGCACGATCGCGACGCCCTTGTCTTGCAGCCGGCGCACCGCATCCATGGCTCGTTTCGTCTCCTGCACGCCGAGCGCGGCGGTCGGCTCATCGAGGAGAGCGAGGGAAGATTTCCACAACTTGGTACGCGCCAGAGCGACCGCCTGGCGCTGGCCGCCGCTCAAGCCGGATACATTCGCATCGGCGCGGGGCGCGTTGACCGAGAGACCTTGCAACACCTCCTCGGCAGCCGCGCGCATTCCCCCTTTGTCGAGGAATTTCAGCGGCCCGAGGCCCCAGGTCCGCTCGCGGCCGAGGAAGATATTGTCGGCGACGCTGAGATTGTCGCACAGTCCGAGGTCCTGGTAGACGGTCTCGATGCCGAGGCTACGCGCCACGTCGGTGGAGGTGATGGCCACCGGACGCTGCTCGAACTCGATCTCGCCTTCGGTAGGCTGGATCGCACCCGAGAGGATCTTGACGAGCGTGGACTTGCCGGCGCCATTGTCGCCGACGAGGGCGACCGTCTCGCCCTTGCCGATACGGAAGTCGATGCCGCGCAGGGCCTCAACCGCGCCGTAAGACTTCTTGATGCCGCGGGCTTCGAGTAGGATTGGGCGACCAGCGCCGGACTGCATCATGAACTTCCTGGCCCGCCTCACTTGACGAATGGGGACGAAACGATTTCCGAAAACGTTTCTTGGAGAGTTAAACTACACATGCTATCACTGTCGCGTCAACAGCGGTCCTGATCTGCTTGCGATGCGTTTCATCTCGGGCTCTGATTTCTCGGTAATGCCATTCTCGCCGCAGCGGCCAGTCTTCGTTCGCAGGCGCACGCCAGGGAGCATCCAGGCATGAAGGACAGGAAGCGCGTTACCATCCGCGACGTCGCCAACGAGTGCGGCATTGCCTTGTCGACCGTGTCGAATGCGCTGGCTGGCAAGCAGCATGTCAGCGAGGAAACCCGGGCACTGGTGAGGGAGGCGGCCGAGCGCCTCGGCTACCGTGCCTCGGCCGTGGCGCGGGCATTGCGCATGCAGCGCAGCTTCACGATCGGAGTCCTGATCGCCGACATCACCAATCCGGCCTTCCCCGGTTTCGTCCGCGGCGTCGAAGACGTCGCCATCCGCGAGAAATGCAATCTGCTGCTCTGCAATACGGATGGAGAAGAGGAAAAGCAGCTCTGGCACATGCGCGCCCTACTCGACAGCCAGGTCGACGGAATGGTGCTCATTTCGCAGCATGTGGATACTCCGCGCGTGCGTGAGCTGCTCGATTCCGGAACACCCTTCGTGCTGGTGCAGCGCCGCAGCGCGCGCCACCAAGACGATTATGTCGGCTCGGACAATGTGAGCGGCATCACCCAGGCGGTGGAGCATCTCGCCGGGCTCGGGCACAAGCGCATCGGCTTCGTCCGTGGTCCCATGGATTCCTCGACCGCCGCCGAGCGCCTCGAGTCTTACAAGGCGGCCGTGCGTCGGCTCAAGCTCGATCGCGCTCCCGAGCTGATCTTCAACGGCGACTACAATCTCCCAACAGGCTACGACGCGGGGCTGCACTTCCTATCGCTCCCGGAGCGGCCGACCGCCATCATGGCGAGCAACGACCTCAACGCCATGGGCGTGATCGAGGCGGCCGCGGAGCTTGGGATCGAGGTGCCCTCGGAGCTGTCGGTCGTCGGCCTCGACGATATTCAACTCGCGTCGTTCCGGCGCATCGATCTGACCACCATCCACCTGCAGAAGCGCGCCATGGGGGCGGCCGCGGCGGAGATGCTGATGAAGCGCATCCGCAATCCCCGGCCGTCGCCGGCACGCGAGCAGATCTTCCCGACGGGCCTCGTGGTTCGCGGGTCGACCGCGCGCGCGCCGCAGGTGAGCTCAAGCCGCAAGCGCAAGAAAGAAGCCGTCTAAGGAGAGGAAATGGCCGGTTCGCTAGAGGGACTGAAGGTCCTCGATTTGTCGCGCTTCATCGCGGGGCCCATGTGCGGGATGCTGCTGGGCGACATGGGCGCGGACGTCGTCAAGGTGGAGCGGGCCGGCAAGGGCGAAGACGCGCGGGCCATCGCCCCCAAGGTGGGCGGCGAGAGCCTTTATGTGATGATGTACAACCGCAACAAGCGCAGCCTCACGCTCGATTACCGGACGGCGGAGGGCCAGCAGCTCTTGCGGAACCTTGCGGCCAAGGCCGATATCCTGATCGAGAACTTTCGGCCTGGCACGTTGGAAAAGATGGGCTGCGGATGGGAGGAGCTCTCCGCCCTCAATCCCCGGCTGATCATGGTGCGCATCTCCGGGTTCGGCCAGACCGGACCGCACGCACAGCGCCCCTGTTTCGATGTGATCGCCCAGGCGATGAGCGGCCTCATGGAGATCACCGGCGAGGCGGATGGCCCGCCTGTCCCTTCCGGTGCCTTCATCGTCGACCAGGTGACGGGACTCTATGCCACCGTCGGCGCGCTCGGCGCCGTGCAGGCCCGGGAGCGCACCGGGCGCGGCCAGGTGGTGGATACCGCGCTGCTCGACAGCGCCGTGACCTTGCTGCTCACCGGCATTCCCGAATATGCGCTGTTCGGCACCGAGGCTACCCGGAGGGGCGCACGCGATCGCTATTCGGCCCCTGCCAACAACTACCGCTGCCGGGATGGGCGCTGGGTGCACATCAATGGCGGCAATGACGCGCTGTTCCCGCGCCTGTGCAAGGCCGCCGGGTGCGAGCATCTTCTGGCGGACGAGCGCTTCTCGTCCCATGCGGCGCGGATGGCGAATGCGAAGGCGATCGAGGCGGTTGTCGCCGAATGGGCCGCCCAGCACGATGCGGATGCGATCGTGGACATGATGGCGCGGGCCGAGGTGCCTTGCGGGAAGGTTGCCACGATCGGCGAGGTCGTCGCCAATCCGCAGCTCAAGCACCGCGAGCAGATCGTCGATATCGAATATCCTGGCATCGGCCGGGTGCCCATGCACGGGGTCACGGTGAAGCTGTCCGAGACAGCAAACAGCATTCGGCGGCCCGCGCCGTCCCTGGGCGAGCATACGGCCGAGGTGGTGGCGGACTGGCTCGATTGCAGCCGCACCGAAGCGGTCGGCGCCAAATAGCGGGATGTCGGTTAAAACGCCACGTCCGGGCTGCCCTCGAAGCTGGTGATCGGCGGATAGGCATTGGGATCGGTCACCACGTCGAGAACACTCGTGCCGGGCCGCGCGAATGCTTCGCTGAGGGCCGCGGCGATCTCTGCCGGATCCTCGATCCTGATGCCCTGGCAGCCGCAAGCGCGCGCTATGGCCGCGTGGTCCACGGGCTCGAAATCGACCACGTCGGTGTGGCCGCCGAAGATCACGTCCTCGGCATGTTTCTGATAGCCGAGGATCTGGTTGTTCAGGACGGCCACGACCACGTCGAGGCGCATCCGCCGTGCGGTTTCGAGCTCTGACCAAACATGGGCGAAGCCGCCGTCTCCGGCGAGGCAGAAGACCCGGGCCTCGGGGCGTGCCACCTTGGCGCCCAACGCGAAAGGCAGGCCCCAGCCGAGGCCGGCAAGGCCGCGTGGCGTGATGAAGCGCATGCCGGGGCGCCGGGCGTGCAGATAATTGGCGACCCAGATCGAGGAATAGCTCGCATCCGCCACGACGATATCATCCTCGCGCAGCTGGGCATCAAGCTCCGCCATCAGCCGCTCGGGCCGGATCGGGCGGGCAGCGGAGCTCATGTAGGCGGCGCATTCGTCACGCCAGGCGAGCCTGCTCGCGGCGATCTGGCGCGCGAGCGCGTCGCGTGCCCCATGGCGGCGGGTGAGATCGCGCGCAAGGAGCGCCTGGGTCAAAGCCTCCACCGTCAGCTTGGCATCGCCGACGAGGCGGACTGCCTCGTAGTTGCGGCCGACTTCCATGCCATCGATATCGAGATGGATGATGGTGGCATCCTGAGGCAGCAGCGTCCAGGAATCGGTGCCGTTCTGGTTGGTGCGGTTGCCGATGAGCAGGATCACGTCCGCCCCGGTCACCAGATCGCGCAGATGGCGCGTGACGCCGCGGGTGCCCATGAAATAGCCGACCACGCCGACCGAGAGCGGGTGCTCCTCGCTGACGGCTCCTTTGCCCATGGCTGTCGTGGCCACCGGCAGGCTCGCCTGCTCCTGCAGGGCGGCAAGGGCGTTCTGGGCGCCGGACAAGTGGACCCCGCCACCGGCGATGATCAGCGGGCGCTCGGCTGCGGCGAGCAGATCGGCGGCGTCGGCGATCCGGGCGGGATCCGCGACGGTGCGGTCGAGCGGAAAAGTGCCGAGCGCGGCCGAGCGGGGTGCCACCTGACCGGAGGGAACGTCGACGAAGAGGTCGAGGGGGCACATGAGCACCGCCGGTCCCATCCGACCCGTGGTGGCGGCGGTGAAGGCCATGTCGATATAATCATCGATGCGGTCGACCTCCGCGACGCGGCGGATCCACTTGGCACAGCCCTTGAAGAGCTCGAGGTGGTCGAGCTCCTGGAAGGCATTCTTGTCGGTCTGCTTGCGGTGCACGTCCTGCACGATGGCGAGGACTGGGACCGAGGCCTTCAATGCCTCGGCGAGGCCGGGGACCAGCAGGGTCGCAGCCGGCCCGTTCTGGGCCGTGACCACCCCGACCCGCCGGGAAATGCGGGCATAGGCATCGGCCATGGCGGCGCCGGCGTTCTCGGTGCGATAGCCGATCTGCCTGATGCCGAATTGCGGCGCGATCAGATGGAGGGCGGAGGGAATGCTCTGGCCAAAGAGCGCGTCCACCCCGTGCCGGCGCAGCGCCGCCGCCATTCTGTGGGCGCCGGAGTCGTTTGCGATGCGCAGCCCGCAGGCATGCTGGGCTTCCATCGTCGGCACCATGGTCGTTCCTCCTGATTTTGAGACTTTGGCCGGGTGTTCAGACCCGCATCATGACGCCACGGGGATCGATCACCTCGCGCATGAGGCGCAGCTCTTCCGCGTCGGGTGTGGCCGTTACGGGAACATGGGGCGGGATCTCCGGGGCAAAGCTCATCTGCGCCAGTACGTCTTCGAGAGTGATGCTCGGATGGAGGGAGCGCAGGCGCATGCCGCCATCCCCGCCGAAGTCGAATATCGCGTTGTCGGTGACGACCAGGGCGGGGCCGGGGCCGCGAAGGCCGAATTCGCCGCGCGGGGTTCCACGCACGCGGTGGCCGACGCTGGTCACGAAATCCACCTGTTCGACGAAGGTGCGGCGATTGAGATCAACGATGATGATGGGGCGGCGCACGAAGGCGAGGTGCTCGGGTTGGGCGAGGCTGCCGACCAGGCGGACATCCGGCCGAGCATAATCGCCTATGGCTGTGATGTTGAGATTGCCGTATCGGTCGACCTGGGCGGCGGATTCGAAGGAGACATCGAAGCGGCTGCGGGCGAGCATGTCGCATTTGAAGGCCGTGTCCGCCGGGCAGGCGGCCGCCGGCCATCGGGTCAGGCTGTCCTGGCGCAGGTTGTCCGGCATGCGGGAGAGATCGGGGTCGAGCAGGTTTCCCCAGTAGACGGTCGCGCCAGGGGCATGGCGCAGCTGGGCGAGACGCGAGGCGGTGAGCGGAATGCCGACCGCTAGCGTGAAGGCGCGGCCATTGGTGCCCACGCCGACAAAGATCAGATCGTCATCCTTGATCTCGCGGGCGATGATGCAGGCTGCGAGCTCATTGGTGGTGAAGCCGGGGAGGGTGCTCATGGCATCAGTCCTGCTGGACGGAGAGGGACGGCAGGCGGGCGGCCGCGCCGCTCGCCGCGAGATAGTCGTGATGCGAGCGCGGCGTCATGACGAAGCGGTCGAGATAGGCTGCCATGCCCTCCGGCGTGCGGGCGTGCTCGAGATAGAGCCGCAGATGCTCCTCGTCCTCATCGTACAGGCTATCGCAGGCGGCTGGATGGGCGCCTTGCGGAACCTCGACGATGGCCTCGACCCACTGGCCCGGGATGTAGGTTTGCGTCGGCCGCACCTTGACCTCCTCGTGCGGGATGATCTTCTCGACGGTGACGATGAGGCGCTTGGCAGCGGTGGCCATGAGCTGGTCGATATCGTCGCTGTCGCGCACCACCGGCCATTGCACATTGCCGTAACGGTCGCCGGCATAACCGTGGATGATGGTGAAATCGGCCTCTGCCGCTGCGACGGCATGCAGCTTGTCGCCCGTGAACGGGCAGGTCATGGGCCGGATCTGCTCCGGGTTGCGCGCGGCGATGTCGGAGCCAAGCATGGATCGGACCGGCATGAAGGCGAGGCCGGCTGCGGCCGCGCGGAAGCGGGCGACCAGGGCGCATTCGGAGAAATCGCGCACAGCGATCGCTCCGCTCTGGACGCCGCGGCGGAAGTTGGGCGCGAGGCCATGGCTGAACATGCCGGCATAGATGCCCTCCCAGCGCTTCACGGCGCCGGCGGCGGCGAGCAGGTCGGTCGCTGTTGTGGTGGCCCAGGTCAGCAGGGTCAGATCCCTGACCCCGCGCCGGATCAGCTCACGAATGGCGGCGTTGGGCTGGCGCCTGAGCAGGCTGCCGCCGATGGCCAACGTTGCGCCGGATGAGACGGGCGCGAGGGCGGTTTCGAGAGAAGCGAGCTTGTCCTTCATAGAGGCTCCGGACGCCAAGGGGGCGGGTGGTTGGTACCACCCTCGCCGTTTCGCGCATTTTCAGCTTGCGCAAATCGTACAAAAACGTTTTTATATTGCCACCGCGCCAACCACAAGCCGTAAAACAGCGCGCATCTGCGACACTGCAGGTGAAACGGGAGGAACATTTGGATACCGACCCGGCATTTCTCAATGTGCGCAAGATTTCAAAGCGCTTTCCAGGCGTCGTGGCGCTGGATGAAGTATCTCTATCGCTCAAGCGCGCTGAAATACATGCGGTTGTCGGGGAGAATGGTGCCGGAAAATCCACTTTGATGAAGATTATCGATGGGATTTACCGGCCTGACGAGGGCGAGATCTTCCTCGACGGTGCGCCGGTGCAAATTGCGGATCCCTTCGCGGCTCTCGGATTGGGCATCAGCATGGTGCACCAGGAGCCGAAGCTGTGTGGCTCCCTGTCTATATCAGAAAACGTTTTCATGGGACGAATGCCGCGCGCGGCATGGGGTTGCGTGGACTGGGCGGAGGCCCATCGCCGGGCGGGTGCGCTCATGGCCCGGGTGGGCCTCGACCTCGACCCGCGCGTTGCCGTGGAGACGCTATCGGTTGCCCAGCGCCAGCTCGTGCAACTCGCCAAGGCGCTGGCGTTCGAGGTGCGGCTGATCATCCTGGACGAGCCGACGGCGAGCTTGACGCCCGTCGAAGTCGACCGGCTGTTCGCCATCGTCAAGGGCCTGCAGGCGGAGGGGGTCAGCTTCCTCTACATCTCCCATCACCTCGATGAGATCTTCCGCATCGCCTCACGCGTGACCGTGCTCAAGGACGGCCGCCATGTGGCCACGCTCGATCTGGCCGAGACCACGAAGGAGAGGCTCATCGGCCTGATGGTCGGGCGCGAGCTGGGCGAGCGCTTTCCGGAGAAAGGGCGTCAAACGGGCAAAGTTGTTCTGGAAGCGAAGAGGATTTCCGGCAAGGGCTTCCGCGACGTGAGCCTCGTGCTGCGCGCCGGCGAAATCCTCGGCCTCTCCGGACTGGTCGGCGCAGGCCGCACGGAACTCGCACGAGCGCTGTTCGGCGCCGACCCGATCTCCTCGGGTCAGATCCTGATCGATGGTGTGCCGGTCAAGCTGCGCAGCCCGGCGGACGCCATCCGGCACGGCGTCGCCTATGTCGCCGAGGACCGGCGCGATGGACTATTCATGCCGCTCTCGGTGCGGGAGAACGTCACGCTCGCCGCACCAGAGCGATATAGCCGGCACGGCGTGCTGAACACGCGCGTCCAGACTGGACAAGCCAGGATCTTCATCGACCGGCTGAACGTGCGCACGCCGCATGCCGAACAGCAGGTCGCACTGCTCAGCGGCGGCAACCAGCAGAAATGCATCCTCGCCCGCTGGCTGCTCAAGGGCGTGCGCGTTCTCATTCTCGACGAGCCGACGCGCGGTATTGACGTGGGGGCCAAGCGCGAGATCTACACCCTCGTCGACCAACTCGCCCGAGAGGGCATGGCGGTGCTGCTCATCTCGTCGGAGCTTCCGGAGATCCTCGGCATGGCGGACCGGGTGCTGGTGATGAGCGGCGGCGAAATCACGGGTGACGTGGAGGGGGCGCGCGCCACCGAGGAGCGGCTGCTCGCTCTCGCCCTGCCGGCCGAAACTTCACAACAAGGGCTCCACTTATGACCGACACGGCCGCGACCAATGCCGCGACTGCTCATGCAAAGCCTGGCGGCCGCGGGCTGCTCGGCTTCCTCGTGCGTTACAGCAACGTGCTGGCGCTCGTGCTGCTGCTCGTCATCGCGAGCCTGCTCTCGCCCTATTTCCTCTCGCCGCGCAACATTCTCAACGTGCTGCGCGGTGCCACGATGATCGGGCTCGTCAGCATCGGCATGACCTTTGTCATCCTGAATCGCGGCATCGACCTCTCGGCCGGCTCCATCGTCGGTCTGTCGGCCGCGCTCATGGCGGCCTTCGCGCCCTACGGGGTCGGCGTCGCCGCCCTGGTCGGGATCCTGGCGGGCGTCGCGGTCGGACTCGTCAACGGCCTGCTGATCACCTGGCTCCGGCTGCAACCCTTCATCGCAACCCTCAGCACGATGATCTTCGTGCGCGGGCTCGTCTATATCTACACGGAGGGCAGCAACATCATCGTGCGGGACGCCTCGCCCGCCTTCACCTTTCTGGGCTCCGGCTATATCGGACCCATTCCTGTGCCGGTCGTGCTGTTCGCCATCGTCTGGCTGATCGCCGCACTGGTGCTGCGCTACACCATATTCGGCCGGGCCATCTATGCGGTCGGTGCGAATGAAGAGGCCGCGCGGCTTTCCGGCATTGCGGTGGAGCGCAACAAGGTCGAGGTCTACATGGTCAGCGGTCTGCTGGCCGGGCTTGCCGGGATCGTGCTGGCGAGCCGCCTCACGGTGGGCGAGCCCAATGCCGGCACCCTCTACGAGCTCGATGCCATCGCGGCGACGCTGATCGGCGGCACCACCTTCGACGGCGGGGTCGGCGGGGTCGGTGGCACGGTGCTCGGCGTGCTCATTCTGGCGTTCCTGTCGAACGTCCTCAACCTGCTCAACGTGTCCCCCTACTCACAGATGCTGCTCAAGGGGGTGATCATCGTGCTGGCGGTGGTCATGAGCGAATGGAGAAAGCGGCGCTGAACGAACGTCCGCATTGGAGGAGGAAACATGACGCGCGAGATACCAAGGCGGGCAAGCCGCCGTGATATTCTGAAGGTCGGCGCGGCGGGGGCGGCCTTCGCCGCCGCACCGGCGATCTGGACGAGCCAGTCCTTCGCTCAAGCCGTGGAGGGAAAGACCATCGGCTTCACGATGTCGTTCTCCAACACCGAATGGATCAAGCAACAGCAGGCGGGGGTCGAGGAGACCGCCAAGAAATACGGCCTCAACGCCGTCGTCTACGATGCCCACGACCAGCCGGCGAAGCAGATCCGCGATATCGAAGACCTCATCGTCCGCAATGTGGACCTCATCATCATCTCGACCTATTACGCCGAGGCGATCACGCCGGCGGTGAAGGAGGTCAACCAGGCCAAGATCCCCATTGTGGTGCTGAGCTCGCCCCTGGCGGAGGGGACCGATTTCGCTTGCCATCTCGCCACCGACACCATGGCGACATCGCGCTCGGCGGGCGAGTACTACGTCAAGAAGCTGAACGGGAAGGGCATGGTGGCCCAGATCGAGGGCAAGCCAGGCTCGCTCATCAACCAGCAGCGGGGCAAGGGCTGGCGAGAGGTGATCGAGAAGCACCCGGACATCAAGATCGTCGGCCATATCGTCGCCAATTACGACCGCACCCAGGCCATTAAAGGCATGGAGGACATGCTGCAGGCCAACAAGCAGATCGATGCGGTGTACTGTCACAACGACGACATGGCGCTCGGCGCGGTGCGCGCCGCCAAGGAGGCGGGCCGCAAGGATCAGATGTGGTTCACTGGCTATGACGGCCTGACCGTCGAAGCGCTGGAGGCCATCTACAACGGGGACCTGGAGGCCGTCTGGGAGTATCTGCCCTTCGGAGTCGAGGGTGTCGAGGCGGCGGTGCAGATTCTGCGCGGCAAGCCGATCCAGAAGACGATCGCCTTCGAATCACCGCTGATCACCAAGGCCAATGTGACCGAATGGTATGATCCGGAGGCCCGCAAGCGGAAGGTGCTGCCCTCGCGGCTGACCTTCTGACGCCTTCGCCTGCGCCCTCCATTACTTGGCCGGACATGTTAATCGTAAGGACGAGACAATGAGCCAGTCGACCGCACCTGCTCCGTGGCGCGACCTGACCGATCCGCGGCGGGCCGTCACCGTCGAGGATCTCGAGGCCGGGCTGAAGGAGCCGGTCTTCGAGAATCTCGAGATTCCGGAACAGCTGGGGCCGGTGACGATCACGGTCGACGATCACAAGATCAAGCGCTTCTCGTTCACCCAGGATGATTACGGCTCCTGGTATCTGGAGGGCTGCCCGGCGTTCGGCGGCGCGCGGATCGGCCAGCCGGCGCTGCTTGGCAACGACCTGGTGCAGCTGTTCACCACCCGTTACGGTGCCAGCAAGACCGTGGGCTTCCACACCGAGGAGCAGATGTGGTTCGACAACCCGGTCAGGCTCGGTGAACGGGTGACCTTGTCGGGGACCTATGTGGACGCCTATGAGCGGCGCGGGCAGGGCTATGTGGTCATGGAAGCGCAGGCGGTCGGCGAGGATGGCCGCAGCATCGTGCGCCATCGGGGCGTCGAGATCCTGCGCACGGTGCCGGGGCTGATCGCCGGCCGCGGCGCCAGCCCCACGCCCGAACGGCGGGTCACGGGCGAGGTTCCAGCGGATGCGCGCCAGATCGAGGCGGCGACCGCCGACACCCGCGAAGGCGACGTGCTGCTTCCTCTGCGCAAGATTTTCACCGCCGAGCAGACGGCGGTGTTCTCCCGCATCGGCGAATTCGTTCGCAACACGCACAACGATCTCCAGATCGCTCGGGCCGCCAAGCTTCCGACGCTGATCGTCCAGGGCCAGCAGCAATATGGCGCCGCCGCCGAGCTCATGGCCCGCGTGTTCGGCCTTGCGTGGTTCACGGGAGGGTGGCTGAAGATGAAGTTCATCAACACGCTGCAGGTCTTTGATCCCGTGGAATTTTCCGGCGTTGTCACCTCCGTGACAAAGGAGGCCGATGGCCGGCGGGCGATTGAACTGGATGTCTGGGCCCGCCGGGAGTCCGACGGCCGGATGACCGCCGTGGGCTGGGCAAGCTGCGCCTTGCCCTGAGCCCTCGGGTCATGCAGGCGAGCGCACCTTGTCGTAGTCCGGGCCGGCGCGCATCAGAAAGCTGTCGGTGGGAGAAGCCTCGCGGAGATAGGTCAGGACGGACCGGGGCACCTCCGGCGCGTCCTGCGCAAACAGCCCGCAACCGGCGATCGCCTTCCGCCTGTCGACCTGACGGCCGAGATATTCGAGCACGGCGCGAGCGGCTACCGGCTGGTGCGCTTCCGTGGCGGTGATGCCGATCATCAGGCCGATGAGGGCGGAGACTCTGTTCCGGTAAGGCGGATAGAGGATGGTCTGAGACATCTCGTTGCCGAGCACCGATTCATGGTCGATCATGTGCAGGCGATCGCCGATCGGCAGTACAACGCCGCGATATTTGAACAGATCCGAATTCGCGTCGCGCTGCTCCGGCCGGCTGAGCAACTCCACCGTCTTGTAGAGCGTCAGCTTCTCGTCCTGATAGATGCAGACAAGCGAGCGCAGAATGAAAGACGGCGTCGAGAAGGAATAGAAATACTTATAGTAGTAGCCGCAATATTTGGCGAGCTGCGCGTGCTGGGCGATGGCCAGGCGCATCACCCGCTGGGCGCCGACGGGCAGTTCGCTGGTGATCTGCCGAGCGGCCGGGCGCAGGCGAACGACCTCGCTGAAGCGCTCGTGAGGCATGAGGATCTCGTATTCCTCCACGCCAAAGAAATCGCAAATGCGCCGCAGATTGCTGCTGGAAGGGAACGCTCCGCCGCCCAGATACTTCATGAACTGCTGGCGGTTCATCGCGAGCTTGCGCGTCACCTCCGTGATCGAGCGGTGGTAGCTGCAGAGAAGGCGGAGATTCTGGATAAAGTCCTGGTTCATGCCGTCTCCGTGCGCTGTCGCTTATGGAAGCACTTTTAGCTGCAATTCGCGACAGAGCAAGGCCATTTCGGCGATTGCCGGCCAGGCGCCTTCGGCCCACACTGGGGCGAGGTCGAAGAGGATTTTCCGGTTTGTCCAGGAAATCTCCGATGCCTGCAATGGCGCCAGCACCTCACAGTGCGTCCTCTAGGGGAGGTGATGTCATGAAGAAGCTAAGCAAGCTCTGCGCGGTGGCGGCCATCGCCTTGTTCGCGGGAACCGCGGTCGGCTGGTCGCAGGAAACGATTAAGATCGGCGGCATCGCGCCGCTTTCGCCACCCGGAGGCGTGCAGACGGGCGAGTCCCTCCGCGACGGCATGATCGTCGCGGCGGAGGAGTTGAATGCCAAGGGCGGGCTGCTCGGGAAGCGGGTGGAGCTCATTGTCGAAGACACGTCGGGCGTGCCGGAGAAGGGCGTTGCCGCGTTCGAGCGCCTGGCCACCAGCGAAGGCGTCGCGGCGGTCACCGGCAGCGCGCATAGCGCGGTCTGTATCGCGGTCGGGCCCGTCGCGCAGAAGCACGACATTCCCTTCATCGCAGGCGAGTGCTGGGCGGATGCCGTGACCGCGGCGGGAATACCGGAAGTGTTCCGCATCACGGTGGCCAACTCGCTCGTCTATTCGCAGGCGGCCGATTGGGTGAAGGAAGCCGGCTTCAAGAACATCGCCATCATCTCGGAGAATTCCGACTGGGGCTTCGGCATCATCGATGTGTTCACGAAGAACCTCAAAGACACCGGCGCGAACGTCACCTCCTTCACGGCGGAGCGCACGGTGAGCGACTTCACACCGCAGCTTCTGCAACTCAAGCGCGCCAACCCGGTGCCGGATCTGATCGTCGCGGGCTTTACGGGCTCCAACTTGCTGCTCATGCTGCGTCAGGCCTATGATCTGGGCCTTGCGCCGACTGCCGAGACTGCGATCTTCGCGGCCGGTTCCGACGTGCTGGAGCCGGAGTTCTGGAAAGTGATGGGTGATGCCGGTGTCTATGTCATCGGCAATCCGGCGGGTCTGCCGGGCAAGCCCGACACGGAGCTGTCGCGCAGCTTCTCCAAGGCTTACGAGGAGAAGTTCGGCCGTCCGGCAAACGCGGTGGCGATGGAAGGCTATGACGGTGTCATGGTCATCGCCGAGGCGATCAAGGCGGCCGGCTCGACCGAAGGACCCGCCCTGCAGGAGGCGCTGCGGAACCTGCGATGGAAGGGTACGCGCGGCGAGATCTATTTCCCGCAGGACAAGGATCCGGCCTGGCGGTTCCAGCAGTGGCCTGAGGTGCCGATTTTCGTCATCCAATATACGGAGCCGAACCAGACGCCGTCCGAGGCAGCGATCCTCTGGCCGAGAGCGGAAGCGACCGTCGACAAGATGGTGCTGAAGCCGGAGTAAACGGCGGCAAGGCGTCCAGAAGCGCCGCGCGGCAGGCCTCGCGCGGTGTTTTCGTCTGGTTCGGTGGGGTCTGCGGAAGATCAGGTGCCCGCGTCAGATGAGCCAATCCGCGATGGTCTCGCGGTATTCGCTATCGAACGTGGCCTTGGTGCCTTCCAGCTTGTTGGCGCCCAGTTCCAGCACGTAGATGTAATCGGCGACATCGGTGCCGGCCAACACGTTCTGGTCGACCATGAGAATGGTGCGTCCTTCCTCCGTCACCAGGCGGCGCAGATGGGCATAGATCGCGCCCGCCCGCTTGGGGTCCAGCCCGACGGTCGGTTCGTCGATCAGCAGCAGATCGGGATCGCTCATCAGGGCGAGCTCGAGCTGCATCAGCCTTTGCTGGCCGCCCGACATCAGGCCCGCTCGGCGGCCGCGAAACTCCTTCAGATAGGGCGCGCGTTCATAGACCCGTTCGATCGCACGGCGGGCACGGGGCTTGTCGCCGCGGAACGACCAGGTCGCCATCTCGACATTCTCGGCCACCGTCATGTCCTGGAACAGCGCATGGCCCTGCGGCACATAGGCGATGCCGATGCGCACCAGATCACGCGTTTCCACTGCGGTCAGGTCCCGGTCGCCGTAGGTGATGGTCCCGGTGTGCGGGCGCAACTGGCCGATGATGGCTTTCAGCAGCGTCGACTTGCCGACGCCGTTGGCGCCGATGATGGTGGTGAGCTGGGTCGGCCGCGCGATCACGTCGACACCGCGCAGGATGTCGATGTCGCGGCTGTAGCCGGCATGCAGATTCTTGACTTCAAGCAACATGCTGGGAGTCTCCGAGATAGGCTTCCAGCACCGCTTTGTCGGCACGGGTTTCCTCCGGCGTGCCGTCGCAGATGATGTCGCCGTAGCTCAGGGTCACCACGCGGCGGCTCAGGCCGAAGATCGAGCCCATGTCGTGACTGATGAGGATGACGGTGATGCCGTTTCCGTTCCAGTCACGAATCTTCTGGTACATGAAGCTCTTCAATTCCGGATGCACGCCACCGAACGGCTCATCGAGCAGAATCAGCTGCGGCGTCAGCATCATGATGCGCGCAAACTCGAGCAGCTTGGCCTGGCCGCCCGAAAGGGTCGCAGCCGGTTCGTGGGCGAGCCGCGTCAGCTGGAAGTCCTCGAGGATGGCCATGGCCCGCTCGGCGGCGGTCGGGCGCGACACCCGCCAGTCGGCCAGGCCCGAGACCAGCATGTTCTCCAGAACGGTCAGCCGGCGGAACACCTTGGTGACCTGAAAGGAGCGGCCGATGCCCAGCCGGGCGAGCTGATGCGGGGCAAGCCCCAGGATCATACGCCCGTCATAGCGCACTTCGCCGGCATCGGCGGCGTAGTAGCCGCTGATGACGTTCAGCAGGGTCGTCTTGCCGGAACCGTTCGGTCCGATCAGGCCCACCAGTTCGCCGGGCGCAATGTGGAGGTCGATCGCGTTGAGCGCGACCAGCCCGCCGAACCGCTTCGTAAGCCCTCTGATGGCAAGCTGCTCAGCCATGGCGTTTTCTCCCTTTCGCCATGGCGGCGGCAAGCGTGCCGAACAGGCCGTTGGGCGCGAAGCGCAGCATAAGGATCGCCACCAGGGCGAAGATGACCAGTCGCCACTGGCCGAACTCGCGCAGCGCCTCCAGCAAGGTCTGCAGAAGCACGCCGCCGAGCGCCGCGTAGAGCACGTTGTGGAAGCCGCCGATCACGGCCATGGCCAGGATGAAGCCCATTTCCTGCAGCGACATCATGGACGGCGCGATGAGCTGGACGAAATGCGCATAGAGCCCGCCGGCCAGGCCGGCAAAGGCGCTGGAGCAGGCGAAGGCGAAGGCTTTCCACAGGGTGACGTTCACGCCGAGGCTGGCGGCGCCGTCCTCGTCCTCGCGGATCGACTGGAAGAACAGGCCGATGCGCGATCGGATGAGAAGCCACATCAGCACGAGGCAGAAAGCGGTGACGGCGAGGAAAAGATAGTAGTAGTCGAGCCGCGTGCCCCCGGGAATGAGCGCGGCCGTCCGCAAGCCGCGGCTGCCTTGGGTGACGCCATGCTCGGCAGTTATTGTGATGCGGAGAATTTCGGCAAAGGCGATGGTGGTGAGGCCCAGATAGGCGCCATGCAGGCGCAGTGTCAGCAGACCCAGCGCAAAGCCGATGATCCCGGCGAGCAGAACCCCGAGCGCCAATCCGCCGACCACCGGCAGGTTGAAATAGACGATGCTGAGAGCGGAGACATAACCGCCGAGGCCGCTCATGGCTGCCTGCGCGAAGCTGATGCGCCCGACATAGCCCACCAGAAGCGACCAGCTCGCCGCCAGAAGCGCATAGTAGAAGCCGATCGTCAGCGTGTAGATCCAATATTCCGTCAGGCCCAACAGCGGCAGGCCGATGAAGGCCAGGAGCAGCAGGGCAACGGTGGCGGCTTTCCATGGGTCGCGCTGCGTCATGCCCGCCGCTCCCTGGTGCCGAACAGACCCTGCGGGCGCACCAGCAGGATGAGCACGAGAACGAGCAGCCCATAGGCGTCCTTATAGGCCAGCGCGCGGCTCGGATCGGGAATGAGAATGGTGGCGAAGCTTTCGACCTGGCCGAGGATCAGCGCACCGATGATGGCGCCGGGAATGGAGCCCAGTCCACCCAGGACGACGATGATGTAGGCCTTGATTGCCGGGACCACGCCCATGGGCGGGGTGACGTTGAAGACCGGCCCGATCAGCGCGCCGGCCAGGCCTGCGAGCGCGGCGCCGACCCCGAAGGCGATCAGGCCGACGCGGGCGACGCTGATGCCATAGATCTCGGCGGCCTGCCGGTTCTGGCTCACGGCCCGCACCGCCTTGCCGGCCCAGGTAAAGCGCAGCGCCAGGAGAACGACCGTGATCAACAGGACCGCCATTCCCGCTGCCGCCAACCGATCGCCGCTGATCACGAGCTCGCCGATCTCGACGCGGCCGCGGAACAGCGGCTGAGGACGCTGCGGCCATGGACCGAAGACGCTGTTGGCCAGGTTGAGTAGCAGGATCGACAGGGCGAAAGTGACCATGATGGCGTATTCGTCCGGCCGGTCGACCTTGCCCTGGTGAACCGGGCGGATGAGCAGCCATTCGACGAGCCCACCGAGCACCATCAGCGCGCAGCCGGCGGTCGCGACGCCGAGGACCGGTGGCACGCCAAGCGTGGTCACCGCGACGTAATAGGCATAGCCGCCGAGCATGTAGAACTCGCCATGGGCGAAGTTCACGATGCGCAGCACGCCGAAGATGATGGCGAGGCCCAGCGCCGTCAGCGCGTAAATGGCGCTGACGATCAAGCCGTTGATGGCCTGCTCGGATATGGCCAAAAGGCTCATGCCGGTTCCTGCCCCGTTCTTGTTCGATCCCCGTGAGAACGATTAACGGTTTTGCGGCGCGTAACAATGGGCTTTGCAAATGACGCACTGGCGCGCAAGGACGCTGTCGCCGCGTCAATGCGCGACAGTCCAATCCATGGAGGGCCGGCAATTATACTGCACCCACCATCGACCATGAGGCGCGCGCGCGGCTGGCTTACAAATGGAGGGGGCGCTCGATGGCGGCCAGGCTAGCCTCCTGGAAGGCTTCGCCCATGGTCGGGTGGGCGTGAATCGTGCCGGCGATGTCTTCGATCCGCGCGCCCATTTCGATCGCGAGCGCAAAGGTAGAGGCCAGTTCCGAGATTCCGGCACCGACAGCTTGCACGCCGAGGAGCACATGGTTGTCTGCGCGGGCGACGGCACGGACGAAGCCGTCCTCCCGTGCGATGCTCATGGCGCGGCCGCTGGCGCGGAAGGGAAAGCTGCCCGCGACGACCTGGATGCCCTCCTGCTTTGCCTGTTCCGGGGAGAGACCCGCGGTCACCACCTCCGGGTCGGTGAAGCAGACGGCGGGAATGCATTGCGCCGACCACCTGCGCGGCAGACCTGCGATAATCTCCGCGACCATCTTGCCCTGCGCCATGGCGCGATGGGCGAGCATGGGCTCGCCGGTAACGTCGCCGATCGCATACACACTGCGCATCGAGGTCTCGCAGCGGTCGCCGATCGCCACATATCGGCCGTTCATGGCCAGCTGGAGCTCCTCCAAGCCCCAGCCTTCGACGACCGGCCGCCGCCCAACCGTCACCAGCACCTTATCGGCCGAGATTTGCCTCGGTCCCTCGCCAGCCGGCTCAAGCGCGAGGCTCTTGGCGCCTCCGTCATATCTGCTGGCCTGAACCGATGTGAAAACCTCAATGCCGAGGTCCTTCAGCCGCCTCGCGACCGGGGCGGTCAGCTCGGCGTCATATTGCGGCAAGATGCGCTCAGCCGCCTCGACCACGGTGACCTTTGCGCCGAGCTTCGCGAATGCCGTCCCGATCTCCAGTCCGATATAGCCGGCTCCGACCACCGCGAGCCTGTTCGGGACGTCCACAAGCGACAGAGCATCTGCCGAAGACAGAATGGGCCCGCCGAAGGGCAGGTGCGGCAGCGCCTGCGGCGCTGAACCGGTGGCGATGACCACTGCCTCGGCGTGTACGACATGGCTGCCGTCATCTGATTGAACCTCGACGGTCTTGCCATCGAGAAAGCGCGCGCGGCCGAGCATAGCCCTGACCTTTGCCTTCCGCAGGAGGCCGTCGACGCCCTGGTTCAAGCGCGACACGATTGTGTCTTTCCACCCGACCGCCGTTGCGAGATCAAGGCTGGGCCTGCCGGCCTTCAGGCCCATGCTTTCAAGCTGCCGGTTGCCGCTCAGCCGGTGGAATTCGTCGGCGATGTGGATCAGCGCCTTGGAGGGGATGCAGCCCACATTGAGGCATGTGCCGCCAAGCCTGCCACTTTCGACAATGACGGTATCGAGGCCGAGTTGGCCGGCGCGAATGGCGCAGAGATAGCCGCCCGGTCCGGCACCAATGACCAGGAGCTTGCAGGTCAGTTCGGCCATGGCTCACGCATCCACAAAGATGAGGGCTGGCGTTTCGAGAAGCGCCTTCAAGCGCTGAACGAAGACGGCGGCATCCCAGCCGTCGACCACGCGATGGTCGAAGCTGCAGGAGATGTTCATCATCTTGCGCGGCACGAAGCGGGTGCCATCCCAGTGTGGGCGAACGGCCATGCGGTTCACGCCGACGATCGCCACTTCCGGATGATTGATGATCGGGGTCGTCGCCAGCGCGCCGAGGGGGCCCAGCGAGGAAATGGTGATCGAGGAGCCCGTCAGCGCCTCGCGGGTTGCCTTGCCCTCTCGGGCTGCGTTCGACATGCTAGCCACGTCCTCCGCGCATTCCCAGAGGTTCAGCGTCTCGACATGCCGTATGACGGGCACCATCAGCCCGGCCTCCGTCTGCGTGGCGATGCCGATGTGAACGCCGCCGAACTGGCGCAGCACGCCGGCTTCGGCATCGTAATGGGCATTGAGCGCCGGCTGTCGGCGCACCGCATCGACAATCGCCAGCATGAGGAATGGCAAAACCGTCAGCTTCGGCCTGTCGTCAGCGTGCTCCTCGTTCAGCTTGGCACGCAGCGCCTCCAGTGCGGTCACGTCCACTTCCTCGATGATGGCGAAGTGGGGGATCTCGCGATAGGCATGCGAAACGCGCTCCGCGATCTTGCGACGAAGGCCGACGATGATGGTTTCGCTGATCTCCGCGTTGGGGACCTTGCGGCCGACCTGAGCGCTCGATTTGCCCGATACGAACGCGTCGAGATCCTCGTGCGTAATGCGGCCGGCCGGGCCGCTGCCCGGCACGAGGCGAAGGTCGATGCCCGCTTCAATGGCGCGCAGCCTCACCGCCGGCGATGCCAGTGGCTTGGCGCCGGGCGAACGCGCAACAGGCGGATGGACCGGTGGGGCTTCGTCTTGCTGGGCACCCCTTGCCCGTGATGCCTCGAGTTTCGGCTGCTCGACCGGGGCCGTTGCAGGCTCTTCCGCCACATTGCCTTCACCCTCGACCTCCAGCCGCACAAGCTCGGCGCCGACCGCCACGGTCTCGCCGACGGCCGCCGCGAGCTTGACCACCTTTCCTCCCGCGGGTGAGGGGATTTCGACGGTTGCCTTGTCGGTCATCACGGCCGCGAGCGTATCATCCTGGCGAACGTCTTGCCCGACCGCCACATGCCATTCGACGAGTTCCGCCTCGGCTACCCCTTCGCCGACGTCGGGAACACGGATCGAGAGCAGTCCCATGTCAGGTCTCCAAAAGCTGCTTCATCGCCCGGCCGACCCGCGCCGGGCCGGGGAAATAGTCCCATTCCTGAGCATGGGGGTAAGGTGTGTCCCAGCCTGTCACCCTTTGCACCGGCACCTCGAGGCTGAAGAAGCAGTTGGACTGCACCAGTGCTGCGAGTTCCGCGCCGTATCCGCCGGTCAGCGTGGCCTCATGGACTACGAGACAGCGGCCCGTCTTGCGGACGGAAGCAACGATGGTGTCGAGGTCGAGAGGGAGCAAAGTACGCAGGTCGATGACTTCGGCATCGATGCCGTTTTCCTCCGCTGCGGCCAGCGCGACATGCACCATCGTGCCATAGGCAAGCACCGTCAGTGCCTGGCCTATCCGCCGAACCGCTGCCTGGCCGAGTGGCGTCAGATGATAGCCGGGCTCGACCTCGCCGAGATCGTGATTCTTCCAGGAGACGATCGGCCGGTCATGATGGCCATCGAAGGGCCCATTGTAGAGCCGCTTCGGCTCAAGGAAGATCACGGGGTCCGGATCCTCGATGGCCGACAGCAGCAGGCCCTTGGCGTCGGCCGGCGTCGACGGCACCACGGTCTTCAGGCCGGTGACATGCGTAAACAGCGCTTCCGGGCTCTGGCTGTGGGTCTGTGCCCCATAGATGCCGCCGCCGGTGGGCATTCTGATGACGAGCGGGCAGGTGAACTCGCCGGCCGAGCGATAGCGAAGCCGCGCGGCCTCCGACACGATCTGGTCGTAAGCCGGGTACATGTAATCAGCGAATTGTATTTCCACGCAGGGTTTCAGGCCGTATGCGGCCATGCCTATGGCCGTGCCGACGATTCCCAGCTCGCTGATCGGCGTGTCGAAGCAGCGGGCCTTGCCGTATTTCTGCTGAAGCCCCGCTGTGCATCTGAAGACGCCGCCGAAGAAGCCCACATCCTGGCCGAAGACGACGACGGTCGGATCGCGCTCCATGGCCAGGTCATGGGCGCTTCTGATCGCCTCGATCATGGTCATCCTAGCCATGATCAATATCCGGCTTCATGGCGCTGCCGCAGCAGATGGGGCGGCATGGTGGCGTAGACGTCCTCAAACATGTCGCGCGGCGAGGGCTTGCGGCCGGTCTGAAGGGTGCCGATCGCCTCGGCCTCCCGCTGCGCGGCGATCACCGTCTCCATGATCTCGGCCTCGGCTTGCGCATGGCGTTCCTCGGACCATTCACCGCGGGCGATCAGATGGCCCTTGAGCCTCAGGATGGGGTCACCGAGCGGCCAAGCGCTGCTTTCCTCCTTGGGCCGGTAAGCGGTCGGATCGTCGGAGGTGCTGTGGGCGGCGACCCGATAAGTGACATATTCCACGAGCGTGGGGCCGAGATTGGCCCGCGCCCGTTCGGTTGCCCATCTCGCCACCGCGCGCACGGCGAGATAGTCATTGCCGTCGACCCGCAGGGCAGGGATGCCGAAGCCGTGCCCGCGGGCGGCAAAGGTTCCAGAGCCGCCGCGCGCGATGCCCTGGAAGGTCGAGATCGCCCACTGGTTATTGACGATATTGAGAACGACGGGCGCCTTGTAGGTCGAGGCGAACACCAGCGCGGCGTGGAAATCGTTCTCCGCAGTCGCGCCTTCGCCGATCCATCCCGCGGCGATCTTCCGGTCGCCCATGATGGCGGACGCCATCGCCCATCCGACGGCTTGCGTGTACTGCGTGGCGAGGTTGCCGGATATGGAGAAAAATCCGTGCTCGCGGGAGGAATAGAAAACCGGCAGCTGCCGCCCGTGCGCCGGATCGCCCGCATTGGAGTAGACCTGGCACATCATCTTCACGAGCGGATAGCCGCTTGCAATCAGGAGGCCGGCCTGCCGATAGGTGGGAAAATTCATATCGCCCGGCTTCAGCTCGGGCTGGAAGCCGCAGCTCACGGCCTCTTCCCCGAGATGCTGCATATAGAAGGAGGTCTTGCCCTGGCGCTGCGCCATCAGCATGCGGGCGTCATAGGCGCGCAGGGTCAGCATGTCCCGCAGGCCCTTGCGCAGCTCATCAGGCGTCAGGTCTTCCGCCCACGGACCCACAGCCTCGCCTTTCCGGTCGAGAACGCGGATGATGGTGAAGGCGAGGTCTCTGATGTCCTCGGGGTTTACGTCCACAGGCGGACGGCGAACGGCGCCCGCCTGGGGGATTGGAACGCGGGAGAAGTCCGGCGTATCGCCCGGCCGGAATTCAGGCTCCGGGATGCTCAGTTGCAACCGCACAGATGTTTCTTCAGTCATCGCAAGCCTTCACGACGAGGACGTGAAGTCGGTGGTCAGGACGTACGGAGTTTCGCATGGCAAGCGTGAACGAAGAGCCGCATACGGGACGGGTGAAATGCATATCTGCCGCTTTCGCTATCTGCCCAATTCTAACACACTTCACTTTCGCTCCCATGGGACAGATCTTCGATGCCAGGCAGCACTGACACGCGAGCGACGAAAGTGTCGGCGGTGAGGGTGCCCACAGGCCGGTAGAGCAGCACTACGCTTGACCGCTCTTGGGCGGCGGGGCGGACCGACATGGACTGCAGAAGGAAGCCCATCCGCTGCACAATGCCCAGCACTCTGGCCAAGTGATTGAGCGGATCGCACGAGGTGAATCGTATGAACTGGCTGTCGGCTTCCATGTAGGAAACTTATCGGAAGGTGCATGGAAGCGGCTTTCGTTTTTGACCGTGAACAGGCGCGAGAGTAGACAACTCATCTGCAGAACGCGATAATTGCAGAAGAATCGTTCTGAAGAGTCTTCGCATGGTCAAACCGCTGGATCGCATCGACCGCAAGATTCTGCGGGTGCTGCTCGGGAATGCGCGGCTTTCCAACAGCCAGGTGGCCGAGATGGTGGGGCTCTCCCCCAGCCCGTGCTGGCAGAGAATCCGCCGGCTGGAGCAGGATGGCTATATCACCGGCTATGTTACCCTGCTGAACCAGCGGCTGCTTGGCGCGACGGAGACGGTCATCATAGAGGTCACGCTGGACCGCCACGACGACGAGATCCTGGAAAGCTTCGGGCGCGCAATGGCGGCAATGCCGGAAGTGCTCGAGGTCTATCTGACGACCGGGGAATACGATTATTTCATAAAGGTGGCCGTCAACGGCACCGCCGGCTACGAAGAGTTCCTGCGCAAGAAGCTGTACAGGGTGCCCGGCATCCGCCATTCGCGGTCAACCTTCGCGCTGCGATGCCTGAAGCAGACGCACTCCATAGCGCCTATGGTTGACTAACTGGCAGAGAGATGAGCGCGATGGCCTTCGACTACCGGTAGGGCTGCAATGAGCAACGATCGCGGTTCGGTTCCCGACAGATGGCTTGACGAGCTACGCTGGCGATGCCTGGCGCTCCCGGAGGCTGTCGAAGAATCTGCGTGGGCCGGCACGCGCTGGACGGTTCGTGGAAAGAATTTCGCCCATGTGCTCATGATCGACCGGGGATGGCCGCCGGCTTACGCGCGCGCCACGGGGATAGAGGGTCGGGGATGCGTCCTGACCTTCCGCTCCTCGCGGGTCGAGATAGATCCGGACTATTTTGAGCGTCCTCCATTCTTCCGTCCTCGTTGGTGGCCGGATATCGCCGGACTGGTGCTCGATGAGGATACGGATTGGAGGGAAGTCTCGACGCTCATAGAGGCAAGTTACCTCAGGCTTGCGCCCCGAAAGCTTGCGGCACGCGCCGCCGCGCCTCGGCCCGTCATGGATGCAGAGATGGGCGAGCTTGCCAGGCTTTGGTTCGATGGCTGGAAGGACGCGCACGCCGACCGACTGCCGCAAGAGCTTACGAGACATCGTACACTTGAAAGCTTCACTGCGCGTTGCGTGCGGAGCGGGCGGATGCAGCCGTGATCGGCCCGGCGGGTGCACCGCTGGGCTTCTACCTGCTCAAGGGCGACGAGCTCAATCAGCTTTATGTGGGGAGCGAAGCCCGCGGATCAGGCATCGCTTCAACCCTGATCGCCCACGCCGAAGCCCGCCTTCGCCAGATCGGGGTCGAAACTGCCTGGCTCGCATGCGCCATCGGCAACGAGCGTGCTGCCCGATTCTATGAGAAAAGCGGGTGGTGCCGGTCGGGCGTGGTGGTCAGCCGATTGCCTACACCCGACGGCGTGGTCGAGCTCGAAGTCTGGCGATACGAGAAGCGCCTTTTGCCAGGGAGCTGAGAGAGCCCGTCCCGAGCCATCAATGAACGCTTCCTTCCGCAAGGTGACGCAGCTTGTCCGGATTGCGCATGATGTAGATCGCGATGATCTTGCCGTCGACGATTTCTAGGGCGGTGGTCTGCGGAAGGCCATCGCCCTCGATCGTAACGAAGCCGGGCAAGCCGTTGATCGTCTCAAAGCTGACGAGCTGCGACATGCTCCGCGCGAACATCCGCGCGAGCGAAGCATGGACCTGCACAGCCTCCTCGATGCCAACGATCGGTGCTCTGGCAGCGGGACGCTTTCCCCCGCCATCGGAGTAAATCGTCACATCCGCGGCAAGCAGCGACCGAAGGGCCTCGGTGTCACCGCCACGGGATGCTGCAAAAAAAGCCTTGGCGATCTCGAAACCTCGCTCCTTCGAGACGGGAAAGCGCGGCCGGCCCGCCCGAACATGCGTGCGCGCGCGGCTGGCGAGCTGACGGCAGGTGGCGGCATCGCGTTCGATGGTCTCGGCGACCTCGTCGAACCCGAGGCCGAACACGTCGTGCAGAAGAAACGCGGCGCGTTCAAGCGGCGATAGCCGCTCCAGCGCCATCATCAGCGGCAGTGTCACGTCGTCCAACTCGTCCGGCTCCGTCTCCACAACAGGCTCGGGCAGCCAAGGTCCGATATAGGTCTCGCGCTGCCGACGTGCTGATTTCAGCACGTCGAGGCACAGTCGGGTGACGATACGGCGCAGGAAGGCTTCCGGCTGACGCACCGCGCTGCGGTCGGCATCGAGCCAGCGCAGGAAGGCATCCTGCACCACGTCCTCGGCTTCGGCCATCGATCCCAGCATGCGGTAGGCAATGCGGGTCAATTTCGGACGCAGCGGATCAAAAGAGTCCGCCGCGTCCTGGTTCGGCTGCGGGACCATCACGCCGCCTTCCGGATGCTGGATCCGGCACGTCTGACTTGGAGCCCGACATTGAGACGGCGGAAGGCGTTGATCGCGCCGATGAGCAGAGTGATCCGATCAGTGGCTTGACCACACCGCAGCGGGCGAGCGGGTTGGGGCGGGGCGGTCATTGCTGTTCCTCCATAGTGCGGGTTGCGATGACATGACGAAACACAAGCCCCCTGTGTGACATGCGCCGCAAACTTTTTTCCGACCTCAGTTCCCGAAGCTTCTGCTGCATGCGATCCTGTGCGATATCGTTTCGGTATCCATCAGTCGCATGATCGGCGAGACAGCTTCGGCTATTGCTCTGAGCGCGCAACGGGAGCGTAGAAGATGCCGCTATCTCCGTAGGGTCCGAGGCCCTCGGCAGCGAGCGCCTCTTGAACTTTCGGTCGCTGCCCGACGCTCTTCATGAAGGCTTGAAGGCCCGGCCATCTCGCAAGCTCAACACTGTTCCAGGGAGACCAGTTGAGGCAGACGAAGAGGTAAGCGTCGACCACCGTGAATGCTTCGCCGGTGACATACGGAGTCTTCATGTGCTTGCTCAGCCAGGTGAGCCGCTTCGATACGTGATCGAGTAGCGCCGCCTTTGCCGGCGCGTAGGGCGGCATCATGAGCATGGCCATCGGCTTGTGGAGTTCGGAGGTGATGAAGTTCAGCCAGGATTGGACCCGTGCGCGTTCTATCGTGCCAGAGCTCGGCAGCAAGCCGCCCTCCGGATGCAGCTCGGCAAGGTACTGCACGATCGCCGGTCCCTCGGTCAGTTTCTCTCCATTGTCCAGCATGAGGACGGGAACATAGCCGTTTGCGTTAATGCGAATGAAATCCTCGCCGTCGCTGGTCCGGTGGGTGGCGCGGTCCACATTGATGAGCTCGATCGGGATGCCGAGTTCCCTGCAAACGATGTGGGGGGACAGCGAACAGGCCCCTGGATGCATATAGAGTTTCACGGGCAACCTCCATCTTTGCCACAAGGCCTGGTCACCACAGCTCGTCAGATGACCGCGACCAGATCTTAGGTGGACTTTTGTACTATTCCGCATAAAATGGATCGCGTCAACGGATTTTGTTCGAACCAGTACAAATGTCGAAACTCCCCAAGAAAACCGGGCGACCGCGCGCCTATGATCCTGATCAAGCGCTCCAGCAGGCGAGGTGCGTCTTCTGGGACGGCGGGTTCAGCTCAACATCTCTCGACGATATCAGCGCCGCCACATCGATGAATCGGCCTAGCCTCTATGGTGCATTCGGCGACAAGGAGGCGCTCTATCTCAAGACGCTGGAGCGATACAGGGACGAGAGTCTGGGGGCGCTGCGCGATGCTCTCAGCCCCGATCGACCGCTGAAAGAGGGGCTTCATCTGGTCTATTCCAGATCACTCGATACCTATCTCGCCGGTGAGCGCTCGGCGCGCGGCTGTTTTCTGATCGGCACGGCCACGGTGGAGGCCGTAAACCACCCGGAAATTCGAGCGATTCTGTCCGGCAGCTTGGATGCTTTCGAGGGCGTCATCGAAAACAGACTGCAAATCGCGGTCGAGCGCGGAGAACTCGAGCGGCAAACGGATACGGTCGCATTGTCGCGATTCCTCTCAGTTGTCATGCATTCGCTTGCGGTCCGCGCACGCGCGGGACAGTCGCGAGAGGTGCTCGACGATATCGCGCGGTCTGCGGTCGATCTGGTCTGTGGATCGAAGACGCGCGCTGAGACGAGGTAGTGCCGGTTGTAGCCCGTGGCCAGATCTCCATTGGCAGTCTTCCGTTGGAGACCACTGCCTCCGTCGATTATTGCCACTCAGGATCTTCGGGTTCGGCCAATTGCTGGAGGACGCCACAATTGGCCCCAGGCCCATAGCGGCAGAGCCTGTCGGAGCTTTCTATGAGTTCCAGAATACTGCGCTCCAACGCCTGTATCTCGGCGAGCTTGCTGCGAAGGTTTGCCAGATGTGCTTCCGCTATGGTGCGCGCCTCGCGACATGATCGTTCCTGGTCGTCCATAAGCGAGACGAGATCGCGAACCTGCGCGATCGGAAAGCCGAATTCTCGACAACGGCGGATGAATGCCAGCTTCCTCACGTCGTCTCGGCCGTAGGTGCGCTGTCCGCCGAACGCGCGATGCGCCGGCGGCAGAAGTCCGATTGCTTCGTAATACCGGATGGTCGGCGTCGTCGTGCCGGTGATCCGCGCCAACTCGCCTATCCTCAGGGCCATGAAAAAATTTCCAGCCAGTCGTCTTGAACTTCAAGGTGCTTGAAGGGGTAGATAAGCCACAGCCTCACACCTGTGAAGCGGAAGAAGAGCTTTGGCGGAAAGGTCAGCGTCCTGCAGCGTTGCGGCAAGATCTAATAAGAGCAGGTTTCGATGATCGATTTCATGAAGGAAAGCAACGGAGATATTGTCGGGATCAGGGCAACCGGCAAGCTGACAGGTGGAGACTACAGCGACGTGCTCGTCTCCTGGTTGGAAGGCCTGATTCAGCGCTACGGAACGCTTCGCGTCCTGTTCTATATGGACGAGGATTTTCGCGGCTGGGACCTCCACGCTGCTTGGGCGAACACGGAGCTTGATTTCAAATTCAGAAGCAGATTTGAAAGGGTGGCGATCGTCGGCGCGCCCGCTTGGGAGGAGTGGTGTGTTCGGCTCGCGAGCCTCGTGGTGAAGGGCGAGCTGCGCCTCTTCAAATCTTATCAGCTGGCCGAGGCCTGGGAATGGCTGCGAGCCTCGTGAGCGCTGGAGGGCTTTCTCTCAAATCGACCGTACTGCGGCCTAGACTATTGTAAATTGTTGCCCAGACCGTTCCCAGCGTTTCTCCCGCTACCTGAGTCGCTGTAAGTTGTTTCACCAGTCACGGCTGCAATGTCTATTTTCGTCGTATCGACGCGTGGACCCTAGATCGCACGCAGAACATCCAAGCTACTGCGCGGTCTCACCAAGGCGCCATCGAAAGGTGCGATGATGCTCATCAACGGCAAACCCGCCGCACGGATTATTGCTCTGGAGGAAGCATTTTTGCACCCCAAGGTTTGGGAGCACTATCCGGATTGGCTCCAGCAGCGGTTCAGATTGGTCAAGCCCAGGCTCATGGATGTGGGACCGGAGCGCATCCGTCGTATGGACGCGGCAGGGATTGACCTGCAAGTGCTTTCCCATGTGCAGCCCGGCGTCCAAGCGCTCACTGATGCAGGGTTGTCGGTGGCTCTATGCCGAGAGGTCAATGATTGGTTGGGCGAAATAGTGAGGGCCTATCCCGAGCGGTTTGCCGGCTTTGCGATGCTGCCTACGCAATCGCCACCGGATGCCGCCGACGAGCTTGAACGAACTGTTAGGCAGCATCAATTCAAGGGTGCCCTTGTCAATGGGCACACCAACGGGAAGTATCTCGATGACCGCTCCTTCTCAGTCCTGCTCAGCCGGGCCGAAGCGCTTGATGTTCCGATATACATTCACCCGACTGATCCTCCCCCACCTGTCATTGACGCTTATTATGAAAACTATCCCGCTCTCATCCCGGCCTGGGGGTTTCTCGTAGAAACCGGTACGCACCTGCTGAGGATGATTGTTTCGGGCGTATTTGATCGTCATCCAAAGTTAAAGATCATTGTCGGGCATATGGGTGAATTAATACCCTACACCATGGCGCGTCTGGCCCAAGCCCTCACCTTTGGCGAGTGGCTCATTAGAGCGGAAGCGGCTCGGGCCGCGCATATCGCGCCATCCAGCGCCGGTATGGAAAGGAGTTTGAATTACTATATGTCACGGAACGTGTTCATCACGACGAGTGGGGTTTTTGATCAGCCCGTATTCGAATGCGCAAAGGCCTATATCAATATCGACAATATCCTATTTGCTGTTGATGATCCGTTCCGCGACAATATCGAAGGGGTCGATTTCCTACGCAGCGTAAATCTATCGGCCGCGGATAGAGAAAAGCTGGCACATGGAAACGCGGAGCAAATACTCAAAATACCTCGCGCCGACGGAACGGTCACAACCAGATCGGCGATTGGCTTTGCGGCAAATCTGGAAAGTCTTAGAGCGAGGATTAAATCGAGGCTCGGCCGCGCCCTGATCAACGCTCTTATAAGGTGACCCGGACCATGAAAAAGGCTGCCGCGAACGCGTAATGAGCAGACGCCGCAGCTTTGCCGTCCCATAGAGGCTGAAATCGCCGTCTCCAGCACATGGACGTACCCGGACGGATGACGCGCTCTATGGGACCGTTGGTTCAATGGCCGTGAAGCGTCACGGCCTTACTCAGTGGACTCGTGCAGCATGATCAGGTTTCCGCAGCCATCCTCGAGTATGGCGGTGGTGGGGTAATCCCCATGCTTCTGGGGCTCTCTCCGGAATTGCACGCCTAGCTTCGTAAGCCGTTCATATTCCGCCTGAACGTTGTCGCAGCCGAGCGAGGTGAAGGGGATGCCATTGTCGTAGAGCGCCTTCTGGTAGGCGCGCGAGAACTCATAGCCGGAGGGTTCCAGCAGCAACTCGACCCCCGAGCCATCCGCCGCGATCACCGTCAGCCATCGCGCTCCGTCGGCCGGAAAATCCTGCTTTTTCACGAAGCCCAGCTTGCCGACATAGAAGTCCTCGGCCTTCTGTTGGTCGTGCACCAATACCGAAGATAGGTTGCAACGGATCATTGTCTTGCTCCCTTGTCTGTTTCGGGCCGCAGGGTGGTTTCTAGCGCGTTCCGCTTTTCTGCGAATCGCGGATCCGCGCTAGGTCCTTGCTTGGTCGCATTTTCTTCACGCGAACCGGTGTCCACCTCGCTCGAAAATGCTTTAGCCTGTCGAGCCATTCGGTCGAGGCCGGCCGCACCGGTTCGGGCCTTCAGGGCCCTCGCTGTCCCGGCCAGTGGTGCGCATGAGCTCCCGTGCTGCCGTTTTCCGGGCGCCGCAGGGTGTTTCAGGAACTCGCTCGGATCGGATCTGCATGCGGTAACGGCCACCGACACGGATAGCTGTCTCCGCGTTCCCGCCCATGCAGCGGCGCATATGCGATGGAGACAACCTAGAGTGTGTCCAGGGAAAGCGGCAAGGTTCTGGTGAGCGCAATCGTGCATTCAGGCTCCACCCCCAAGGGAAACCGAGAAAGCAGCCCGCTGTTACTGCCTCCCGGGGCAACTTTTCCGCTTTTGCGCCTAGTTCCATGAACATGGATCGTCTTCCCTACTTGAGCACTGACGCTCGTCTACCGCTTGAAGCAGCTTGAAGTTCAAGATCCTCAATTCAGGTGCTTGACAAAGGCGACCGGCGAATATGCCCTTATACCTATCCGGGTTCACGTTATCTGCGTACGAGGCCAAGTTCGACTCCGCTCTCAACCAAATGAGGCTCCTAATGATCGGGCGACTCTGGAAGACAGGATTGAAACCTGGACGCGGTGACGCATACGAGACGTTTGCGCGAGAGATTTCCCTGCCCATGTTCTGCAAGCAAAAGGGATTTCTCGGCTGCGTGATGAGCCGTGATGACGAGACAGGCCTCGTTATGACGTTCTGGGAAGACCTGGACGCCGTGAAAGCACTTGATACCTCGCCGACTTACCAGGAGACCGTGTCCAGGATTCTCGCTGCGGACCTCCTCACGGCCGAGCAGACTACGACGATCGGGGAAGTGCATTTGCTTGATCTCGCAAAAGTCGCAACGGGCCAGCATGACATCCGGTGATATGCCGCCAATGGAGAGTGCAGAACGGGATCGACGCGTGGCGGACAGCTATGACGCAGTCGCCCAGGCGTATGCTGCAAGTGTCGCCGGCGTGGACCGCAAGCCGCTCGATTTGGCATTTCTCCACCAGTTTGTTCAGCGGCTCGGCCGCCGCGGCCCAGTGTTTGACATCGGCTGCGGGCCAGGCGACGTGACGCGGTACTTGCATGATGCCGGCGTGGAGGTGGAAGGTATCGACATTTCGGCGGCCATGATTGCGGAAGCACGCCGGGCTCACCCCCAAGTCGCCTTTTCCGTGGGCGGCTTTGCGGATCTCGGCGAAAGGCCGAAAGCGCCAGCTGGGATCGTGGCCTTCTATTCGCTCATTCATCTGCCTCCGTCCGATCTTCAGGAGGCCTTCCACCGGTTCAGGCGAAATTTGCAACCGGATGGCCTCTTGCTCGTCGCATTTCACGTCGGCGACGGTGCTACGCAGGTGGACGAGTGGTTCGGCAAGCCAGTCTCGCTGACAGGCTACTTCTTCTCGCCGGCACAATTGTCTGAGATGCTGAAGGAGGCCGGCTTCACCATCGACTCCACGCTCATCCGGCCGCCCTATCCGGAAATGGAGTTTCCGAGCGAACGAATTTACCTGCTGGCCAGGTCGGAAGCTTGAGAGCTCAGTTGTGAGACCTGGCGTCTAATCAAACATGATGCGTTTCCTTCACACGAGCCTTCGCGCCGGCGTCCGCCGCTTCACCGGGGGCTCAATGTGCGATCTCCCTTCGTCGTGGGGCATGCTATTGCAAGAAATGTTGCCTCCCGATCGGATTCGTTGAGGACCTGATGAGACCGGCCTGGCACGATCTCGATGCCGTCGTGAACCGCCAGTTTGGTTCTTTCGCCCTCCACCTCGATCGTCAGCTCTCCCGAAAGGACGAAGAAGAATTGCCGCGCCTTGGTATGAAAGTGGCGCAGCTCGGATGTTCCTGGGGGCATCGCCTCTTGAACGACAAGCATGTCAGGCCGGTCCACCAGGTCCCAGCTGAAGCAGTTGGAGCCCCACGGGCGCGGCGCGATCGCGTCCTTGTTTATCATCCGTTGCCCTCCTAAAAACCAGGCCATATACCGGCTGCCGCGGTCTTCGGAACAATATTTTGTTCGCCTGGCTGAAAGACGAAGATCGTCATATCAGGAGATTCTTCAGTCGCTCTGATCCCGGATCATTACGAAACACGAGCGAGATTTCGTTGATCCGGATCTGCTCGTCCAGCTCGATGAATTTCACATTGCCGACGCGCAGCCGCGAAGATGTCTTTGGTACGATCGCCACGCCGAGGCCGCATGCGACAAAGCCTATCTGCGAGATGATCGAGACGGCCTCATGCTTGATCAAAGGGCTAAAGCCGTTCCGGATACAGCCCGAGATGATCGCATCGTAGAGTTCAGGATTCACATGGCGGGATGCGAAGATCATCTCTTCGTCCGCAAGTCGCGTTATATGGATTTGCCTCTCCCGTGCAAGCCGGTGGCGATGTGGAACCGCGGCAACCAAATGGTCGGACGTAAGCGGAAGGACGGTGAGATCCTTCTCAGTCCGCATAATCCGAATGAGTGCGATGTCAATCTCCCGGCGCCGAAGCATGTCCTGGGCATGGGCCGTATTGACTTCTCGTATGAGGACCTCGAATTCCGGATCTCGCTCCTTTGCGGCCGCGAGGAGACGCGGCAAAGGATCGAACAGTGCAGATGTGATGCATCCGATCCGCAGCACGTTACGCATACCGTCCTTCGCTCGGCGCGCGATGACCTGGAGCCTTTCGATATCCGACAGGACTCGACGTGCTTCTCGCAGGAGGAGCTCGCCCGTCGGCGTCAGCGTCACGGCACGGCGGTTGCGCTCGAACAGCTTGACTTGCAATCGGGCTTCGAGGTCCTGGATCTGCTGGCTCAGAGGTGGCTGGGCCATGCCCAATCGTGCTGCGGCCCGTCCGAAATGCAGCTCTTCGGCAACAGCCACGAAATAGGTCAGCCGCCTTACGTCGCGAAAGTCCATGATGTCTCGATCGTTGATTGTTCATACGATTAACATATCAATGAGCGAGGATAAATATATTTTTGCGGATCTTGCTGCATGCTTACCGTATCGTGGCAATAGAAATCGACACAGGCAGACCCGAACTGCCGAGAGGGGGCGGGCCGCGGAGGCCGGTATGCCATGACCTCAGATCAGCTCGCCTTGTTCGTGAGAATTGCCGAGAGCGGGTCGTTGTCACGCGCTGCGCTGTCGCTCTCGCTGACCCAACCCTCGCTTAGCCGTCAGCTTCGTCTGCTCGAGGACGAACTTGGAGCCGCGTTGTTCTATCGGAACGGCCGGGGTCTCATCCTGACGGAAGCGGGCGAGGCCTTGCTTGGCCGCGCTCGCGCCATCCTCTCTGACCTTTCATATGCGGCAGAGCTGATCTCTCATCTCGGTAGTGGCGTCCGCAATGCCGTTATCGGACTGCCGCCAACTTTGAGCGCAGTTCTGACCCTGCCGCTCACGACGGCGCTGCTCTCGGAGTTCCCCGGCATCAGGCTGCGCCTTATCGAGGGCTTCACAACCAGCCTGGTTGACAAGCTGTCCCGCGGCGAGGCGGATGTCGCGATCATGTATCGCCCAAGGGCTGCCGACCAGTTTTCCGCCGAGCCGCTGTTCTACGAACGCCTGTGTTTTGTGACGGCCGCCTCCAAATGGCAGGCCAAGTCAGAGATTTGCTTCGAGACGCTCTGCCGGCAGCCGCTCGTGCTGCCGGCCCGGCCTCACGCTCTACGCGTTCTGCTCGAAGAGGTCGCGAACGCAAGGCACCTGCGGCTCGATATCCAGTTCGAGGTCGATTCATTCTCTTCGATCGTTCAGTTCGTCGAAAGCGGGATTGCCGGATCGGTCCTGCCGGCTGCGAGCGTCGCCCGCCAGATCGCATCGCATCAGATATTCGCCCTCCCGATCGCCGATCCGCCAGTCACCCGTCACATTGTTCTTGCGACATCGCGAAACCGGCCGCAGGCCAGCGGGCTAGGCAAGCTCATCGCCGCGATCAAAGCGCAGGTGCATGCTGTTACGGCTCATCCCGAGGGAGCGCCGTTGCTTGCAGACGCCGTAGGCGGAGTTCGCGCTGCAAATCTGGCCTTGGCCGCCTCGTCGGGCGGGTAAAGACCGGGGAGGGGCTGACCCTCCTCGACCTCCTTCAGAATCCATGCCTCGAGTTCCTCCTGCGCAGGCCCATCCTTGATGATCTCGTCCACGAGCTCTTTCGGGATGACCACCGCGCCGTCGTCGTCTGCTACGATGATGTCCCCGGGAAGCACCGCAACGCCGCCGCACCCCACCGGCTCTTGGCACCCGACGAATGTCAATCCAGCGATCGAGGGTGGTGCTGCTGCACCTCGGGCCCAGACGGGCAGGCCTGTCGCGATCACGCCGGCCGCATCACGAACCGGCCCATCGCTGACGAGGCCTGCAACCCCCCGCAGCCTCAACCGGGCGCACAAGATGTCGCCAAGAATTCCGCAGTCATCAATGCCGCCGGCAGCGACAACCGCGACACTGCCGGGTTCGACGCGCTCGATTGCGGCGCGGCTCGAGCTTGGCGAAGTCCAGGCCGCCGGGTTCGCCAAATCCTCTCGGCCGGGGATGAAGCGGAGGGTGAAGGCTGGTCCGACCAGCCGATTACCTGGCCGCAGCCGTCTAGGACCCTTCATCCACGTTCTGCGCACGCCACTTTTCAACAGGAGCGTGGTTATGGTGGCCGTCGAAAGCGACGACAGGATTTTGCGACGATCTTCATCCATAATAGGAGATGTCCCAGCGAGCGTTTCCACTAGCCGTCACCAAACGGCCGCCGATGTTCCCGAAAAGGTCGCGCAGAGCTCGCGGACCTCGCCCAACCTCTCCAGCCGGCCTACGCAGGAGACGATTTCTCTCGTTCGAGCGGGTCCCAATATCGGTTCGACGAGCATGTGAAATTTGGAGATTACCCGCTCGCCTTGCTGCATCACATCGGTTTCGGGCATGCCGCAATCCGATCTGGCTGACAATTCGCGCCCGCCGCGGGTGAACGCCGTGACTTGCGCGAATGTCAGCGGGAAGCGTTCATCGAACTCCACGCGGATGCGATCTCGTAATTCGACGACATCGCTTCTGTTGACGTTTTCGTCCGTATAACTTTCCGGGCTCGAGGTATCGATGCCCAGCGCGGCAAAGGCTGCAAGCAGGCGGAAACTGAATTTTCCTTCCATGCCGGTTCTCGGCGACTGGATGTTGCAAATCTTGTCGCAAGCCGGGTTGACGCGAACGACCATTCTTTCAACTTCGTCGGGCGACAGGCCGTCGCGTATGAGCATGAGCACGCTGTCGATTGTCGAGTGCGTCTCGAAGCAGGCGGCATGGTACTTAAACAAATTGTCGAACAAGTGCAGCCCGCCGCGCGGGTTTTGAAGGGCTGCCTCGGGGTTGAAGTCCGGCGAGTGTGTCGCCGCGAAGCCCTGGCTACATTCCAGAATATCCGAGCGGCCGGTCAGGCCGCGACGCGCAAGGTTCACTGCAACCACTGCGTTCTGCGCGGCGCGCGCCACCTGCAGGATCTTGCTCATCGATCCGAATACGGACTTCATGCCTGCTGCCTGGGACGCGGCAATCGACAGTGCGGTCAGCGTATGGGCGTGATCCAATCGTTGGATGTAGGCGCCGCCGACTGCGGCCCCGAGGCATCCAACAGTCGCGGTTGCTTGAAAGCCCCGTGCGTAGTGACCGGGCGCCACCAGCTGTGCCAAGCGGCATACTGCTTCGTAGCCCACGACAAAGGCATCCAGCAGATCGCTGCCCGAGGCGCCCCGTTTCTCGGCGAGCGCCAGCACAGTCGACAGTACGGGAACGGAAGCGTGGCCCGGCATGGCCAGGTTGACGTCGTCATAATCCAATGCATGCGAAAGGGCTGCGTTGAGCATGGCTGCCGTCGCTGCGTGGGCCTTTCGCGGATGGCCGACGATCGAGGCTTCCTCTCCAACGCCCTCCTTCAGAAATTCGTCGCGCAGGAGTTTTGGCGCGGGCTCTTTGATGGCTGCCAGAGACACGCCGATCCAATCGAGCACACACTGTTTCGCAAGCTCGTCGATGGCTGCACGCTCTACGGTGTTCGGTGCCTCAAAGCAGGTCGCGGCCAGAAGCGAAGTCAACGGTAGGTTATTCGCGCCATTATCCATAAAATTTCGACCAGAATGTCAGAGAGTGCGTTGGGAATGGCACATATTAAGAGTCTGAATGGCGTGATGATACAATTAATATCAGATATTTATTTTTGTAATATCTAAGGTAGTGTTGCATATTCATTTGGAATCGCGTGTAATATTGATGCATACTCGCCGCCATCATCGTTATTGTGGAACTTGTTCAGCGGCTTAACGACGATCCCAGTCGTCGTAATCGCGACCAAAAGACGAAAACATGGGGAAGTGCCAAATGGATCTCGAACTCGCGGGGAAGCGGGCTCTTGTACTCGGTGCGAGCCGGGGAATGGGCCGAGCGATCGCGGAGCGCCTTTCCCATGAAGGCGCGCATGTCGCGATCACGAGTCGATCATCCTTGTCAGCTTCTGCGGCCGCGGCCGGCATTGGTGCTCATGTACAGGGCTTTGCCTGGGACACCGGAGATATCAACGCCACCACGAGTTTTCACCAGCGTGTCGTCGAGCGTTTCGGTCCGCCCGATGTGCTTGTGCTGAATTCCGGAGGACCTCCCGCGGGTCCAGCCAGGAATGTGCCGAGCGCGGAATGGATGCGGTGGTTCGAGCGTCTCTTTCTCGGGCTGGTTCAGTTGGTGGATCTTTGCTTGCCGAGCATGGTCGATCAGCGATGGGGGAGGGTTCTCAACATTTCTTCATCCGGCATTGTTCAGCCCATCGAGAACCTTGGCATATCCAATGCGCTAAGGCCGTCGCTGGTTGGCTGGATGAAAACCGTTGCCAACGAGGTCGCTCCCTGCGGCGTCACGCTCAACACCATCGTGCCAGGTCGTATCGAAACGGAGCGTGTGGTCGAGATAGACGCTGCAAATGCGAAACGCCGAGGGCTAGATGTCTCTGAGATCAGGAGGATGTCGTCCGCACAGATCCCAATCGGCCGCTATGGCGCGGTCGGCGAAGTGGCGGCGGCCGCAGCGTTTCTCTGCAGCGGCCCGGCATCCTTCATTACGGGCGCAATACTGCGTGTCGACGGTGGCCAGATTCGATCCATCTAGCGGCTGCGTGCGAGAACCATCGAAGCCATCATGCTGGACGGAGAGGCGGGCCTTTGGAGCTCGACGGTCGCGCGCGCCGGCGGCGGCTCCGAAAAATACGTTCCGTACACCTCGTTCATCGCCGCAAATTGCGTCAGATCACCGAGAAAGACGTTCACAAATGCAGCATCCTCGATCGAAAAGCCGTGCGCGGAAGCACTGCTCGCGAGCTGCACGAGAGAATGGCGCGTCGCATCGGCCGTCGTCGCGCCCGTTCCGCGGGATGTGCCGCAGAAAAGCGTGTCGCCGAGCCGCGCGCTGTCGAGGCCGGGTCGGTTGCCATCGAGCGCCTGTCTGTCCAATGCCGCGACAGCTGAGACCGCGATGGTCGAACGGCCGATCAGCGCGTTCACGCGGAGGAAGCTGACCGCCACGCCCATTCCATCGAGCAATCTGCCAAAGCCTTCCCGGACAGTGGCATCGTCCCACGAACCATCGTAGACGACAGTCAGAGAGGCGAGGTGGTCGACATCCATTCCATGCTCTGTGAGGTGCCGCGAAAGGTCGCCTAAGAACGAGCGCAGCCCTTCTGCGGTTGGATCAGCCCAACCGTCCAAGGCAAAATACATGCGGTCCATCGTGGCGGCACCCGAAACCCGGCTAACGCGATTGTCGATTTCCGGCAGAAATGCCGGCTTTCCGGTCCAGGCCACAGCAAGAAGCTCCGTCTTTGTCGGCTGGCTCGGATCGCCCGACACCAGGGGCATTCGCGAAACCTCAAATGCCAAGTGAGCCGGGCGGTGCGATCCGACATAGTGATCGTAAGCCTGCATCTCCAATGGGGCATCGCCGGCAGCGCTTAGATAGATTTGAGTAGAGACAATATTGTGCGCATCCAGACCTGCGGCGCGCAAGATGGCAGCGACCTTGTCGATCGATTCCTGCATCGTCCGACCGCCTTGTCCGGAGATGTAGAGATAGTCGTCGGCCAATATTCCGGGAGAGTATGGCCCCAATGGCTTTGACGATGACGGAAATATTTGGCGGCGGCGCGGATCGGTGCTGGACAAGATGTGGACCTCGAGGTCGCTCGTGATTTCCGTTGCAACGAAGGGGCCGATTTTGGCTCCTTCACCTTTGCGCATGTGATCGCAATGAGGATTATCTGTTATCGGAGCAGCTGCTTGGCCAATACTATCGGCGACTTACTGTATTCACGCTTTCCGGCAGATGGCATCAGGCTGGCACATCCTGTCAGTCTTCATATCCGCCAGATATGACAGATGCACGCCGATCGAATTGGACCGGATCAAGTCCATATGTTTTGCTGAGCTGGGGAGGAGCAAAATTGGGGGAAACACCCAGAATCGGCTCCCTTCGTGCAGGAACGGACTGACGGGAGACGCTTATGTCCATACGAATTCCAAACATCTTGGGCGGTTTGGCTCTTGGCGGGCTACTTATGGCCGTCTTTCCAGCCACCCCCAATGCTGGAGAACTTTCGGGTACGCTGAAGAAAATCGCCGACACCGGAACAATTGCTATTGGGCATCGCGAAGCGTCCATTCCGTTCTCCTATGTCACCGATGACGGCGAGGTCGTCGGGTACGCCTATGAGCTGTGCCGGCTTGTGGCCGACAAGATCAAGGCGCGCTTCGATCTGGAGCCGCTCAAGATCACCACTGTTCCTGTGGCGGGATCTGCGCGTATTCCACTGCTTCTAAACGGCACTATCGACCTCGAATGCAGCTCCACAACCAACAATCTCCGTCGGCAGGAGCAGGTCGCCTTCACCATGACTCATTTCGTTGCCGCGATCCGCGTCGCCGCGAAAAAGGATTCCGACGTGAGGCAACTGGCCGATCTCGCGGGGAAAAGGGTGGCTGCGGTGGCCGGAAGCACCACCATAAGTCTGCTGCAGGCGCTGAATGCCGAACGCAATCTGAACCTCGAGATCGTGCAGGGCAAGGACATAGCCGAAACCTTCCTTCTCCTCGAAACCGATCGCGTTGCGGGCATGGTGATCGACGACATCCTGGCTGCGTCCAGCATTGCCAATTCGCGCAACCCTGATGGTTACATTATTTCGGAGGAGGCGCTTTCGGTCGAGCCATACGCGATCATGCTCCGCCGCGATGATCCGCAGTTCAAGGCGGCGGTTGATGCCGCCATGTTGGAGATCATCACGTCCGGCAAGATGGAATCGCTTTACAACAAGTGGTTCATGGAGCCCATTCCGCCCCGTGGCATTGTCCTCAACCTGCCGATTAGCAGCGGCATGCGCAAAGCACTGGCCCAGCCTTCGGATACGGCCGATCCAGCCTATTACAAGTAGCGTTGTGCCCGAAACGGGAGACTTGCTCGCCGGAACGCTTCCCGGCGAGCATGGATGTGGTGGGTTGCGATGAGCTACAACTGGGATTGGGGCGTCCTGTTCGAATTGGCGCCGGACGGCACCCACACATACATGGCGGTGCTGCTCCACGGAGCCCTTTGGACCGCCGCTGTTGCCTTGAGTTCCTACGGGATCGCGCTCGTGCTGGGCGCTATCGTTGGTGTGCTCCGCACGGCAGAGAACCGCATACTCAGTATCGGTGCCGCAACGTATGTGGAGTTGTTTAGAAATATTCCGCTCATCGTCCAGATGTTCTTATGGTACTTTGTTTTCCCGGAATTTCTGCCGAGCAAAGCTTCGACCTGGGTAAAGCAGCTTTCTTTAGCGCCGTTTATCATGGCGGTCGCTGCGCTGGGTCTTTATACCTCGGCGCGGATTGCCGAATTGCTCCGCTCTGCTATTCAGAGCCGCCCTCCCGGCCAGATTAACGCGGCGCTCGCGCTCGGTCTGACGCGGGGACAGGCCTACCGGCTGGTGCTGCTGCCGGTCGCGTTCCGTCTCGTCGTGCCACCTCTCACCAGTGAGTTCATCGGCGTCATAAAAAACAGCGCTATCGCGCTGACCATCGGAGTCGTCGAACTTACCGCAAGCTCTCGCCTCATTCAGGAGCTCACGTTTCACATTTTCGAGGTGTTTACGGTTGCAAGCCTGATCTATCTCGCGATGAACTTCACGGTTGTAAAGATCATGGGAACCATTGAACAGGCTTGCCAAATACCTGGGATGATCAAGCGTCAAGGCGCGGCCAATCCTACAAGGAAGGCAAATGTTCTCCGAGTTTGATTTTGAAGTCATCTGGAACTCGATCGGATATTTGTTCCTGGTGGGAATGCGGTTCACGCTGCTTTTGACACTCCTTGCTGGCGCTGGAGGCTTCGTCCTTGGAACCCTCCTCGCGATAGCCCGTCTGTCGCGCTTCCACCTCCTGTCCTATGCTGCAGCGGCATATGTCAACCTGCTGCGGTCCCTACCGCTCATCCTACTGATATTCTGGTTCTATTTCCTTGTCCCGTTCATTCCCCAATGGATTTTCGGCCTCCCGAGGCCCGTGCCGGTCGGCGCGTTTCTCTCGGCGCTGATCCCGTTCATACTCATCGAGGCGGCCTATTTCTGCGAGATCGTCAGAGCCGGCATCCAAGGCATTCCGGACGGGCAAAGAAATGCAGGCATGGCGTTGGGCCTCAATGGCGCGCAGCTCTATCGGCTCATCATCCTGCCGCAGGCCATCCGCAACATGGTTCCAGCCTTGTTGACGCAGCTTCTGGTGCTTTTTCAGGACACGTCGCTCGTCTACGTGCTCTCCCTTACCGATTTTCTCGGCGCCGCGACCAAGGTCGGCCAGCGCGACGGCCGCTTGCCGGAAATGTACGTTTTCGTCGCGGTTGTCTATCTCGCGATGTCCTTCGCCTTCTCGCAGTACATCGGGAAGCTGGCAAAACGAAAGAAGTAGAGGCTGTTCCGCCTACCAGCCGCCAAGCGGGGGGTATCTCGGTGATTTCAATTCGCAACGTTTCGAAGCACTACGGTAATTTCCGTGTGCTGAATAACTGCTCGCTGGAGGTCGCGAGAGGCGAGGTGGTCGTTGTATGCGGCCCTTCCGGCTCCGGGAAATCAACCTTGATCAAATGCGTGAACGGCCTCGAGCCCTTTCAGAAGGGCGAAATCATCGTGGGCGGCGTCAGCGTGGGGGATCCGAAAACCGAACTTCCGAAACTGCGCGCTCGCGTCGGAATGGTGTTCCAGCATTTCGAGTTGTTCCCGCACCTCAATGCGATCGAAAACATCGTGTTGGCGCAGGTGAATGTACTGCGCCGTACCAGACAAGAGAGCTTGGAAAAGGCACACGAGCTTCTTCGTCGCGTGGATATGGTTGCCCATGGCCAGAAATATCCCGGGAATCTGTCCGGGGGACAGCAGCAGCGGGTTGCAATCGCCCGTGCGCTCGCCATGGATCCGGTCGCAATGCTCTTTGACGAGCCGACATCGGCGCTCGATCCCGAAATGATCAGCGAGGTCCTCGACGTCATGATCTTGCTCGCCGAGGAAGGCATGACGATGATCGTCGTCACACATGAAATGGGGTTCGCCAGCAAGGTCGCGGATCGCGTGGTTTTCATGAGCGACGGAGAGATCATGGAAAACCGGGATGCGACATCATTCTTCGTCCATCCGGAATCGGAACGCACCCAACAGTTCCTATCCCGTATTTTACGCTCCGAGAGCTGAGGAGTATCCTCGAACTGTGCGATACGAAACGCATATCGGCGTGTGGCGGAAAGAGAATTGGACGATGTGGCGGCGAGCATGTTCTGAAGACGAAACACCTTCGCGTCAAACATGGAAAGCCAGAATGCTGCCTCGCTTGCAATACATGGATTCGTGCGCGATCTCCGACGCCCTGGACTTCCTCGGGCTCCCGGGTTCCACGAATGGCATCCTGCCGTTGTGGCCGTGTGAGCGTATCGTCGGGCGGGCTCTCACGGTGCAAGTGGACAATAAAAAGGCCGCCGGGGAAACGCAGCACATGATCACGCCGGCGGTCGAAAAGGCGGATAGCGACACTGTTCTCGTGATCGCCAATGCCGGCGACAAATCCATTTCATGTTGGGGCGGGATTATCGCCCACGCCGCGATCATAAAGGGAATTCGCGGCGTGGTGATTGATGGCGCGGGCCGCGATCTCGACGAGAACAGAGAACTACGCTTTCCGGTCTTCGGGAGGAGTGCCGTCCACGTCAGCGCGCGTAACCGTCTCGTCCAGACCGATTTTGACTGCGACGTGGAATTCGCCGGCGTGAAGGTTTCCTCCGGCGACTATGTCGTTGCCGATGCGAGTGGGACCGTGTTCATCGGCCAAGACCGTATCGCTGACGTTCTCGATATTGCCGAGCGCGTGAAAAAGCGCGAGGCGGCGATGATCGAAGCTGTACGCTCGGGCCGATCGGTGGTCGAAGTCATGCATGACAGGCAATTTGCCAAGATCATGGAACGGGGAGGTGAATGAGCCATGGACGTCCATGCAATATCGGAAGGCTTGAAGAACCTGTCCACGCCCTCGGTGTCCGACGCCATGGACAGGATCGGCGTTGAGGGGTGTTGCCTCGGGCTTCTTCCGCTTTTCAACAAGGTCAGGATGGCAGGGCCGGCGTTCACTGTGCGCTATCGGCCGATCTCTCGCGAAAAGGGCACTGTGGGCGACTTCATCGACGACATCCCCGCGAGGGCGGTTGTGGTGATCGACAATGGTGGCCGTATCGACTGCACGGTGTGGGGGGATATCCTGACCCAAGTGGCCTTGCGGCGCGGTCTTTCTGGAACCGTCATCGACGGTGTGTGCCGTGATGTCGATCTGGCTCTGGACAATCAGTATCCGATCTTCAGCAGGGGGCGATACATGCGGACCGGCAAGGATCGGATCGAATTGGCTGAGGTCGGTGGAACGGTTCAGCTGAGCAATATCCCGGTTCGCCCGAACGATATCATCCTCGGGGATTCCAACGGGGTGGTGGTGGTGCCCTGGGATTGCGCCGAGGCTGTGCTGCGAACGGCGCAGGAGATCGAAGCGACGGAGGCTCGGATCATTTCCGAAGTCTCATCCGGCACAACGCTGCGAGAAGCGCGTCGGAACCACGCCTATCACCTGCTGCAAAGAAAGGGTTCCTAGGTGGATCTCGCCGCGGTTCTTCAGCTCGGCACAGCAACTCTGCTGGAGGCATCCAAGCTGCAGGCTTGGCTGGGGCCGGACATCCGGGCGATGTGGGCCGGTGCTCAATTGGCCGGACCTGCATATCCGGTGCGCTGTGCGTCCGGAGACAATCTCGCCATTCATTTGGCCATGGATCGGACACCCAAAGGCGCCGTTCTGGTGATTGATGGGGCCGGTGCGACGTGCGGTTACTGGGGCGAGATCCTCACCGCGATGGCACAACAACGCGAGGTCGCAGGCGTGGTCGTCAACGGTGGTGTTCGCGATACCGCCGCGCTGGAACAGTTGCGCTTCCCGGTGTTCGCGCGTGGTGTCGGCCTGAGCGGCACGACCAAGGGCTATGCGGGGGAGCCCGGCGCATCGGTTTTCATCGGCGGCGTGTCAATCCAAGAGGGAGACTTGGTCGTCGGCGACCGAGATGGGGTGATTTGTCTCCCGAGAACCCACATTTCATCCATCCTCGAAAAAGCGAAAATGCGCAGGGCGCGCGAGGAGATCTTCCTCGCCGAAATCCGGGAGGGCAAATCCACTTTGGAACTGCTCGGGCTCAAGTAGGGCAGGGCAGGCCTTGAGCGGCCGTGGCGGGCTCCATCAATACGCCTGGGCGGCGGATGATCTCGAATAGCGCGCCCCCGTGATCAGGCCGCCTCGAACGCCCCGATGCCGAGCAGCGACAGTGCGCGCGCGAGAGCGTCTTCGAAAGCTGCAACCTCGATATGCGCATAGGCACGCAATTGCTGGCAGGCGCCTTCAATATGCCGGTCTACCATCGCCGTCGTCCGTTCAACCTGCGGGAGCAGATCTCTGCGCATTCGCCGACGTGAGACGAGATTACGTGCACACTGGTCGACCGGCGTGCTCAGCCGGATAATGCGCAGGTCGTGCGTACGCGCCAGAGCCATCGAATATTTGACGTCCGCGCCCAATGCCAATCCTTCGATGAGAACATCATGTCCGGCGGTCGCGAAGGCGTCAGCGGACCGCGCGATCTCCTCAAGGCCGCCATGAGCGATCGGGATCGTGTCGCACCCGCCGCTCGTCACCTCATAATCGCCAAGGACGACAAGCGGCCGCCCGCGTCCCGGATGCCGGATATGATAGCCGAAAGGGCGCCCGCGCCCAGGTCGATTGATGAGCTCTATTCCAGTATTGCTGCACGATGCCCCGCGGATCCATCCGTATTTCTCAAGTATTCTGCGGACCAGTTCCGTTTTCCCCGATCCGCCTGCTCCTCTCGGATTGATGATCAATCCCATCCGATCGCTCCCTCACAACACCTTTCGGCAAATAGGGGCGATCCAGCTCTGGCTCAACATTTATCGCAAGCAGCAGAAGCGGGATGGTGTTGTGAGGGCCGGCACAGCCGTCTCTCCATGGGAGCGATCGAACGGGCAGCGCCGGCGGCTTGTCTCAAGCCGTTGGCCGCCAATAGGGCGGAAGCCCATAGTAGTTGTAGAGCCGCGCCTCGTAATCGCGTTCAACCGGCCGCGACGGATCGAATTCGGGCGCGTTCTTAATGTCTTCGCGCGTGCGCTGGACCCGGATCGTTTGCTCGCTCCAGCGGATGTCCTCCACCCACTCCGGCGCAATCAGCACGAACTTGCCTGGCCACCAGTTTTTCGTATCGACCATGACATAGCGGACCACCCATGCGTCTTCGTCAATGAGGAAGTCCTCCACGTGACCGATGTCGCCGTCGCTCGCCTCGATGTAATAATCCGTGACTTCCGCGATGCTGCGCAGATGCTGGTCCTCCTCGCGCTGCCTCTCGGCTTCTGCCGTGGCGCGCCGGGCGATCGCGTTGTCGGCAGGTGAGGCCTCTCTTCTCTCCAACGGATATGGTGGGAGCTCGCCATAGCCGAGGCCGGCCCCGGCTATCATGGGCGCCCCGTAGGCCATCGGTATCCCGTACCAATAGGGATTCCAGCCGTAATAGCCGTAGATTGACGCTTCGACCTGGCGCGATACCGGCCTGTGCGTGTCGACGTCCGGGCTGTTCCTGACTTGCTCCCGCGACAGGTCTACGGCGATGTGCCGTAATTCGCGATCGCTCCTCCCCAAATGAGAGGACGGCAGCAAGACGCGGCGGCCGGAGAGCCAGGTGCCCGTATCGACGACCAGCCAGCGCACGGTCCAGGACTGATCATCGATGAGAAGATCATCCACGCTGCCGATCTCCCCGTCAGTAGCGCGAAGGGAATAGCCGTTGAGCTGTGATGCCCTCTGCAACATCTTCGTTCCTTTCCGCGTGCATTCAAAGCCAACTTGGGACGGAACGAAGTATGGAAGCGCCAGTTCCTGGTTCAGCTCATGAAATTGCCGGCCCAATGCACGCGGAAAGCCGTGCTCAGACCGGCTCTGGCTCCAGGAGCACCACACTCTCCTTGGCGACTGCGACCTCAACGGACTGGCCGACGTCGACACCCGGATTCGCGGTGGCTGAAGCGGTGATCAGCTGACCATCGGCGAGGCGCAGCTGATAATCGGTATAGACACCGCGATAGGTGATCCGGACGAGTTCGGCGGGAAAGCTGAGATCCTGAGGGCCCGGCGTTCCGTTGATCCGGATATCCTCGCCACGGATCGCCACGGCCGGCGGCTCGGCCAGCCGGGCCTGCGTGCCGGAGACAGGCAGCCGAAACGCCGCGCAGGTAAAGGCACCGTCGGACACCTGCCCGGTGATCACATTGCTGCCGCGGAAGAAGTCCGCCACGAACTTGGTCCTGGGGCGCCGGAACAGCGTGTGCGGCTCATCAACCTGCACCAGGTGCCCGTGGTTGAGCACGGCCACCCGGTCGCTCATGGTCAGCGCCTCTTCCTGGTCATGGGTGACATAGACGAAGCTCGTTCCTGTGGCGCGCTGGATATCCTTGAGCTGGGCCTGCATCTCCCGGCGGATCTTCTCGTCCAGGGCGGACAACGGCTCGTCCAGCAGCAACAGCCGCGGCCGCGGCGCCAGCGCCCGAGCGATGGCGACCCGCTGCTGCTCGCCGCCGGAAAGCCGGGTGACCGACCGTTGCTCGAAGCCCGGCAGATTGACCAGCTCCAGGAGCTCCGATACCCGCCTGGCGATGGCGCCGCGGTCCATGGGTTTGCGCCGCAGGCCATAGCCGACATTCTGTGCGACCGTCATGTGGGGGAAGTTCGCATATTGCTGGAACACCATGCCGAGCTCACGGCGCCAAGGCGGAAGCTCGGTCACGTCCTGGCCGCCGATCAGGATACGGCCGGCATCCGGCTGCTCCAGCCCCGCGATCATGCGCAGGACGGTGGATTTGCCCGAGCCGCTCGGGCCGAGCATGGTGAAGAACTCGCCGTTGCTCACCTGCAGGTCCACGCCGGCTGCGGTGACCAGCGGGCCGAAGCTCTTTTCAACCTGGCTGACATGCAGGAGCGGCTGATCGGGCATAGGTCTCAAGCCCCGGCGACTGAGACGGCCAAGGTGGTGCGCACCGCCTCCACCATCGTGTCGAGGCTCATGGAGGCAAGGTCCGCCCGCTGGTGAAGCTCGAGCTGGCCCTGTTGGCTCAGCTCATCCAGCAGCTCCGCCACCTGCTGCGGCAGATAGGGCAAATGGAGGAAGCCGCAGCGGGCACCGTGGCCCACCTGCTCGCAGGCGGCCAGCGCGCGATAGAGCGTGGCGTTGCAGAGGAAGGTGCCGGCGGTATCGGAGGTGCGCGCCGGAATGCCTTTGCGGCGCAGCGCCGTGATGATGCGGCCGACGGGCAGCGTGACGGCGCGGGCGACCGGCCCCTGGGCGTCGACGGGATCATCGAGAAGGAGCGCGCCGTCATTGTCGGGGATCTCGAAGCTCGCGCGATTGACGGCCACCCGCTCCAGCCGGATCATTGGCTCGCCAGGCCACAGGCCGGTTGAAAGGACAACCGTGGGCCGGTGCGTCGCGATGGCCTGCTCCAGCGGATCCTTGGCCGCGGTGAATGAGCATGGGAGCAACAGGGTGCGCACAGTCGCGCCTTCGATGCTGCTGCCACCGAGGGCGCGCAAGACCTCGGCGGAGGGGTTGAGCTGCCGCCCGCCATAGGGCTGAAAGCCGGTCAGGAGAATGTCGGCCATGAGTGCTTCTCCTAGCTTTGCTGCTGCTTGCGGCCGAGCGCCACCAGAACGAGGATGAGCAGCAGGGTGACGATGATGATCAGGCTCATCAGGGCGTACATGTTCGGGGTCAAGCCGACCTGCTGGTAGCGCGACCAGATGAAGGTCTGCACGGTGTTGTTGCCGCCTTGCACGACAGCCGTCCGCACCGTCTCGTTGAACGACAGGATGACGGAGAAGGTCGCAGCCCCGGTCAGGCCCGGAGCGATCTGCGGCAGCTCCACCTCCCGGAAGGCCTGAAGGCGGTTGGCACCGGACGTATAGGCGGCCTCCAGATAAAGCGTGTCGAAGCCGGACATCACCGTCAGGATAATGAGAAAGGCAAACGGCAACGCCCATAGGGTCTGCACAACGGCCATGGTGAACAGGGAGGGGTCGATGCCGGTGAGCCTGAAGAACAGGCTGGTGGAGACGCCCATGCTCACGCCGGGGATGAACAGCGGCAGCAGAACGATGGTGATGATGAGCCGCGGCAGCCCGAAGCTGCGTACCGCCTGGGCTGCCGCAAGCCCGAGCAGGGGGGCGGCGATGCCGACGATGGCGGCGAGCAGCACGGAATTGGTGATGGCACTCACCAGGGTCGGGTCGGCCCCGATCGCCGCGAAGTTGTTGAGCGTAGCCGCGCCGGTCTGCGGGTCGCGTATGGCCAGCAGCAGCGGCGGCACGAGGGGCGCATAGAGGAAGACGAGCACCGCCGCGAGGCACAGCCAGACCAGAAGGTGCAGGCTGCCTCTCATCTCAGCGCCCCAGCACCTTGCCGAGGAACAGGCGCAGGTCGAAGAACCTGAGCCACAGGAGCAGCATGATCAGCATGCAGCCGACCACCACCGTCGACATCGCTGCCGCCATGGGATAGTTCAGCACGTCCAGCGAGCTGGTGATGGCATTGCCCATGAGCTGGTAGCCGACCCCGCCGAGGATCTGCGAGACGGCGACCTCGCCGAAGGCGCCGACGAACCCGAAAATGGCGGCCGCGAACACGCCGGGCAGGGAAAGCGGCAGCACCACGCGCAGGAAGGTTTGCAGCGGCGCCTCGCCCAGCATCCAGCTGGCCTCGATGAGGCGCTTGTCGATCGCGCTCAGCGACAGCCAGATCGGGTAGACCATGAAGGGCATATAGGCGGCGATCAGGCCGAGATAGACCGCGAAATCAGAAAACAGGAGCCAGTCGAGCGGCTGGTTGATCACACCGAGGTCGAGCAGGAACTGGTTCACCGGTCCGGTGCGCCCGAGCAGATAGGCCCAGGCGAAGGTCCTGATCACATAGTTCACCAGGAACGGTACGGAGAGCAGGAACAGGAAGATCCTGGTCCGGCTGGGCTTCAGCCGGAAGGTGATGAGATAGGCAACGGCATAGGCGATCAGCAGCATGATCAGGGTCGAGCTGATCGCCACGAAGAAGCTGCGCCTCAGCACGGAGAAGCGCGCGCCTTCGAAGAACAGCCCATAGGAGGTGAGAGTGAAGCCCGGCTGCATGCCGATCATCTTGCGCTCCCAGAAGCTGACGACGAGCGTCAGCACGAGCGGCACGATGATGGCGAGCGCGCAGAGCAGCACCGGCCCCGCAAGCAGGACCAGCGCTGCCGGATCGCGGCGCTTCACGGCAAGGCTCATCTCGACCTCGAGGCCTCAGGCCGCCTTGAAGCGCTGCCATTCCTCCTCATAGGTCTCGATGTTTGTTGGCCAGCGCGCCTGCCAGGTGCCGCCGGCCTCGAATTTTTCTTTCACGCCTGCATCGATCTCGGCGATCCGCTTGGCGGTCGCCTCGTCGAACTTGTCCGACTGGGCGGCGAAGGCCGGCGCCTGCGGATTGGTCATGTAGCCGCGCAGGCTGGTGATCATCGCACCGTATTCCGGGCTCAGCATGTAATCGAGCAGCTGGTATGAAGCCTCGATCTTCTCGGGCGAACGGTCGCCCTTGACGAGATAGGCGGCCATGGCCCAGAGCAGGTAGCCTTCCTTCGGCTTGGCATAGACCGCGTCCACCCCCTTTGCTTTGGCCGCGAACACCATCGGTTCCCAGCAGTCCATGACATAGACTTCCTGGTTGACGAGCAGGTTCACCGCTTGCTCGAAGCTCGACCAGATGACCCGGAACTGGCCTTCCTTCTTCTTCTCGATGAGGAAATCGACCACCTTGGCGATCTCTTCCTTGCTCATGTCGGAGGGGTCGTTGATCTCAGTGAGCCCGGCGCTTTTCAGGTAAAGCGCCGTCTTCTGACCGGCGGTGGTGTAGTTGTCCTCAAGGGCGACGAAGCCCTTGAACTTGGGGTCGAACAGCGCGCCATAGCTGTCGAGCGTGCCGCCCGTCTTCTCCGGCAGGTAGGCGAAGGAGTCGCCCTGGAGCACGGTGGGCACGCCGTAGATGGTTCCCTCATAGCCGATGAAGTCAAAGCCCTTGGAGCCCGGCTTGAAGTATTCCGCGATATAGGCATTGTTCTGCCAATTCTTGAGCCGGCTCACATCGAGGGGCACGATAAGGTCGTTCTCCACCAGCGGGTTCTGCATGCCGCCGACAATGTTGATGATGTCGTAGGATTGGCGGCCGCCGCCGGCAATGAGCTGATTGAGAACTGCCGACGGGCCGTTGCCGATCGACACCACGTTGACGGTGTTGCCCGTTTCCTTGGTGTAGGTCGACCAGTCGCCATTGGGATCGCCAACACCGATATCGGCCAGCGTCACCGTCTGGCCTGCCGCCAGGGCCAAGTCCGGCCTGAGGCCGAACGCAGCCGCGCCGATGGCCGCCGATTTGAGCACTGTCCGGCGGCTTACGGCTTTCAGCATGATGGTCATGAAAACCCTCCCGTTTGAGAACGCTCCCCGTCCAGGCCTCATGATGGCGAAATGTAGATAAGTTGTCGAGAAGTTGGCTTCAGCACATCACTCCTACAGCGATGCGGCTGCGCGAGCGGCTTGATCATAATAGCCGGAAAGGGTGCGCATCTGCGCAGCGATGCGCGACATGCTTGCTTCGTCAAGCCCGAGTGATGCTACGGGTTGCACCAACAGCGTCTCGCGGATGGCCTTGTAGCGCTCGCAAGCCTTGGTCCCCGCGGGCGTGGCGGAGATGAACTTCTCCTTGCCTTGCCGCTGACTGGTCACGAGCTTCATCCGCTCGAGCTTCTTCACCGAATAGCTGACCACGTGGGTGTCCTCGATATTCAGGACGAAGCACAGGTCGGCCAGCCGTTTCGCCTTGGAGCGGTGCTGCACAGAGTGGAGCACCAGCACGTCGATGGCCGAGAGATCCGGCAGCCCGGCCGCTGCCATGGCCCGCACCATCCAGCGGTGGAAGGCATGCGAGACGAGGATCAGGCCAAATTCGAATTCCGAGAGCACGGGCAAGGCCCCTGCGGCCAGATGGGCTGACGAAACAATGGGGCCGGGAGCAGGTGAGGAAAGCGACACGTCAGACGTCTCCGGATTGCGGTCGATGGATGCTGGTTGACTATATTGACAAAATGTCGGCACTTTATCGATAAAATGCCTCGCATTCATACCGCATTCATAATGGAAAAATGATGGCTTCAGGCAAGTGGGACTTCTGGATAGATCGCGGCGGCACTTTCACGGACGTCATCGCCCGTAGGCCCGATGGCGGCCTCGCAGCGCTCAAGCTGTTGTCGGATAACCCGGAAGCCTATCGGGATGCGGCCATACAGGGCATCCGCGAGCTCATGAGTGTGGGCCCTAGCGAACGGATTCCGTCGGAAAGGATCGCCACGGTGAAGATGGGGACCACGGTCGCCACCAATGCGCTGCTGGAGCGCAAGGGCGACCGGACGGTGCTCGTCGTCACCAAGGGCTTCGGCGACGCCTTGCGCATTGGCTATCAGGCGCGGCCCGATATCTTCGCCAAGAAGATCATCAAGCCCGACCAGCTCTATGAGCGCGTGCTGGAGGTCGGCGAACGGGTGCTGGCGGATGGCACGGTGGAGAGAGCGCTGGACCTGCAGGCGATCCGCCGTGACCTCGAAGCGATCTTCGCCGAAGGCATCCGCGCCTGCGCCATCCTGTTCATGCATGCCTACCGCTATCCCGCGCACGAGAAGGCGGTGGCGGCTCTGGCGCGCGAGGTGGGCTTCACGCAGGTCTCTGCGTCGCACGAAGTCAGCCCCCTGATCAAGCTAGTGGGCCGCGGCGATACCACGGTGGTGGATGCCTATCTCTCGCCGGTGCTGCGCCGCTATGTGGACCAGGTGGCGTCGGACCTTGATGGCGGCGATGACGAAGGCACCGCCCGAGTCATGTTCATGATGTCGTCGGGCGGATTGACCGATGCGCGCCTGTTCCAGGGGCGGGATGCGATCCTGTCCGGTCCGGCCGGCGGCGTGGTCGGCTGTGTGGAGACCGCCCGCATCGCCGGGTTCGACAAGATCATCGGCTTCGACATGGGCGGCACCTCGACGGACGTGTCGCATTTCGACGGCGTGTTCGAGCGCACGCTGGAGAGCGAGGTGGCCGGGGTGCGCATGCGCGCGCCGATGATGCTGATCCATACGGTGGCGGCCGGGGGCGGCTCAATCCTGCATTTCGACGGCGCGCGCTTCCAGGTCGGGCCGGACAGCGCCGGCGCCAATCCCGGTCCGCGCTGCTACCGCCGGGGCGGGCCGCTGGCGGTGACCGATGCCAATGTCATGGTCGGCAAGCTTGATCCGCGGTTCTTCCCGGCGATCTTCGGGCCTGAGCGAAACCAGCCGCTCGATGCCGAGGCCGTCGCCCAAGGCTTTGGCGAGCTTGCTGCGCGGGTGGGGGAAGGGGCAACGCCGGAATCCGTTGCCGACGGCTTCATCCGCATCGCGGTTGAGAACATGGCCAACGCCATCAAGAAGATCTCGGTGCAGCGCGGCTATGACGTGACCGAATATGCGCTGCAATGTTTCGGTGGCGCCGGCGGCCAGCATGCTTGCCTGGTGGCTGATACGCTCGGCATCAAGACGGTGATGATCCACCCCTTGTCGAGCCTGCTTTCGGCCTATGGCATGGGGCTGGCCGATATCCGCGCGACGCGCCAGCGCACGGTGGAGGTGCCGCTCGATGCGGACGGGCTTGCGGCTGCCACCCACACTCTGGACGAGCTCGCCGCCGAGGCGCATGGCGAGTTGCTGCATCAGCGCGTTCCGGCCGATGACATCATCATCCACCACCGGGCCCATATCCGCTATGCCGGCACGGACACGTCTCTCGAGATCGACTTCGGTGGCATTGCCGACATGACGGCGCGGTTCGAGGCAGCGCACCGCTCCCGTTTCGGCTTCATCGACGAGACTCGCGCGCTGAGCATCGATGCGGTCTCCGTCGAGGCGGTGGGCGGCGGTGGCGTCGCTGACGAGCCGGATCTGCCGGTCGTGTCTGGTCAGCCTTCGCCGGCCGTGCACACGCGCTTCTTCTCGCAAGGGGCCTGGCACGAGGCGCCGGTGTTCATGCGGGAAGACTTGGGACCGGGTGCACAGGTGGCCGGCCCCGCACTGATTATCGAGCCGCATCAGACCATCGTCGTCGAGCCCGGCTGGCGCGCGGAGATCAGCCGCAAGAACCACGTGATGCTGCAGCGGACGGAAGCCGCCCGTGTCGCGCCGGCGGTGGGCACCGAGGCCGACCCGGTGATGCTGGAGGTGTTCAACAACCTGTTCATGTCCATTGCCGAGCAGATGGGCGTGACCCTCCAGAACACCGCTTATTCCGTGAACATCAAGGAGCGGCTGGATTTCTCCTGTGCCGTCTTCGACGCGCAAGGGCAGCTCGTGGCCAATGCACCGCATATGCCGGTGCATCTGGGCTCCATGGACCGGTCGGTGGAAAGCGTGATCGCGGCACATAAGGGCAACATCCGGCCCGGCGATGTCTATGCTATCAACGCGCCCTATAATGGCGGGACACATCTGCCGGACATTACTGTCGTGACCCCAGTGTTCGACGCGGCCGGCAACGAGATCCTGTTCTTCGTGGCCTCGCGCGGCCATCATGCTGATGTGGGTGGCATCGCGCCGGGCTCCATGTCGCCGCGCGCCACCACGATCGAGGAGGAAGGGGTCTATATCGACAATTTCAAGCTGGTGGATCGCGGCCGCTTCCGGGAACAGGCGCTCAATGAGCTGCTCATGGGTGCGAAATACCCCGTCCGCAACCTTGTGCAGAACGTGAACGACCTGAAGGCGCAGATCGCCGCGAACGAGAAGGGCGTGGCCGAGCTGCGCCGGATGATCGACCATTTCGGCCTCGACGTGGTGCAGGCCTATATGGGCCATGTGCAGGACAATGCGGCCGAGAGCGTGCGGCGCGTGATCAGTAGCCTGAAGGACTCGTCCTTCGAGTATGAGATGGATCAGGGCTGCGTCATCCGGGTGAAGATTTCGATCGATCGTGAGCGGCGCGAGGCCACGGTGGATTTCACCGGCACCTCGCCGCAGCGGGATGACAATTTCAACGCGCCCGAGCCGGTGACGCGCGCTGCCGTGCTTTACGTCTTCCGGGTGATGGTGGAAGGCAATATCCCGATGAATGCGGGATGCCTGCGGCCGATCAACGTCATCATCCCGCAGGGGTCGATGCTATCGCCCCGCTATCCCGCCGCGGTGGTTGCCGGCAATGTGGAGGTGAGCCAGGCGGTGACCAATTGCCTGTTCGGCGCGCTGAGTGCCATGGCTGCCGCCCAGGGCACCATGAACAACCTGACCTTCGGCAACGAGACCTATCAATATTACGAGACCATCTGCTCCGGCGCACCGGCTGGCCCCGGTTTCGACGGGGCGGATGCGGTGCACACGCATATGACCAATTCCCGGCTCACCGATCCCGAGGTGCTGGAGCTGCGCTATCCGGTGGTGCTGGAGGATTTCCATATCCGGCGCGGCTCTGGCGGGCGGGGCAAGTGGAATGCCGGCGACGGCACCTCCCGCACCATCCGCTTCCTCACCCGCATGGACTGCGCCATTCTCTCAGGCCACCGCCGAGTGCGCCCCTTCGGGCTCCATGGCGGCGAGCCGGGCGAGTGCGGCGAGAACCTGGTGCGCCGCAAGGAGGGGCGGATGGAGCGTCTCCAAGGCGCGGACCAGACCGTGCTGGATGCGGGAGATGCGATCATCATCAAGACGCCGACGGGGGGCGGGTATGGCCCTCCTGACCACGCCTGAGCCGAACCGGAGGAGCCGGGCGTCGATCGAGAGTGTTCTCTGACCGGCAGAGGCGTGGTTCAATAGCTCCCCGCCACACCCTCCGTCGTCGAGCGCTGATATGGTGATTGCTGCTTCTTCGCTGTGGGCCGCCACCGCCGAACCCGCCCCGGCAACCGTGCCCCTTGCCGGCGAGATCCGCGCTGATGTCGCCGTGGTGGGCGGCGGCTTCTGCGGTCTCTCCTGCGCCCTCCATCTGGCGGAAGCTGGCGTCGATACCGTGCTGCTGGAAGCGCAGGAGCCCGGCTGGGGTGCCTCGGGCCGTAATGGCGGGCAGGTCATCCCCTGCTTCAAGGACGATCCTGAGACGCTCATCGCCCGCCTGGGCGAGGATCTGGGCGAACGCATGAGCAGGCTCGGGGCCGAGGCCGGCACCCTGGTGGAAAACCTGATTGCCCGGCACAACATTGCCTGCGCCTACCGACGCAACGGCTGGATCCTGGGAATCGCCGGTATGCGCGGCATTCCGGCCATGGAGAGTCGCACCCGGCAATGGCAGGCGCGTGGGTTGCCCGTGCGCCTGCTCGACCGGGAAGAGACGGCTGCCCTGATCGGCGCACCAATTTATGCGGCGGGCTATCTCGATCCCCGTGGCGGCGCGCTCAACCCGCTGTCTTTCGCCCGCGGTCTAGCTGCCGCTGGGATGAGGCAGGGGGCGCGCATTCACACCGGTTCGCCCGTCATCGCCATCACCAGGGAGGGGTCGTCATGGCGGGTCGCAACCGCATCCGGCGCGGTGCTCGCAAGCCAGGTGGTGGTCGCGACCGGCGCCTACTCGACCGACCTCATCCCGGCGCTGAGGCGCAGCATATTGCCGGTGCAATCGATCCAGATCGCCACGCCGCCCATGCCAGCAGAGATCCAGCGCACCATTCTGCCGCAGGGCCATGTGGTGTCCGATAATCGGCGGCTTCTGCTCTATTTCCGCTTCAACGAGCAGGGCCGGTTCGTGTTCGGCGGACGCGGCTCCCTGGGCGGCGAGAGCATCGCGGAGGCCCATGTGACGGCGCTGGCCGAAACCATGCGCCGCAGTTTCCCGCAGCTTGGCCAAATAGGCTTTCAGCATGTGTGGGCCGGTCAGGTGGATATCACGCCGGGGCGCCGGCTGCGCGTGCATGAGCCCTCGCCGGGGCTCATCGCGGTCTTCGGCTTCAGCGGCCGCGGCGTCGCGATCGCGCCGGCCGTGGGCAAGGCGATCGCCGAGGCGGTGCTGGCTGGCACGCACAAGGGCTTGCCGTTGCCGGTCACGCCCATGCGGCCCGTGCCGTTCCACGGCCTGAGGCTGCCGGCCATGGCGGTTGCGGCTCAGTGGTTCCGGTTGCTCGACCGTCTCGAGGCGCGCTGAGGCTGCGGCAGGTCAGGTTCGCACGACGTATTCGGGCTTGACTTTGCTCAGCACCTCGGCCGGGCCGTCACGGGTCAGGATGGTATAGCCTAAGGACATGGCCAGGTTCTGCGGCGCATCGATCAAGATGGCGTGCAGGAACAGGATCATGCCTGGCACGATGGCCATCTCGTTACCCGAATAGATCATGGGCGGAACGTCCATCCAGGACGGCCGATAGGTCGCGCCAAGGGAATAACCGCAAGCGGACATACGGGCGTGCCCGTAGCCCGCCCGGTCATAGACCGCGCGGTGCGCATCATCGATGGCCCCGATGGTGTTGCCCGGCCGTGCCGCCTCGGTCATGGCGGTGATCGCCTCCAGGGTGACGTCGAACATCGTCTGCTGCACCGGGTTGGCGCGGCCGATGGAGATGGTGCGCATGAGGCAGGCGCAATAGCGGCGATAGCTCCCCGCATGCTCGATGGTCAGCTGGTCAACCGGGTCCAGCGTGCGGAAACCGGTGGCGCTACGCACGAGCAGGGCGCGGTCGCCCGAGCCGAGCACGGGACCGGAGGGGGCCGGATCACCGCCGCCCGCGAGAATCGGCACGGCTCCGGCCGCGGCAATCTCGCCCTCGAACGCACCGGGTCGCGATGCCTCCAGCATGGCCACGAGCGACGCATCAGCGAGCTCCGCCGCGCGCCGGACATAGGCGATCTCGGCAGGCGATTTCACCGCACGCAGCTGGCGCACCAGGTTCGAGGCGTCCACCAGCTCGCACCAATTGCTGAGGCGGCGGCGCACGAGCTCGTAATTGTCGGCGGTGAGCCCGAAGGTGCGCATCTCGATGCCGACGCGGGCGCCTTTCAGGCCTTTCTCTTCCAGGATCGCCATCAGCTCGCGAGAGGGATCCATGCCGGGGGCGTCATACCACAGGCGGATGTCTTCCATGGTCGACGTGCGGCGGGCCTGCTCCAAGTCGGGCCGGCGGGTGAGCAGGGTCAGCGGCTCGTCATTGGCGGTCATGATCGCGCATTGGAAGAACACGAAGCCGGACGTGTCATAGCCGGTGAGGTAATACATGCTCTCCTGGGCGAAGAGCAGCAGGGCATCCAGCCCCTCGCGTCGCATGGCCGCCCTCGCGTTGGCGAGGCGCGTCTCGAATTCTTCTCGCTCGAAATGCAGCATCGGGGCACCTCGTTGTGCTGAGCTCCGGGGCTCAGCGCTTGCGTCCGGACTGGAGGAACTGGGTCATCCCCAAAAGGATGATGGAAACGGCGATCAGCAGGGTCGATATGGCTGCAATCGTCGGGTCGATCTCGTCCCGCAAGGCCAGGAACATGCGCCGGGTGAGGGTCGCTTTCTCGCCACCGACGATGAGCAGCGCGATCACCACTTCGTCGAGCGAGGTGATGAAGGCGAGCAGAGCGCCGGAAATCACGGAATTGCGGATCTGCGGCAGGGTGACGGTCAGGAACGCCCAGGGGCGGGATGCGCCCATGCTGCGCGCTACCATCTCCTGGTTGAGATCGAAATTGTGCAGCCCCGCGGTGACGGAGATCAGCACAAGGGGAATGGCCAGGGCTGAATGGGCAAGCACCAGGCCGGGAATGGAGTTGTTGAGGCCGAGCGGGGCGAAAAAAATGAAGACGCCGATCGCCAGCAAAATGACCGGAATCATCATGGGCAGCGCCAGCAGAACCTGGACGTAGCGGCCAGCCGAAAGACGGGCGGTATAGAGGCCGTAGGCGGCGAGTGTGCCGGATACGGTCGCAACCACCGTGGTCCAGATCGCCGCCTGGAACGACACCCATGTGGCGTCTCGCCATTCGATCGAGTCGAAATACGCGCGGTACCAGCGGGTTGACCAGGATTCGGGCGGGAAGGTGAGATAGCGCGACCCGGAGAAGCTCATGGGGATCACGAGCAAGGTCGGCGCGATCAGGAACAGGATGACCAGCCCGCAGAAGACATAGAGCCACAGGCGCCTGAAGTGGGTGATCTGGGTCGAGGTTGCCGGCCGGTTCAGCATCACTTGCCCCCGATCATGGTGAAGGCGCCGGTTAGCCGCGCCACCAGCCAGAGAATGCCAAGCGTGATCACCAGCAGCACGACGCCGAGGGCGCTCGCGGCGCCCCAGTCGGAATAGACGGCAACGGAGCGCTCGATCTGCATGGCCCACATCATCACCCGGCCGCCACCAAGCAGGGCGGGCGTGACATAGAAGCCGAGAGAGAGCACGAACACCACGATCAGTCCGGCGATCAGGCCGGGCACGGACAGCGGCACGAACACCTGCCAGAAAGCCTTGATGGGCGATGCCCCGAGATTGGCCGCCGCCCGCATATAACCCTCGTCGATGGTCTTCATCGTGGCATAGAGCGGCAGCACCATGAAGGGCAGCATGATGTGGGTCATGCCGATGGTAGTGCCGGTGAAGTTGTGGACGAGGCGCAGCGGCTCATCGATCAGCCCTATGCCCTGCAGCCAATCATTGACGAGGCCGCGGCGTTGGAGCAGCACCAGCCAGGCATAGGTGCGCACCAGCAGCGACGTCCAGAACGGAAACAGCACGCAGATCAGCACGAGGCTTGCCGCGCGCGGCGGGAGCTGCGCAGCGAGATAGGCCAGGGGGTAGCCGAGCACCAGGCAAATGCCGGTGACGAGAAAGGCGAGCTGGAACGTGGTGGAGAGGGTGAGCCGATAAGACGGGTGCAGGAGGCGTTCGTAATGGTCGAGCGTCAGTCCGTCTTGTCCCACGATGGATAGCCAGAACAGCCAGCCCATGGGAATGAGCACGACGCAGCCCACGATCAGCAACGCCGGCACGGTCAGGGCGAGCAGGGACTGCCGCTCGCGGCTTGCAAGCTGTGCCAGGGCTTCGGCATTCTTGCCTTGGCGCTTGGCCGCAGGCGATGGCGATTGCGCTTCCAGGACAGCGCTCATCGGGCGACCGCGCTCGCGTCGGCATCATCTTCCCTGGGCACGATGATCGTGTCGTCGACGGAGAAGCCGACGCGCACATCGGCCCCGACCGCAGGCAGGGTCTCTCCGCTCTGATGCGGACGGCGCAAGGCGATCTCCTGGCCATCGGCCGTGTTGATATAGGCCACCACGCTGTCGCCCTGGAACACCGTCTGGCGGACCTTTCCAGCGATCGTGTTGGTATCGGCATCAGGCCCGGTGGTGAGAACCCTCAGCTTCTCCGGGCGCAGCACGAGCACTTGCGGTCGGCTCGTATCGAGGCGCTCGCGGGTGCGCAGCGGCTGGCCGAACAGCATGGGCTGACCGTTGCGGATCTCGACCGGAAGCGTGAAGGATTCCCCGATGAAGCTGGCTACGAACTGGGTGCGCGGGCGCTGGTAGAGGTCCTGGGGGCGGTCGAGCTGGACCAGCTTGCCGTGATTGATGACCGCGATGCGGTCGGACATGGTCAGCGCTTCGCGCTGGTCGTGGGTGACATAGACCGTCGTCAGGCCGAGACGGTCATGCATTCTGCGCAGCTCGAGCTGCATCTGCTCGCGCAGATTCTTGTCGAGCGCCGACAGCGGCTCGTCCATCAGCAATATGCGCGGCTCGAAAATGACCGCCCGGGCCACGGCGACCCTCTGCCGTTGCCCGCCGGACAGCTGGTCGACCTTGCGGTCGCCATAACCCTTGAGCTGCACGAGATCGAGGGCCGCCTCCACCCGCCTGGCGATCTCGGACCTGCTCACGCCGCGCAGCTTGAGGGGGTAGGCCAGGTTCCCGGCAACGGTCATGTGCGGGAACAGCGCATAGTTCTGGAACACCATGCCGATGTCGCGCTTATGCGGCGGCAGCAGCACCACCTCCTGGTCGCCGAAACGGAGGCTGCCGGAATCGGGCCGCACGAACCCGGCGATCACCATGAGCAGCGTGGTTTTGCCCGAGCCGGAGGGTCCAAGCAGCGTGATGAACTCGCCGCTCTCGATCGAGAGGCTGATGTCGTCGAGCGCGGCGAAGCCGCCATAGGTCTTCACCACGTTCTCGATGGTGATGGGGAGCGACGCCACTCGGCCGGAAGGCGCAGCCGTAGCCGGCTGCCGCATGCCCGCTGTTACGTTCATACTCGCGCTACCGTGCTGATGGGCCGAGGGCGAGCGCCTTCGGCCACGGCTGTCATTCCTGAATGAACAGGTCGAATTCTCGGGTCAGCTTATCGAGATTGTCCGCCCAGTAATTCGCGTCGAGCACGAAACCCTTCTTGGCATTCTCCGGTGCGCTGGGCAGCCTGGCGGCGACCTCGGGCTTGATGACGCCCGTGTCGAACGCCTCCGTATTGGCCGGACCGTAATTGATGAACAGCGCGATGCGTGCCTGGACCTCCGGCCGGCTCATGATCTCGATCGCCTTCATTGCCAGGTCCTTGTTCTTGGCCCCTTTGGGAATCACCCAGCAATCGGTGAGCAGCATTTGCTGGTTGAAGGTGAGGCTGACCTTCTCGCCCTCCTGCGCCAGCGCCTCGGCACGGCCGTTCCAGATGGTCACCATGTCGACTTCGCGGTCCTTCAGGAGCTGCGCCGACTGCGCGCCCGACGTCCACCAGGCCACCACATCGTCCTTGATCTCGGCGAGCTTCTTGAATGCCCGTTCGGTATCGAGCGGATAGAGCTTGTCCATGGGCACGCCGTCAGCCAGCAGGGCCGATTCGAGGGTGTAGACCGGGCTGCGGCGCATGCTGCGCCCGCCGGGGAAGGTCTCGGTGTCCCACATGTCAGCCCAGGAGCTGGGCTTCTTGTCCGGGTATTTCTCGTCGCTCCAGGCGAGGGTTGCCGCATAGACCAGGTTGCCGATCCAGCCTTCGCCCTTCATGTTGTCGGGAATGCCCTTGATGGCGAGAATCTTGGGATCGAGCTTTTCGACATTGCCCTCCTTGTCGAGGATGGCGCAGCTGTAATTACCCTGCTGGACGAGGTCCCAGGTGGGGCTGCCGGATGCGACCTGGGCGCGGACATCGGCGATGCCGGAGGTCGAGTCCTCCTTGATCTTGATGCCGAGCTCCTTCTCCACCACGTCGAACCAGGCGTCGCGCTGAGCCTTCTGGTAGACGCCGCCCCAGGATGCGATCGTAAGGGTTTCCTGCGCATTCGCAGGCAAAACGGCCATCGGCAAAGCCAAGATGGCCAGTGCAGTTGCGCCAAACAGTCCGGCTTTCATCGCGCGCTCCCCAGTTGTTCTCATTGGTCCGTGATCCTGAATGAGGTCACAGGGTCCGGTCAAGGGGAGAGGTTCGCAACGCGTGTGGAAGGCGAAAGAATTCCGGGCTTTGCGCCGGGGCGGGTTGTGTTAGAAATCCTGGTCTCACCGCTTCGCTCGTCCAAAACCGGATGAATCCGTCCTCAGAACATCTGCGCCGAGGGGCGCGCCGGAAGGGAAACGCCCAATGATCGATCGTCTTGTGATCAACGGCAAGATCGCCACCATGGAACGCGAGGGTGCCTTCGTGGAGGCCTTTGCGATCCACGATGGATGTATCGTGGCCCGCGGCACCACGCAGGAGATCCGTGCGCTGGCGCCCAAGGCCGAGGTGATCGATTGCGGCGGCCGCACGGTGCTGCCCGGGTTCATCGACAGCCATTGCCATCCGGATATGCATGGCGCGCGGCTCGGGCGCTGGACCGACCTGTCGACCGGCTTCTCCAGCAAGGCGGAGGTGCTCGATTTCGTTCGGCGCGCAACCGAGGGGAAGCCCGCCGGGCATTGGTTCGTGGGCTTCCGCTATGATGATCTGCGGCTGGGGGGCTATCCTACGCGGGAAGAACTCGACAACGCAGCCGGCGGGCGGCCTGCCTTCCTCTACCGCCGCGACTCGCACCTGGGCTTTGCCAACAGCGCCGCCCTCAAGCTCGTGGGCTTCACCCGCGAGAGCCAGGATCCGCCGTTCGGCCGCCTCGACCGGCACCCCGAGACCGGCGAGCTCACCGGCCTATTGCGCGAGACCGCCGCGCACGAGGTGGTCAATTACTGCCAGCGCGATTTCACGCCGGACGACTTTGCCGGCGGGCTGGTGAAGGTGTTCGACGATTTCGCCTCCTACGGCATCACCTCGGTGCATAACAGCCTGTGCTCGACGCAAGGCATCATCGCCTACCAGAAGATGCGGGAGAACGGCGAACTGCGCATGCGCGTGGGGCTTTTGGCCAGCGGCCGCGAGGATGATCTGATCGAGGCGATCATCCGCTCGGGCTGGCGCACGGGCTTTGGCGATGAATGGGTGCGGCTCACTGGCGTCGAATGGTGCCCGGACTGCTCGACCAGCGGCCGGACCGCGGCTTATTACGAGCCCTATGTGGGCGAGAAGGTGCTGGGCGAGCCCGACGACAATCGCGGCATGCTGCTCTATGAGCTGGAGGACTTCAAGCAGCGGGTGCTGCGGGCCCACAAGGCTGGGTTGCTGGTGGGCGCCGACGGGGTGGGCGACCGGGGCATCGATTTCGTGCTCGATGCCTTCGAGCATGCGCTCCACCATCATCCCGTCCACGACCACCGCCTGCGGGTCGAGCATTGCTGCAATGTGACGCCGCCGATCCTGCAGCGGCTCAAGCGGCTTGCGGTGATTTGCTCCTCCGCCACCGGTTTCGCCTATGACCTGGGCGATGCCTATCGCAGGAACCGGGGGCCGGAGGCGATGCGCTATATGTGGCCGCATCGCAGCATGATCGATGCGGGCGTGGTCGCGCCGGGGCACTCCGACTCACCGGTGTGCCACCCGAACCCGATGCGGGGGATCTATTCCCTGGTGAACCGCAAGACCGACACCGGCGCCGATCTCGACCGGTCGGAAGCGATCACGGTGTACGAGGCGATCGCATGCTACACGACGCTTGGCGCCTATTGCGGCAAGGAGGAGCACCTCAAGGGCGATCTCGGCATTGGCAAGCTCGCCGATTTCATCATCCTCGAGGACGATATCTTCAGCATCGATCCGGAGCGTCTGGCGGAGCTGCGCGTGGCCGAAACCTTCCTCGGCGGCGAGCGCATCTTCCATCGGGCGGCAGCGTGAGCCCAGTCATGCCGGGCGTGCGCGCTTTGACGGCAGCAGAATGCTAAGGGCGGCCAGGGTGATCAAGCACAGGCCGACATAATCCATAGCCGTGGGGCGTTCGCCCAAGAGCATCGTGGCGCTTCCTACGCCGATCGCGGGTACCAGCAGCGTTCCGAGGCTGGCAACCCCGAGCGGCACATGCGGCAGGATCGCGAACCACAGCAGGTAAGCCATAACGAGCGCCACGACCACGTGATAGAGGAGCGCCAACACGGTGCTCTCGGCGAGCGCGTGATAGACGGGTATGCCTTCGAACAGCAGCATGCCGCCTATGGCGCAGGCGGCGCCGGTGAGCAGCTGCCAACTGGCCACGGTGAGCGGGGCCGCATCGATGGGCCATTTCTTGGTGACGACGCTGCCGAGCGCCCAGGAGACGCCGCCGCACAGCGCATAAAGGAGTCCGACGTTTAAGCCGCCCGAGGCGACAAGCGGCGACGCCAGCGCCGCCAGCCCCGCGAGGCCCAGTCCAACGCCGACCATCCGCTGCCAGTTCAGCGGCTCGGCCAGGAAGATCCGGGCGAAGATGACTGCCCAGACCGGCATGGTGAAGGTGACGATCACGGCCCTAGAGGTGGGGGCGAGGAGCTGGGCAAAGGCGAGGAACAGGTTGAAGCCGGCAATGGTCAGGAGGCCGGCGAGGATCAGAGGCGCGACCTCGCGGCGGGATACGGAGAGCTTATCGCCGCGGATGAGCGCCGCCATCGCCAGGGCGATGCCGGCGAGCGTCAGGCCGATGGCGCGAAATGTCCAGGGCGAGATCTCGTTGAGCGCGATTTTGACCGCCGGCCAGTTCAGTCCCCAGAAGACGGCCAGGATCAGCACGCCGGCAAGATGCAGCGGCCGGGCGGAGGTTGCGGAAACCTTCATGGCTGGAAGCGTGCTCCGATTTCGGCGGCTGCTTCCAGCATCGCCTTGAGATGGCGCGGTTCGCCGTTCTCGATCGGCAGCCGCGGTGACAGCGTGGTGATGCTGATGCTGGCGATGAAGCGCCCGCTGCGGTCGAAGACCGGGACGCCCAGTCCGGCAAGCCCGACGATGTAGTCGTCGACCGCGAGCTCCCAGCCGCGCTCGTGGATGATCTGCGCCGCCGCCTGCAGCTTCGCCGGGTCGGTCTCGGAAAACGGCGTGTGCTTGGGCAGGTCTTTCCGCAAGACCTTTGCTCGTTCCTTTTCGCTGAGATAAGCGAGGATGACACGCGGTCCGCCGGCACAGTTCAGGGAAATGCGGGTACCGATCGCCGACCATTGCGCATCGATCTGCAGGTCGCGTGCCTTGACCCGGTCGAGGCAGAGCGCCTGGCCGCCGAAGCAGGACCACATAAAGGCGGTGGCGCCGGTGATTTCGGTGAGCCGGGCGAGCACTGGCTCGGCCACATCGCGCAGCTCGCGGCCGTAATCCACCGCCGGCACCAGCGTGAGCACCGCGGGCGCCAGCGAGTAGGTCTGCGCGGCGTCGTCGTATTCCACGAACTGCGTGACGCAGAGGGTGTGGAGCAGGCGGCGCGCAGTGCTCTTGTCGAGCCGGGTTCGGCGGGAGAGTTCCGCGAGCGAGAGATGGGTCTGCCGGGGCGTGAAGGCGCGCAGCAGCGCCACCGCGCGCTCGACGGAGCGGACGAGCGGCACGCCAGGTGGGGGCCTTAACCCCATGTCAGTCCCGCCTGCATCAGAGAGCTGTGTCATTGCGTGATACATGGTGCCATATCTTGACACGGTGTAAAGAGCTTTCATACCCTGACCAGATTGCTGTGTTGTCTGGCCGTGCGGCCACGGGGTCGCCGTCGCATGAGGGAAGGTTGAATGGCGCTTGCTCCGGATCTGCGTCGCGCGATCGTCGATTCCGTCGAACATGGCTTTGCGGAACAGCTTTCCTATACGCAGAAGCTGGTTTCGTTCCCGTCGGTTCGGGGCGCTGAGCACACGGTGCAGGACTTCACGTTCCGCGAGCTGCACAGGCGCGGCTACATGATGGACCGCTTTCCCATGGACCGGGCGGCGATCGAGCGTCATCCCGGGGGCTCGCCATGGTCAGCGGAGCATTCGACCGCGCCGATCGTGGTCGGTATTCATCATCCGCGGAAGGAGAAGGGGCGCTCTCTCATCCTCCAGTCTCATCTCGATGTGGTTCCGACCGGGCCGGAGGCGATGTGGCAGCATTCACCCTATGGCGGCGAGATCGTGGGGGACTGGATGTATGGCCGCGGCTCCGGCGACATGAAGGCTGGGGCGGCGGCCAACATCTTCGCGCTGGATGCCCTGCGGCGGATCGGCCTGCAACCGGCGGCCACCGTCTATGTGCAGTCGGTGGTGGAGGAAGAGTCGACCGGCAACGGCGCGCTCATGACCCACCTGCGCGGCTACAAGGCGGATGCGGTGCTGATCCCCGAGCCGGAGGACGAGAAGCTGGTCCGCGCCAATGCGGGCGTGATCTGGTTTCAAGTAGAGGTGCGGGGCCTGCCGGTGCATGTGCGCGAGATGGGCACGGGCGCCAACGCCATCGATGCCGCTTATCGCGTGATCGGCGAATTGCGCAAGCTGGAGCAGGCGTGGAACGACCGCAAGGTCGATTACGAGCACTTCAAGGACGATCCGCATCCCATCAACTTGAACATCGGCAAGATCGAGGGGGGTGACTGGGCCTCGTCCGTTCCGTGCTGGTGCCGCATCGATTGCCGCATCGCTATTTATCCGGGCGTGGATGCGGCCAGCGCGGCGCGCGAGATCAGCGAGCGCGTTGCGGAATTCGCGCGGCGGGATCCGTTCCTGTCGAACATGCCGCCCAAGGTCACCTTCAACGGGTTCCATACCGAGGGTTACGTGCTCGAGCCCGGCTCGGCCGCAGAGCGGGTGTTGGCAGAGGCGCACGAAGCAGCAACAGGCCAGCCGCTTGGGACCCTGGTCACGCCGGCCTATCTCGATACGCGGGTCTATGCGCTCTACGACCAAATTCCAGCCTTGTGCTACGGGCCGGTTTCCCGGAACATCCACGGGTTCGATGAGTGCGTGAGCATCTCATCGGTGAAGCGGATCACCACGGCCATGGCACTGTTCATCGCGGAGTGGTGCGGCACCGAGCCTCTGATGGAGGCATAAGGCGGCAGGCTCAAGCAGCGTTCATCCAAGTCCAACCCACAAGCAGAACAGGGGAGATATCGATGAGACTGAGGCGTCACCTGAAAAGTTTCTCTCTCGCGGCCGCACTCTCCACCGCAGCATTCGCCTGGACCGGAGCTGTTTCGGCTGCCGAGCTCACCATCGGCGTTATCGGTCCGCTCAGCGGACCTGCCGCCAATTCCGGCATTTCCATGCGCCAGGCCTATGAGGCGGCCGCTGCGCAGGTGAACAAGGACGGCGGGGTCGAGGTCGATGGCGAGAAGCGCCAGGTCAAGCTGATTTTCGAGGACAGCGCGTCGCGCCCGGAGGTCGGGGTCAGCGCTGCTCAGAAGCTGCTGACTCGCGACAATGTCGACATTCTGGTTGGTGATACGATCGCCAGCTCCGTGACCTTGGCGATCATGGAAATTGCGCCGAGCTTCGGCAAGTTCATGATGAGCGGCCAGCCGGTGTCGATCGAGATCGCCAAGAAGATCCAGAGCGATCCCGAGCGTTTCGCCAATTTCTGGAAGTCGAGCTTCAACAGCGATGCCTATGCGCAGACGCTGTTCGAGTCTGTCAACGAACTGATCACGAAGGGCAGCTTCACCCCGGAGAACAAGAAGGTTGCCTTCATCGTCGAGGATACCGACTACGGCAAGTCCAATGTCGAGTATACCGAGCCCCTGTTCAAAGAGGCCGGCTGGACAGTCTCCTCGAGCGAGACGGTGCCGCTGGGCCATGCCGACTTCTATCCGCAGCTTTCGAAGCTGCGCGGCGATGAGCCGGACGTGCTGATCTCGATCTTCACCTCGGTCAATTCCGGCATCGCCCTGGTCAAGCAGATCAAGGAGCAGGGGCTGAAGTCGCTGCACCTTGCGGTCTATTACCCGATCCGTCCCGAATTCCTGCCGGGGGCGGGCGATGCGGCCAATGGCCTGTTGTGGACGCCTCTGTTCTTCGACCCTGCAAACAACCCGAAGCACAAGGAATTCGCCGAGATGTTCAAGGGCCTGACCGGGGTCGAGGGCAATGGCGACCATGCCCAGGGCTTCTGCCAGATGAGTATGCTGCTCAACAACATCAAGGCTGCGGGCACGATCGAGCCGGACAAGATCTCCGAAGCTTTCGCCAAGACCGACTTCCCGTGTGTGATTGCGCGCTACGTCTACAACACTGAGAACCACACACCGAAGGTGGGCGCGGACTACCTGCCGGTGCCCATGGCGCAGATCCAGAACGGCGTCAGCTACGCAATCTGGCCGGCGACGACCGCCACGTCCGAGTTCAAGCCGGTCGAGTAGCACGTTTTCAGCAGCGCCCGAGATCAGTCGAGCTCGGGCGATTCCGCGCCGTGGCCACGGCATCACAAGTTCGGAGTCCAGACCCTCATGCCGAGCGCGACGCCGGAGCCGCTGCTGAAGGTCGACGGCATCATCATGTCTTTCGGCGGCATCGTGGCTGTCGACGACCTGTCGTTCAGCGTCGCGCCGGGAGAGATCCTCGCGCTGATGGGCCCGAACGGCGCCGGCAAGACCACCACCTTTCATGTGATTGCCGGGGTGCATTCGCCCAATGCCGGCCGCATCATCTTCGATGGCCAGGAGATCACCAGCTTGAAGCCGGACGGCCGCTGTCGCGCCGGCCTCGCCCGCACGTTCCAGATCACGCAGCCGTTCCATGAGCTGACGGTTGAGGAAAACGTCATGGTCGGGGCCTTGGCCCATAACCGCACCATGGCAGAGGCGAGGGTGGACGCGCGCCGCTATGTGGAGATGGTGGGGCTGGCGGATCGAGCTGATGTCCTGGCCAAAGGGTTGAGCACCGGTCAGCGCAAGCGGCTGGAAATGGCGCGCGCCATGGCCACCCGGCCGAAGCTGATGCTGCTGGACGAGGTGACTGGCGGGGTGGACCAGAAGAGCATTCCGGGGCTGATCGCGCTGGTGAAGCGGCTGCGCGATGAGGGGCTGACGCTGGTCATCATCGAGCACAACATGCGGGTGATCAACGAGCTTGCCGACCGCGCCATCTTCATGAACCGGGGTGTGGCGATGGCGGAGGGGACGCCAGCGGAGATCGCCGCGCATCCCGAGGTGATCGACCTCTATCTCGGGGAGGCGATGGAGCATGGCTGATGCGCCGATGCTGCAGGTGGAGAACCTGAACGTGCTCTATGGCGACTACCAGGTGCTCTGGGACGTCTCCATGAGCGTCGGGCATCATGAGGTGGTGGCAATTCTCGGGCCGAACGGATCCGGCAAGAGCACGGTGCTGAAGGCCATAATGGGGCTGGCGCCGATTCGGTCCGGCAAGGTGACGTTCGAGGGCCGCGACCTCACCAAAGTGCCGACCCACGAGATGGTGAGCCTCGGCATTTCCATGGTGCTGGAGCGGCGGCGGCTGTTCGGCGACATGACCGTGCGCGAGAACGTGCTGCTCGGCGCCTATCACCACAGCGTCAACAAGGATACGCGCAGCCGGCTGGAATGGGTGGAGAGCCTGTTTCCCATTCTGGCGGAGCGGCGCGATCAGACCGCGGGGAAGATGAGCGGTGGCGAGCAGCAGATGGTGGCGATCGCCCGCAGCCTGATGTCGAGGCCCCGCTTGCTGCTGATGGACGAGCCCTATCTCGGCCTTGCGCCGCGCATCGTGAAGCAGATCGCCGACATCATCCGCCGCATCAATCAGGAGGGAATATCGGTAATCTTCAACGAGCAGAACGTCCAGCTCTCGTTCGGCGTGTCACATCGCGGCTATCTGCTCGAAGGCGGCCGCGTGGTGCTGTCGGGTACGGGCGATGAGATGATCCACTCCGACGTGATCCGCCGTGTCTATCTCGGCGCCTGAGATCGGGAGAGGGCCTTGAACTACGCGATCTTCCTGGAGCAGGTCATCAACGGTCTGATCGTCGGCTCGATGTATGCCCTGATCGGCAGCGGCATTGCTCTGATCTATGGCACGATGCGCGTGCTGAACCTCGCCCATGGCGAGTTCTACATGCTGGGCGGCTATTTCGTCTTTTTCCTGATCGTCACCTATGGGGTGCCGTCCTATCTCGCCATACCCGTTGCCGTCGTGGCTACCTTCATCCTCGGCGCGCTCATCCAGCGGCTGACCATCCACTACCTGCTATTGCAGGAGGGTTGGGCCTTCTCGACCATTGCCGCTACCTTGGGACTCTCCATCTTCCTGCAGAATGCGGCGCTGCTGCTGTTTGGCGAGCAGTTCCAGAGCGTGCCCTATTATCTCTCGGGCGTGGTGGCCCTGGGCGACATCCGGCTGCCGGTGCAACGACTGCTCATCTTCGCGGTGGCGCTTCTGACCATCGCGGCCATGACTTTCATTCTGAAGCGCACCCGGCTGGGCTGGGCCATTCGCGCCACGTCGCAAGACCGCGACGCTGCCGCCGTGGTCGGCATCCCCGCTCAGCGCATCTATCTCATCACCTTCGGCATCGCCGCGGCGCTCGGAGCCATCGCGGCCGCCATGCTAGCGCCGATCTATGCCATCAACCCGTGGAGCGGTATGCCGATCCTGCTCAAAGGGTTCGTGGTGGTGATCCTCGGCGGGCTCGGCAGCTTTCCCGGTGCGATTGCGGGCGGCCTCATTCTCGGCGTGGTGGAAGCCATCGGCGTGCAGCTCACATCCTCCGAATGGCGGGACGTGATCGCTTTCGCCCTGATGATCGCCGTGATCTGGTGGCGGCCCTGGGGCCTGTTCGGAAGGAAGCCGTCGTGACGGTCCGCGGGAGAGAAGCATGTTTCAACCGCTGAAGCCGCAGCATTGGGTGCTCATCGCTGCCGCCATCGCGGTCATGGCGGCGATCCCGCTCGCCACGCGCGACAGCTACCTGCTGCACGTGCTGATCCTGTCGATGATCTTCGGCATCTTCGCTTCGGCCTGGAACCTGGTCGCCGGCTTCGCTGGCCTCAAGACCTTCGGCCATCACGCGTTTTTCGGGATCGGCGCCTATGCTTCGGCCCTGATCAGCATCAATGCGGGCTTGAGTCCCTGGATCACGGTGTGGATCGCGGCGCTGGCGGCGACCGTGGCGGGCTTGTTCATCGGGCTGCCGATCCTGCGGATCAAGTCCATGCCGCATGTGGCGATCGTGACGCTGGGCTTTGCGGAGATGGTGCGCATCGTCATCTCCAACCTGCAATCGATCACCCGTGGCGAGCTTGGGCTGTGGGGCATACCGGCCTTCAATGGCTTCACGCTGCCGGGCCTCGGCAAGGTGGCGTTCACGCCTGCCGACAAGGTGCCCTATTACTATCTGGTGCTGGTGCTGCTGATTGCCTCCACGGCCGTGATCAGCCTGCTGATGCGGTCGAAGACGGGGCTCGCCATGGTGGCCATGCGCGATGCGGAGGACGCGGCGGAGAGCCTGGGCGTCAACCTCACCAGGCAGAAGCTGCTGGTGTTCGGGGTCAGCGCGTTCCTGGTGGGGCTCGCCGGTGCGTTCTATGCCCATTATATCGCCATTCTCACTCCGTCGGCGGCGGTCGGCGCCGATCTCATGATCCTGATCATCGCCATGGCGCTGGTGGGCGGGTTGGGCACGCTGAGCGGCCCGCTCATCGGCGCGCTCATCCTGACGGTTGCGGTCGAGCTGTTGCGGGACCTCGATAACTACCGCCTGCTGGTCTATGGGGCGCTCATCGTGCTGGTGGTGATGTTCCTGCCCCGCGGGCTTGCCACCCTTGGCCCGCTGGTCACCCGGCGCATCGGCGCACGCGCTTAACAAAGGAGAAGGAGCAGGCATGCTCGACAAGGATATTGCCCGAGCGATTGGCGACGCGGTGGACGCGGCGTTCGATGATCAGGTGCGCTTCACGCAGGAGATGGTGCGCATACCTTCGCTGCGGGGCCAAGAGCACACCATGCAGGACTTCATGGCCGATGCGATGGCCCGGCGCGGCCTCGATGTGGACCATTGGCGCATCGACGTGAACGATATCAAGGACCTGCCGGGCTTTGCGCCGGTGAGCATATCGTACGAGAATTCGTTCAACGTGGTGGGCACCTACCGGCCGAAGGCGCGCAAGGGCCGCTCGCTCATCTTCAACGGGCATGTGGATGTGGTGCCGACGGGGCCATGGGAACGGTGGACGTCGCCACCCTTCGAGCCGCGCATCGAAGGCAAGTGGATGTATGGCCGCGGGGCGGGCGACATGAAGGCCGGCCTGGCGGCGACGCTGTTCGCCTTTGATGCGGTGCGGGCGGCCGGCTTCGTGCCCACGGCGCCGATTCATTTCCAGTCGGTGGTCGAGGAGGAATGCACCGGCAACGGCACCTTGGCTTGTCTGCAGCGCGGCTATCGCGCCGATTGCGCCTTCGTGCCCGAGCCGCTGGAGCCAAAGCTCATGCGCGCCGAGGTGGGGCTGATCTGGTTCCGCGTGCATGTGGACGGCGATCCGCAGCATGCTTCCGCCGGCTTCAACAATGTCGGCGCCAATGCCATCGAGAAGGCGCTGAGCCTGTGGCCGCCCATCAAGGCACTGGAAGATGTGTGGAACGCGCGCAAGGTGGACCATCCCATCTACAAGGACCATCCCCATCCGATCCGGGTCAATCTCGGCGAAATCTCGGGTGGCGAATGGACGTCCAGCGTGCCGGCCAAGGCGGTTCTGAACGTGCGCGTGGGCGTGCTGCCGGGCGTGAAGCTCTCGGATATCCGGGACGAAATCGAGGCGTGTGTCCGCAAGGCAGCTCTCGCCGATCCCTATCTCTCCAACAATCCGCCGCGGGTCGAGTATCACGGCCACATGGCGGAAGGCTATGTGCTGGAGAATGCGCAGGTGCCGGAGGCGGTGCTCGCCGACTGCCACTCTGCGGTGTTCAACACGAAGCTGGAGGAGGCGGCCACCTCCGCAGCCACGGACGCGCGCTTCTTCGGCCTCTATCAGAACACCCCGGGCCTCGTTTACGGTCCTATCTGCGAACGGCCGCATGGGATCGATGAACGGGTAGACTTGGACTCGGTGCGGGCGGTGACCAAGACCATGGCGTTGTTCCTGGCCGAGTGGTGCGGTGTGGAGAAGGGGTAGCCCTCTTCTTCCGGGTTGTCTACGGCACTAGGGGCAGGAGGCAAGCGGAATGTCCGAAGCGCCAAGTCAGGAACGGCGAGAGCTCTTTTGCTGGCGCCGTATCGATATGGTCGGTCTGGAGCTTCTGGCCTTGCGGAGAAACGCGGAGGGCGTGTGGGTGGAATCATCCGTCATCTGCGGCTGGCAGGGTGGCTATCGGCTGGACCACAGCTGGCAACTCACGCCCGACTGGCGGACCCTGTCGCTTGGGATCGAGCGGTGGGATGCGGACGGGCGGCGGTCGCTCTCACTTAAGCGGGACGGCAACAGGTGGCTCGTTGACGGTGAGCCCCGACCGGACCTGGACGGCGCGGACGAGCCGGACCTTTCGGTAACCCCCTTCTGCAACACCCTTATCATCCGTCACATGCTCGCGGACGAGGGCAGTACTCTCACCGTGGACACGGCCTATGTGAACGGGGATGACCTGAGAGTCTCGCGCTCACGCCAACGCTATGATTTCAAGGCGTCAGGATGTTTCCGCTATGTCGACCTGGGGCTGGCGGCGGGCTTCGAGGCGGATCTCCACGTGGATAATGACGGGCTGGTGCGCCATTACGAGCATCTGTTCGAGCGGGTCGAGGTCAGCAGCTGATTGCCGAGCAGGCTGGCCCGGCAGCTTTTGCGCAGCGGTCATCGCGGATATTCGAGCTGCATGGCAACGAAATCGCCCGTGCGCATTCCATAACGTGCCGTGATGCCGGTAAGAGCTTGATCCAATGCCTCGGCCGGGCGCTCATTCCCGATCGGTAAAATGCGCCGCGCGGTCGGCCAGCTCTCGGCGAACTGATCGGGGATGACGCGGATGCCGTTACGGGTCTCGACTGCATTGGCTGTGGCGGCAAAGGTCACTGTCTGTGACCGATAGGTGCGCGACCAGGCATCTGCGACAAGGGCAAGGGACACCTCGTCCACTCCAGGTGCAAGTTCGATACCGAGTTGCTCCCGGTTCCAGAAGGTGAGCGTGTTGAGGATCGCCGTCAGCGCAAACGGACGGGTGAACTTGAAAGCATCGCTGTCATGACGCGCATCCCATTCGGCGAGGCCGAGATCCTGGCCGACGGCCAGCGCCTTGTCGCGGCCGGCAATAGCCTCGATAAGCGTGAGCATCATTGGCATGGACGCGGTGATCCCCGTGGTGGTGGCCACGCCTTGGTCAACCACCAGCCGCCGGTTGGCGACATATTGGACCGTGGGATGCTTCTCGCGCAGCTCATCGAGGTAATACCAGTGGGTCGTCGCCCGCTTGCCGTCGAGCAAGCCAGCGGCGGCGACGACCTTGGCCCCCGCGCAGACGCCTATGACGATTGCGCCCTTCCGTTGCTGGCCGTTGAGCCATTGCATGATGATCGGATCGTCATCCCTGTGCATGGCCGGGACGATGACATAATCGGCACCTTCCGGATGACGCGCATCAAAGTCCGCAATCGTGGCCTGAGGCTCGACCTGGAGCGCGGGATAAAGCGTGACCGGCCCAGGCTTGGTTGCGAGCGCCATCACGTCGGCGACGTCGGCGCGCCGCAGGATGCCGTAAGGCATGAGATAATCGGTGGTCTCGGTGCCCTCGTTGATGCCGATGATCGCGATCAGCGGGCGCACGCGCTTGGGTGGCTTCAACGCCGCGAGGGCGGCTTCAGTCTCCTCCCGCGCGATCGCCGGCGGGGTTCCGACAGCCGAAGCAGGCGGCAATGACAGAATCCAAAGCCCGGCAACCAGTCCGAACAGGGCGGCTACCGCCAATCCGCTTCGCAATAAGAGGCGCCGATTCATCGAGTGGCTCCTGCAAGTTGCTCCAGTCCGCTTGGTCCGGCCTGGGAGCCTCAGATCATGCGAATGGGGTCGAGCTGGTTTTGATAGGGGTGCAGATCGTTCAGCGGCGAGACCTGGCTCGGCTCGGTCGGCGTGATGGTGTGGGAGAAGCGATCTTCGGTCGGGGACACGCCATAGGCCTCGCGATAGCGCTGCAGGAAATGCGAGTAGGAATAGAAGCCGCAGCGGGTGCTGATGGTCGAGAGATCGATTTTGGTCGCCTTGACCAGCTTGCGCGCTCGCGACAGCCGGATCATCCGGTAGTAGTCGGACGTGCTGCATTTCAGGCTGTGGCAGAACATGCGGTCGAGATGGCGGCGTGAAACGCCCAGCTGCGCGGCGATATCCTCAACCTTGAGCGGCTCCTGGATCGCATCCTCCATAATTCGGCATGCCTCGCGCACCGTGGACGGCAGGCCGTTATAGGCCGAGGTGAAGATGTCATCCAGCGGCGCCCAGAGATCGCGCCGGTAGGGATGAATGATGATGTTGGCCACCCGCGCTGCGACCGCGTTGCCAAGGGTAGCGGTCACCAAGTGCAGCATCATGTCGATGCAGGCGCTGCCTCCGGCGCATGTCATGCGCTTGTCGCACCAGGTATAGACCTTCTTGACGAACTTCACTTCCGGGAATAGCTGGGCGAAGAGCGGAAGGTTGTTGAAATGCGCCGTGGCGGTGTAGCCGTTCAGCACCCCCGCCTTGGCGATGTGGTAGACGCCGCTTTCGACGGAGCCGATCGCCTTGCCGTGGCGGGCAAAGCGCCGGATCAAGTTCTGTGTCTCGCCGTTCTCGTATTTGTCGTGCTTGAAGCTGGAGCACACGATGAGGGCATCGAACTCCCTGAGGTCGCGGATATGGCAGTGCGCCTGAAGAGGGATGCCGCTGCTGGAGGCGACCATGGCGCTGGTATCGTGCACCAGGATCGCCTCAAAACGAGGCTGCGGATAGAGGGAGTTGGCGACCCGCAGGGTCTCCAACGCCGAGACGACACCAAGCAGCTGGTATTCGGGGAGCAGGAGAAACGCGATCTTGTACATCACCTTCTCATTCCACGGATCAAGCCATGCTAGATCAGTGGACCGCCTTTAGCCATCCCTGCGAGAGCAAGAGTAACATTCGCCGGGATCCGGCGGTCCAGAAAGCATTTTACCGTGTTGCCCTGGATGCCCCGGTCCAGCCGGGGCATGACTATTATCAGCTACTTAGGTCATTGCCGCGCTTGACGCGGCAATCCAGGGCGAAGGAGGAGGTGTTAAACGTGCGGCTCCGCCTGACCTCCTACCGCCATCGCATCTTTTCTGAAACCTAACCCGCCAAGGTGAAGGTGGCAAACAGGCTGTTCTGCAGGGCTTCGCGCCGGAGCGTCACCCCGAAGCCCGGCGCGCCGCTGACCGGCAGCACCCCGTTCTTCACCGTCGGCTCCAGCGGGTTCTCCAGCACCTCGGTATGGCCGGGGATGCGCCCCCAATAGGGGAAATGCTCCTGGATATAGAAGTTCGGGATAGCGGCGCTGAAATGCATGCCCACGGCAGTGGAGAGCGCGCTGGCGCAGATGTGCGGCTGCACCTTGAGGCTGTAGGCCTCTGCCATGGCCGCGATCTTGCGCGCTTCGAGCAGGCCGCCGGTATTGCCGATATCGGGCTGCAGGATGTCGACCGCGCGCGTTTCCAGGATGTCGCGGAAGCCATAGCGGGTATAGACCCGCTCACCCACCGCGATGCGCTGGGAGATGGCGTTGGCGATCTTGACGAGCGAGCCGATATCGCCGGGATCTGCCGGCTCCTCCACATAAGTGATGTCGTATTTCTCGATGGCGTGACAGAAGCGGATCGTGTCGTCGGGCGTGATGCCCGCGGACAAGTCGAGCATGAGCTCCACGTCAGGCCCGACCGCCGACCGGATGGCGGCCACGCGCGCGATCGCCCGCCTCACCACGGTGGGATCGCTGGCGGCGCGCAGGGAGGGATGCCGCAAGCGCCCTTCCGGCAACACGGTGGCGAATGGATAGAATTTCAGGGCGTCGTAGCCATCGGCGGCTGCCTGCTCGGCGGCGGCCGGCAGCTCTTCGTCGCTGGTGCAGCCGAAATACCAGCCATTGGCGTAGGTTCTGAGACCGTCGCGCATGCGGCCGCCCAGCAGCTCATAGACGGGCACGCCGAGGTGACGCGCCTTGATGTCAAGCATGGCCTGCTCGATGGCGCTCATGGCCGCGAAGATGACCGGTCCGCCGCCCTTGGCCCAGAAGCCGTGATCATAGATCTCCGTCCACAGGCTCTCGATGCGCAGGGGGTCGACGCCGCGCATCATGTAACGCTCGATGATGTCCTTGAGCATGCCGGCCGCCGCCGTGCCGCCGATCCCGTAGGCAATGGCGGCTTCTCCCAGGCCCACCAAGCCCTCGTCGGTAGCGAGTTCGAGCAGAACCGGACGAATGCCGCCGCTTTCGACGAGATAGATGCTGGCCGATTTCAGTTTCATATTGCCCCCTTGAGATGCGTCACAGGCTGCGGCACAGGCGCATGGCATCGAGAATGGCCGCGTGAATGTCGCGCGAGGAGACTGCGTCTCCGATGCGGTAGAGCGCGTAGGTACCATCCGGATTGAGCATCAGGCCTTGTCTCTCGCCGGCGGCGAAAGCGTCGAGATCGATGACGCCGTCATTGCGCGACCGGGCTCTCATGTCCCGGTAGAGTTCGTCCATGGGCATGGTGCCGCGCTCAATGATCAAGCGATCGCAGTCCAACACCTCTTCGGCATCGCTGTATTCGTTGATCAGGGTCGCCTGCAGCCGGTTGCCCACGCGGGCGATGCGCGTCAGCCGCCGGTCGGGGTGGATGCGGGTGCCAGCCCGGTAGAGCTCGCGCATGATGAAGGGCCGGTCGAGATAACTGGCCTCCTGCCCGGCGTGGTGGTCGGGCGTGACATAGATGAGCTCGGCCCCTTGCGCGGCCAGCATCTCGGCGGCGGCGGCCCCGGTGATCGTACCGGTGCCGTCATAGAGCATGATTGTGCCCTGGGGCGCGCTCGGCGTCTCCAGCAGGCTCCACACGGTGTCGGCAAGCTCCGCCCCCTCCACCTCATGCTCCATGCGATCCGGTAGCCCGCCGGTGGCTGTGATGACCACATCGGGCTTTTCCGCTTCGATCATCGCCTGGTCGGCAAAGCAGTTATAGTGATAGACGACGCCCAGCCGCTCGGTTTCCGCCACTCGCCAGTCGACGATGCCGATCAGATCCTTGCGCTTGGGCATGCGGCTGGCGAGCAGCACCTGACCGCCGGCGCGCGGGGCGGCTTCGAACACCACCACCTCGTGGCCGCGTTCGGCGGAGACACGGGCCGCTTCCAAGCCAGCCGGCCCGGCGCCCACCACCACCACCTTGAGGCGCTGCTCCGCTGGCTCGATCAGATGCGGCAGGGTCTTCTCGCGGCCGATGGAGGGATTGTGAATGCAGCGGCGCTGCCAGGAGCAATAGGTGGCGCCCACACAGGGCCTGATCCGCTCCTCTTCCCCACGTGCGATCTTGTTGACGATGTGGGGATCGGCGATGTGCGCGCGGGTCATGCCGACGAGGTCGATGATGCCTTCGCGGATCGCGTAGCGGGCGGTGGCGATGTCGGTGATCCGCGCGGCGTGGAACTTGGGCAGGCTGAGCTGGCCGTTGAACGCGGCCACGTGGGCAAGCTGCGGCGCCAGGCCGACATACATGCCCGGCATGTAATTCGCGAGCCCAACCTCCGTGTCGATACGGCCATAGGTGAAGTTGAAGAAATCGATGAGGCCCGACCTTTCATGCAGCTTGGCGATGTCCAGGTAGTCGCGGGTGGACAGGCCTTCCTCGCGTCCCTCGCCGACGGCCATGCGGAGGCCCAGCAGGAAGCGGCCGCCGACGCGCCGGCGGATCTCCTCCAGCACCATGAGGCCGAAGCGGCAGCGGTTCTCGAGGGATCCACCGAATTCGTCGGTGCGCTTGTTGATCAGCGGGTTCCAGAACTGGCCTACCAGGTGGCCGTGCACATGGATCTCGACGCCATCGAGCCCTCCTTCGCGGCAGCGCCAGGCCGCATCGCCGAAATGCTTCACGATGCGCCTGATGTCGTGATGGTCGATCTCCTTGGTGAAGCCGCGGTGGGACGGCTCGCGGTAGCGGGAGGGCGACACCGTGGGCAGCCAATTGTCGGCGCGCCAATGGCTGCGCCCACCGAGATGGGTGAGCTGGCACATGATGGCGGTGCCGTGCCGGTGCACCCGCTCGGCAAATTCCCGGAAATAAGGGATGATGCTGTCGTCGCCTACATAGAGCTGACCGAATACCGAGCCTGAATCCGGCGAGACGTTGGACGAGCCGCCGAACATGGTAAGGCCGATGCCGCCCTTGGCCTTCTCCTCGTGATAGAGCTGATAGCGCTCTTTGGGCTTGGCATCCTCGCCATAGCTGATGGCATGACTGGTGCTCATGACCCGGTTCTTGAGGGTCAAATGCGCTATGGTCAGCGGTTCGAGTAATGGGTCCTGGGACGACATGGATTTCAGCTTCACTTTCCGGTGCTCACGCAGCGTGTTCCAATTCTTCGAGCCGCTGGTAAAGATGGCGGGCGACGAACAGATCGAGCTGGCCGGCGCCGCCGTTCTTGAAAAGGGTGATGTCGTCGGGGGCGAATGCCGGCGGCGGCTCCGCCTGGCACAGGTCGAACAGGTTGCCGTGCACGTCGTCCCCGGTGATCACGCCATCGCGGAGCGGCGCGATGAACTCACCCGAGCGCTCCAGACAGCCGAAATCATCCACATAGATGCGTGCACGGCGAAGCACGTGGTCATCGGCCTCGCGCATGTCCGGCGTGAACGAGCCGATGAGATTGACATGGGCACCCGGCTTGAGCAGCGCGCCTTTAACGAGAGGACTGGTCGCCATGGTGGCGCCGACAATGATGTCCGCTTCCGGCACTTCCCGGTCGAGGTCGGAGGCCGCCACTGCCGGGATGCCCTGCTGCCGGAGGCTTGTGGCGAGGGTAGCCGCCCGCTCGGCCGTTCGGTTCCAAATGCGGACCTCGCGAATGCCGGGCCGCACGGTCAGCATGGCCTCGACCACATAGGGCGCGAGCGCGCCTGCCCCTACCATCAGCAGGCGTGCGGATTCCTTACGGGCGAGAAAGCTGGCGCCGAGGGCGGAGTCGGCAGCCGTCTTGCGGAAGATGAGGGCCTCGCCATCGATGACGAGCTGCGGCTTGCCGGTCTGCGGGCTGAACAGGATGTAGAGGGCATCGACCGTGGGCACGTTGAAGGCGGCGACGTTGCCGGGAAAGGACGCGACCAGCTTCACCCCGAGCGCCTCGCCATGCTGCCATGTGGGCAGGGCGAGCAGCATGTTCGGCAATCCGCTGGGCCGCGGCTCCTCTAGCACGGCCCGCGCCGTCTCCGGCATCGGTCCGCGATGGGAGAACCTGAGCGCCTCGATCAGGCCGGGCCAGTCGAGCAGGCGGTGCACGGTTTGGGCATCGACAAAACGCATCATTGTTCCTCAGGCGACCGCTGCGCGCCTGGTGCGCAGGGCGGCGGGGGCGAAATGCTCGGCGATGAAGGCGAGATAGGCATCGACTTCGGCTGTGATGCGCGCGTCATCCCAACCGAGCACATCCGCAACCGCCTCGGCTGCGGCTCTGGCCTCGCTGACGCCCATGCCCGGGTTCCAGCCGATCATGACCCGTCGAAACATGAGGTCGGTGAGGGTTGCCGCATGTTCATGCGCTGCCGCATGGCGCAGGGCCTCGACCGGGATCGACGCGCCGGGCGCATCGTTCGCGGGCGGCAGCTTCGCGCCATAGGACAGCGGCCGCGGCGTGCCGGAGGGGCGGAGCATGCCCGCCATGCGCTCGGCGATCTTTCGTCCGGCATGGCGGTGCACCATGATGGGTGTGCCGGTCAGCGCGAGGGCGTTGGGCATGCCCTCTTCGGCCAAGTCGTGGATCTTGACCGACTTGACGCCCTCGTCACCGTCGCTGGTGGTCCGCGGGCGCACGCCGCACCAGCTGTAAATCACGTCCTCGGTGGTGAGCTTCAGGCTCGGGAAGACGCGGTTGGCCTCGCCCAGAATGAAGCTCAGCTCCTCGGGCAGCACCCGGACCGCGTCCGGGTCGTCTTCGAAGATGGTCTCGGTCGGGCCGAAGAAGTGATAGTCGCCCCACGGCATGCAGTAGAAGGGCTGGCCGATGCTGCTGATGGTCTCCATGCCGAGGCCGCGGCAGTCGTCCGGCAGCTTGACCATGACGTTGACGCCCTTGATGCCGACCAGCCGCGGCTTCGGATGCGGAACCACCTGGGCGGTCACCCGGTCCGCCCAAGGGCCGGCGGTGTTGACGAGCCCGTTGGCCTCGATCCGCGCGGTCACGCCCTTGGCCAGCGTATCCTCCAGGGTCAACCGCCAGCGCTTGTCCGCGAGCGGCTCGATGGCGGCAACCCTCGTGTAGTTGCGCACGGCGGCGCCGCATCTCTCCGCGTCCAGCACCGTGTCGAGGCAGATCCGCTCTGCCCACTTGTATTGGTATTCCTGGAACACGCCGACGCTGTCCAATCGGCGCTGATCCATCAGCCGGACGAGGCCGTATTGCTCTGCCGCCTTTGCGCCCGGCAGCCGGTGATAGCCGAGCGGCGCCTGGGGCGAACCGAACAAGCTGAGCGCCCGGTAGCCGAGATCGACCTTCCAGGCCGGGAAGGCTCCGTCGCGGAAAACGGGAAAGAAGAAGGTGTGGCGCGACAGGCGCTCCGGCATGGTGACGGCAAGCTGGGTGCGGCACTGCATGGCAAGCCGCGCCATGGCGATGCGGTTCTTGAGGTCGCCCCAGCGATAGGCGAAGCGCCACAGCGCATAGTCCGGCGAGAAGTAGGCTAGCCCGCAATAGAGCAGGCGGCTCGAGCGGCTGGTGGTGCCGCTGGCGAAATCGCCCTTGTCGATCAGGAGCGTGCGGAAACCCTTTGCCGCCAGGTGCTGTGCAGCGCTCGCCCCGGCTGCGCCACCGCCGATGACGGCCGTGTCGAATGTCTGTCCCTCCAGGGACGTGAGGGGGGTGCGCATGAGGGGACCTTCTTCAAGACGAGAGACTTGCGCGATCTTCGCGCCCCTGGACTGCGGCCGAACGCTCCAGCTCCTCGCGCGCGGCGACCGCCTCCTCAAGCCAACCGGGCCGCAGCTCGGGCACGGAAGCCACCAGCAGCCTGGTATAGGGATCGGCGGGGGCGGCCAACACGGTTGCGGTGGCTCCGCTTTCGACCTGGGCGCCTTTGCGCAGCACCACGACCCGGTCGGCGATGGAGGCGACGGTCGCCAGATCATGGCTGATGAAGATGATGGCGAGGCCGAGCTCGGAGCGCAGGCGCTCGATCAGTGTGATGATCGAGCGGGCGACGATGGTGTCCAGCGCCGAGGTGATCTCGTCGCAGATCAGCACGTCCGGATTGGCCGCCAGCGCCCGCGCCAGGTTCACACGCTGCTTCTCGCCGCCTGATAGCTCGCTGGGCAGGCGATCGAGGTAACCGACCGGCAGCTGCACCATCTGCAAGAGATCGGTCATGCGCTCTTCAGCGGCTTGCCCCTTCGTGCCATGGAAGAACTTGAGCGTACGCCCGAGGATGCGCCTGATGCGCTGCTTGGGATTGAGCGCGGTATCCGCCATTTGGAACACGAGCTGGATGCGGCGCCGCTCCTCCAGCGTGCGCTTGCGGTCGGCCCCCGCCAATGCTTTGCCCTGCAGCGTCACGCGACCAGCGGCGGGAATGTGCAGCCCGGCGATGACCCGCGCCAGCGTGGTCTTGCCCGAACCGGATTCCCCAATGACCGCGAGAATCTCGCCGCGCCCGACTTTGAGGCTGACATCGCGCAAGGTGGTGACGGCGGGGATGCCGTTGGCGAGCCGCCCGTAGCCCGCGACCAGCCGCTCGACCTGCAACAACGGCCCGGCTGCCGGGAGGCGGGTGATCTGGCCCGGCGCGCTGCCCTTGCCGGCGGACTTGACGGAGAGATGCCGGCACGCGGCGATCAGCTCGCGGGTATAGTCCGCTTGCGGCCGGTTCAGAATGTCGTCCGTGGTGCCCATCTCCACGACGCGCCCGCCACGCAAGACGACAATGCGCGTTGCGATCTGGGCGACGACCGCCAGGTCATGGCTGACGAACAGCGCCGCGGTGTGATTGTCATGGATGGCGCGCTTGAGCAGCCGCATCACCTCCACTTGCGTGGTCACGTCGAGCGCGCTGGTCGGCTCATCGCAGACCAGGAGCAGCGGTTCCTCCTGCAGCCCCATGGCGATCATGAACCGCTGCAGCTGGCCGCCAGACACCTGATAGGGGAAACGGCGGCTCACCTGTTCCGGTTCGGGTAGGCTCAGCGAGCGGAACAGCTGCAGCGCGCGTTCACGGGCGAGGGCTGCGGGCTGCGTGCGGTGGATGCGTGCCGCCTCGGTCACCTGGTCCATCAGCCTGATGCGCGGGTTGAAGGCTGCGGCGGCACTCTGCGCGACATAGGCCACTTTGCGCCCGCGCAAGCCATTGAGCGCGCGCCGGGCGGCGGCGAGAACATCGACGCCGGCAAGCGCCACGCGCCCTTGCTGCACATGGAGGCCCGGCCGCAGGTGGCCCAGGGCCGCGAGGGCGAGGGTTGTCTTGCCCGAACCCGATGCGCCGATCAGCGCGAGGACCTCACCACGGTCGACCGTGAGCGAGACGTCCTGCACCACCGCCGTGCCCGCGTCTGAAGCGACGCTCAGATTCTCTATGGTCAATATGGTGTCGCCCATGGCTATTCCCGCCGGACAGCCTTGCGGTCGAGCGCGTCGACCAGCAGGTTGAGCGCGATCGAGACGAGCGCGATGCACATGGCCGGCGCGATCGCCGCTAAGGGGTTGGACGACAGCCCACCCAGGCCTTCCCTGGCCAGCCCGCCCCAGTCGGCCTGTGGCGGCTGAACACCGAGCCCGACGAAGCTCAGGCTGCTCATGAACAGGATGGCGAAGCTCATGCGGATAGCGAAGTCTGCCGCGAGAGGCCTGATCACATGGGGCAGGATCTCGCCGAACAGGATCCAGCCGAGGCCTTCGCCGCGGGAGCGGACCACGGTGATGTAGTCCATGTTCACGAGGTCGTTGCCCAGGGCGCGGGCGATGCGGAACACGCCCGCGGCATAGACCACGGCCGCGAGACCGACGATGACGCCGATGGAGGGGCCAAGGGCTGCCACCACCACCAGGCCGACGATGATCTTGGGCAGCGACAGCACGACATCCACCGTGCGGCTGAGGACACTGTCCACAAGGCCGCCCTTGATGGCGGCGAGCAAGCCCAGCGTATCGCCGATGAGATGGGCGAGAATGGTCGCCGCCAGCGCCATCATCAAGGTGATGCGGGTGGCGTCGATCAGGCGCGAGAGCACATCGCGGCCAAGGGAATCCGAACCCAGCCACAGGTTGGATGCGGGCGGCGCAAAGGGCTCGTCGGTGATGAACTCGGTGGGATCATGCGGCAGGGGCCAGAGCGACAGGATCGCCACCGCGACGAAGAACGCGAGAATGGCGACACTGGCCCACAGCGTGACGCGCGGCTGCCGTCGGCCGGCGATGACGAGCGCGGTGCTCATAGGGCCTCCGCGGGGCGAGAGATGCCGGCTTGCGCTGCGTTGGCGCGGGGGTCGAACACGCGGGCGATGATATCGGCGAGCAGCACGAGCAGCACGTAAGTGGCGCAGAAGATCATGGCGCAGGCCTGGATCACCGGCATGTCGCGGGATTGCACTGCATCGATCATCAGCTGCGCCAATCCGGGATAGGCGAACACGGTTTCCACGACGACGATGCCGCTCACGAGATAGGCGACGTTCAGCGCTACCACATTGGCAATGGGGCCGATCGCGTTGAGGAATGCGTGATAGGCGACCACCCGGCGGTGCGGAATGCCCTTGAGGGTTGCCATCTCGATATAGGGCTCGCTCAATATGTTGCCGATGATGGCCCGGGTCATGCGGGCGATCTGCGCGGTCACCACGATGACCAGGGTGGCGGTGGGCAGCAGCAGGGCGCGTATGGTCTGGCCCAGACCCGCGCCGGGGCTGAGATAGGCCACAGCCGGCAGCCAGCCGAGGTGGACGGCAAACAGCAGCACACCGAGGGTGGCGATGAGGAATTCCGGCGTGGCGGACAGGCCGAGAATGACAATGGAGGTGCCCCGGTCGACCGCCGTGCCCGGTCGCATGGCCATCGCCAACCCGAGCGACACCGCCAGGGGAACGGCGATGATCGTGGTGAGGCCGGCCAGCATCGCCGTGTTCACGATGCGCTCGGACATCATGGAGGCGACGCTCGAGCGCGTGACGATGGATGTGCCCCAATCGCCCTGAACGACGCCGGCGAGCCATTCGAGGTAGCGAACCGGCGCGGGCCGGTCGAGGCCCATTTGCGCGCGCAGAGCCTGCACGTTTTCTTCGGTGGCGAACTGCCCCAGCGCCACCTGCGCGACGTCACCGGGCAGGATTTCGCAGCCGATGAAGATGAGCAGCGACATCACCCACAGCAGCAGGAGCGCCGCGCCCAGCCGTTTGAGTATGAGCGCCACCACGGCTGGCTCCCCCTTGCAGCTATGCCCCGATCAGGTCTCGATCCAGATGCGGTCGGTGAAGTTGAACCCGCCGAGGCTGCCAATGGGCAAAGGCGTCAAGCCCTTGATCTTCTTCGAGACCCCGTCGATGTAGCTGAGGAAGCAGGGCAGGATGATCGCCCCGGAATTGTGAATGATCGACTGGATCTCGTGGTAGTATTCGACGCGCTTCTGCATGTCGAGCGTGGCCCGGGACTCGTCGATCAGCTTCTCCAGCTTGTCGTTCTCATAATGCGAGAAGTTCCACGGGGCGCCCTTCCGCCAAGCCAGGTTCAGCAGCATGTTGTAGGTGGGCCGCGGGTGGAAATTGGTGGCTGCGTAGGGCCGCTTGCCAGCGACGGCCGTCCAGTAGCTTTCCGCAGGCTCGCGCTTGATGTCGAGATTGAGCCCGGCGCGGGTCGCTTCCCGCAGCAGGAGCTGTCCGATATCGACGCTGTAGAGCACGCCATCGCCCACCGCGACCTGCACTTTCGTATTGCCGATGCCGGATTTGCCCAGGTGGTACTTGGCCTTGTCGAGGTCCAGCCCGCGTTGCGGCAGATTGGCGTTGTAATAGGGGCTCTTGGGGCCGATCGGATGGTCGTTGGCGATCATCCCGTAGCCGCGCAGCACCGTGTCGAGCAGGCGCTGGCGGTCGATCATATAGGCCATGGCCAGGTTGAGATCGATGTTGTTCGACGGCGCACGATCCACAGCGGCCTGAATGGCGGTGTAGCGGGTGCTGGGCGTCACGAATACGTCGGCAACGTCGGACTTGCCCACCTCCTCGATTCCGTTGCCGCGAAGCTCGAGGACCATGTCCACGTCGCCCGAGAGCAGCGCGTTGGCGCGGGCCGCCGCGTCGGGGATGGGGAACATCTCGAACTCATCGATATAGGGGCGGCCTTCCTTCCAGAAGTTCGGGTTGCGCACCAGCACAGTGCGGATGCCGGGCTGGAACTCCTTGACCATGAAGGCCCCGGTGCCCACGGGCTTGCTGAAGTCGTATGTGTCCTTCTTGACCAGGGCGAACTGGAACAGCCCGATCAGGATCGGCAGGTCAACGTCGGGAGAGGCCAGTTCCACGACGAAACCGTCATCGCCATCCGCTTTCACGGACGAGATATTGGCTGCGAGCTGCTTCGCGCTGGAGGCGACCTTTTCCTCCTTGTGACGCATGATCGAGAAGATGATGTCATCGATGGTCAAGGGCGTGCCATCGCTGAAGGTGATGCCCTTGCGAATCTTGAAGGCCCAGCGCGTCGCCTCTGTGTTCGGCTCCCACGAGACGGCGACCTCCGGCCGCGCGGTGCCGTCTTCGCTCATGCTGGTGAGATAGCTGTAGACGCTCGTGCCGCGGATATAGTCATTGCCCTTGTCGTAACGGGCGGAATCGAAGGTGTCGCCGGTGCTCTGCTGAAAGAGCGCCAGGCGAACCAGGCCGCCGCGCTTGGGCTGCTGCGCGCGCACCTCCGAGATCAGCGGCAGCCCGCTGGCCGCCACGAGGCCGCCTACCAGCATGCCCGAATTGAACAGCCGGCGGCTTATGCCGCGGCCGCGCGCGAATTCCATTTGGCGGAATCTGGAGAATTCATCAGACGACATCGCCCACCCCCTAGTGTTATCGATATTCTCTGTACGTTATTGCGACAGGTTGTGTTCCTCTGCTTATGAAGGTCGCAATATTCGAGACTAATTATCGCTGTAAATACAAATGTCCTCTCTTCCGGAGCTGGTTTTCTCCGAAATCTCAACCAAAATAGCTCACCCTTCCGGGCAATTTCTGCTGTTGAGAACACCTCTAGGGTGATGATTCCGAAATGGAGCTGGCTTCGTTAGCCCCAAGATGGACATGGCTCATGCCCTGTTTGGACATGATCGCGCATCTGTCCTCGTCAGGCGAGTGCGCGGCCGGTAAGTTGCGCCGGATGCGCTGACGACAACAGAAGGGAGTGAGGCGACGAGATCATGACAATCAAGCAGTTCGAGGTTCCCACCGACCGCGTGGTTGCCTTGCCAGGCGAGAAGGACTGATGCGGCGGGCGACGTTTCTGTTTCGCGGCAAGCCCGAGGTTGCGGAACGGTGGCGCAATCTCTTTCAAACGCACGCACCGGAGGTGGACTTCCGCGCTTGGCCTGATACGGGCGACGTGAAAGACATTCGCTATATCGGCCTGTGGGACTGGGAGCCTTCATTCGAACGGCATTTCCCCAACCTGGAAGTGGTGTTCTCGCTAGGCGCCGGCATCGATCAGTTCTGGAAGGCGGACCTTCCAGAACACCTCCCGATCGTCAGAGTCATCGACGATGATCTCACCCAGCAGATGGTCGAATATGTAACCTTCGCGGTGATGGCTCATCATCGGGAGCTGATCACCTACCAAACCTCACGCGAGGCGCAGGCCTGGCAGCCCCGGCCGGTTCGCACCGCGGGCGAGCGGCCGGTCGGCGTGATGGGCCTTGGCGTGCTCGGATCGGCAGCGGTCGAACGGCTGAAGCAGCTGGGCTTCCAGTGCCGCGGCTGGAGCCGGACCTCGAGAGATATTCCGGAGGTGGCATGCTATTCCGGCGCGGTGGGGCTACCACCGTTCTTGAACGGCTGCGAAATCCTGGTATGCCTGCTGCCGCTCACGCCCGAGACGGAGGGCATCATCAATGCCCGACTGCTTCGGCAGCTACCGCCTGGCGCTGCCCTGGTGAATGTGGGGCGCGGCGGCCATCTGGTCGAGCGAGACCTGCTCGACGCGCTGGATAGCGGACACCTCAGCGGCGCGATACTCGATGTGTTCGAGAGCGAACCGCTGCCGCCAGGTCATCCGCTGTGGACACATCCTAAGGTCCTCATGACGCCGCATGTGGCCTCGACCACCCGGCCGGAGGGGGTGGTTCGTGGTGTGCTGGAAAATCTGCGTCGGCTCGAGCGGGGCGAGCACCCATTGGGTCTCGTGGATCGAAAGCGAGGCTATTAGGGCGGCTCGGATCAGGACCCATCCAGCAGCAGCGTCGGAACCCTGGTCATGACGCCAGCGCCCGTGCTTTCGGGAGAATGGCGGGCATGGATTCGGGGAAGTGGCAGGCGACGGGGTGGCCGGCCCCTCGGTCCTGCAAGGCGGGTTCCTCGCGCGCGCAGATCGCCTGCGCCTTCCAGCAGCGGGTGCGGAAGCGGCAGCCCGTCGGAGGCGAGATCGGGCTCGGCACATCGCCTTGCAGCACGATGCGCGAGCGCGTCTTCTCCACCGCCGGGTCGGTCACCGGGATGGCCGACAGCAGCGCCTGGGTATAGGGATGCTGGGCATTGCGGTAGAGGCTCCGCGCCTCGCCGATTTCGACGATTTTGCCGAGATACATGACCGCGACCCGGTGGGAGATGTGGCGCACCACCGCGAGGTCATGGGCGATGAACAGATAGGCGGTTCCGAGCGAGCGCTGAAGCCGCTTCAGCAGGTTGAGGACGCCCGCCTGGATCGACACGTCGAGGGCTGAAACCGCTTCGTCCAGCACGATGACCTGGGGCTCGAGGGCCAGGGCGCGGGCAATGCCGACCCGCTGCCGCTGGCCGCCGGAGAGCTCGTGCGGATAGCGGCGGCCGTGGGTCGGGTCGAGATTGACCAGGGCCAGCAGCTCCTCCACCCGGTGCTTCTTCTCCTGGCGGGAAAGCTGGGTGAGGCCAAGGGGGACAGCGATATTGGCGGCAATCGTCAGCCTCGGATGGAGGGACGCATAGGGGTCCTGGAACACGAGCTGCAGATGCCGTCGCATCTGGCGCATCGCCTTGGGCGGAAGGTGGGTGATGTCCTGTCCACGAAAGGTGATGGTGCCGGAGGTCGGCTCGATAAGGCGCAGCATGCAGCGGCCGAGGGTGGACTTCCCGCAACCGGATTCGCCGACAAGACCGAGGGTTTCACCCTTGTGAAGCGCAAACGACACGCCGGCAATCGCTTGCACTTGGCCGATGGGCCGGTCGATCAGAAGGCCGCCTTTGATCGGGAAGCTCTTCACCAGGTCGCGGATAGCGAGCAGCGGCGGCCCCGGCATTTGAGGGGAGGGGAGCATCGCGTTCATGCGGTGCCCTCCGGAGCCAGTTCCGCTTTCGTGGCCCGGGGGAGCCTGTCCGCGAAATGGCAGGCCACGCGCTGCGATCCCACGAGGCGCAAGGCTGGCTGCTCGGTCCCGCAGACCGGCGCAGCATAGGCGCAGCGCTCGCTGAAGGCGCAACCAGGGGCGCGGCTGCCCAAGAGGGGCGGTGCGCCGGGAATGGAGTAAAGCTCGTTCTGGCCGTCATCCTCGATCTTCGGCACGGAGGCGAGCAGGCCGCGGGTATAGGGGTGGCGCGGATCGCGAAACAGATCGGCCACAGCGGCGTCCTCGACGACCCGCCCCGCATACATGACGGCGACCCGGTCGGCCATGCCAGCAACCACGCCCATATCGTGGGTAATGAGGATGAGCGCTAGGCCAAGCTGCTCGCGCAGTCGCTTCAGCACGTCCATCACCTGGGCCTGCACGGTGACGTCGAGCGCCGTCGTGGGCTCGTCGGCGATGAGGACGGTCGGGTTGTTGGCGACGGCCATGGCGATCATGGCGCGCTGCCGCATCCCGCCGGAGAACTCATGCGGATACTGCCCCACGCGGCGATCCGGCTGCGGCACAGCGACCAGCGCCAGGAGCTCTTCGGCCTTCTTCCAAGCCTCGCGCCGGGTCATGTCGGGGTGATGCAGCTGCAAGGCCTCGGCAATCTGGTCGCCCACCGTGAGCACCGGATTGAGCGCGCTGAGCGAGTCCTGGAAGATCATGGCGATCTGAGCGCCGCGTATGGACCGGAGATACGACCGTGGGACACCGACCAGCTCGACGCCGCGAAAGCGCACGGAGCCCGACACCGTGGCGGTGGGCGGCGTCAGGCCGATGGCGGCCAGCATCGAAAGGGACTTGCCCGACCCCGACTCGCCGACTACCGCCAGGACCTCGCCCGGGTGCAGGGTGAAGTCGACACCGCGGACCGCTTCGAGCGAAGGGCCATTGCGCCGGGTAAAGGACACTTTGAGATCGCGAATCGCCAGCAATGGTCCGGTCGGGCTTGGTTCCATCATCAGCGCCCCCGCCGATCGAGGGCGTCGCGCAGGCCGTCGCCGACGAAATTAAAGCCCAGCACCAGGGTGAGGATCGCCATGCCCGGCCCGAACGCGATCCACCATTGGTAGAACTGGGCGGCGCCTTCCGCGATCATTGCGCCCCATTCGGGGGTCGGCGGCGTGGCGCCGAGGCCGATGAAGCTCAAGGACGCGGCGAGCAGCACCACCTGGCCGAGATCCATGGTGGCGTGAACCAGGATGGGCGTCCAGCACAGCGACAGGACATGGGTGAAGAAAACCCGCCACGGCGGGACCCCGCTGGCAATGGCCGCTTCCACGTGGTCGCGCTGCTTCACCTCCAGCACCTGCGCGCGCATCAGCCGCGCGAAGACGGGCCACCAGACAAGCACCATGGCAATCGTGGCGTTGCGCAGGCCGGGGCCCAGGCCCGCCGCCACCGCCATGGCGAGCAGGATGGCGGGAAAGGAAAGGGTGATGTCCACGAGCCGCATGATCACCGCGCCGACGGCCCCGCCCCAAAAACCGGCGATGCCACCCAGCAGCGAGCCGATGGCCACAGCGATCAGCACGACCGTGAGGGCGGTGGGAATGGACTGCTGCGCGCCATAAAGGGTGCGTGAAAGCACGTCGCGCCCAAGGGCGTCGGTGCCCAGCCAGTGCTGGGCGCTGGGCGGCTGCAGCCTGCGGCCCACCATGTCCAGCGGCGTATAGGGCGACCACAGATCAATGGTGAAGGCGACGATGAACCAGAAGGCGAGGACAAGGCAGCCGATGACGAGCGGCAGCCGCAGCCAGGCGGGGCGCTGAAACGAGGAGAGCTTGGCGACGATTGCGGTCATGGCGTCCTCAGCTCAGCCGGATCTTCGGATTGGCCGCGGCATAGGCGATGTCGGTCACCAGATTGGTGATGAGGAAAGCCAAGCCGCCGACGATGGTCACGCCGATGATGGCGGGATAGTCGAGCGAGCGCGCTGCGGATACCGCGTAGGAGCCGATGCCAGGCCAGGAGAAGACCGTTTCCGTGAGCACTGCACCGGTCAACAGATAGGCGAAGGAATGGCCGATCACCGTCAATGTCGGCAGCAGGGTGTTGCGCAGCGCATGATGAAACAGCACCCGCCTTTCACCGGCGCCCTTGGCGCGGGCGGTGAGGATGTATTCCTGGTTCAGTACGTCGAGCATGCTGGCACGCACGAGGCGCGAGACGATGCCGGTCACCGTCCAGCCCAGCACGAAGGCGGGCAGAATGAGGTGATAGGCGGCGTCCAACGCGGTCCGAAACTGGCCGGCGAGCAGAGCATCGATGGTGACCATGCCGGTGACGAAGGGCGGCGGGGTCAGTCGCGCGTCCAGGCGGCCAGGACCCGGCAGGATCCCGAGCTTCACCGAGGTCAGGTAAAGCAGGCCGAGGCCGACCCAGAATACGGGCATGGACGAGCCGATAAGGGCGAACAGCCGCGCGCCGTGATCAATGGGGGTGTCGCGGTAATAGGCTGCGAGAACGCCGAGGAGGATGCCGCCGGAACCACCGATGATCATGGCCCAGACCACCAGTTCCAGGGTGGCCGGGAAACGCTCGCCGATGTCCTGCGCGACCGGGCGCTTGGTCACGAAGGACACGCCGAGATCGCCGGTGAGCAGGTTGCGGATATAGGTGAGATACTGCTCGGGCAGGCTCTTATCGAGGCCCCAGCGCGCCTTGGCCGCCGCCACCACTTCCGGATTGTCCATTTCCCGCTCGCTCACAATCGCCGTGAGCGGGTCGCCCCGCGAGAGATGGGAAATCAGGAAGGCAACCGTCACGATGCCGAGCACGAGGATCGGCATCATCAGGAGGCGGCGGGCTACGTAGCGCTGCATTCACATCAAACCAGTTCGTGCTGCTCACTCGGACAGCTCACCCAGGGCAACAGGCAGCATACCGAAGCGCGCACCCTCGAGGTCCTTGCGCCGTGGGCCAGCAGGTTGTCGGGATTGATCAGCGGAATGGCGATCCGGTCGTTGATCATCTCTCGCGCGCGTTGGTGGTCGAACTCGTCGCGTTTCGCACCCCGAGCAGCGAGGGCCTGCTTGTGGATCTCGGCCTCCTTGGGTTTGATGATGGACGGGTCGCGCTCGGCATGCGCCCGCTTGGCCCACTCGGTATCCGGTGTCATGGCGAAGAAGTTTACCATGTTCGATGGCCCGAAGAAGGCGGGAATTGCGGAGGAGACGGTCATCGGGATGCGGTTCCCCGGTAATCCATTCATCAGGTCCTCCTCGGGGCAGTGCCCCGGCTGAATCGTGCAAACGATCATGGGAGCGCACATCCCGGGGTCGCGCAGAACAGGTCGCCGTCCCTCGTCCGCTGTATTTCTGATATATCATATCTGTTCTTTGCCGGTGTCAATCATCGAGCGGTTCTGAACCGCTCGAGCCCATTGTGTTCCCGGTCACACCCTTGTGTCCTATCGCCATTTGGCCTGTGCGCTCAATCAACGGGCGGGTAAACACTCTGTCTAGCAACAGGGGACTTGACGACCTTGAAAAGCCTCATCGTTCTGGCGCATCCGGAGAAGCGGTCCTTCAATGCGCAAATGGCTTCGATTGCCGAGCAGGTTCTGTCGAGGGGCGAGGAAGACAGCGCCCGTGTCCTCGATCTCTATGGAATGGGGTTCGATCCGGTCGAGCGCGGGGAGCATTACGCAAACCGGAAGGACCTCGAGTGTTTCGATGCCCAAGCCGAACAGCGCCATGCCGCCGACACGGACGCGCTCCCGCAAGACGTGCGGGCGCATCTCGAGGCGGTCGAGCGTGCCGACCTGCTCATTCTGCAATACCCGCTGTGGTGGTATACGCCGCCCGCCATTCTGAAGGGCTGGCTCGACCGGGTACTCGTCTATGGCCGCGCCTATACGGGCCAGCGCCGGTACGACAGAGGGCATTTCCGCGGCAAGCGGGCCATGCTGTCGGTTACGGTCGGCGCGCTCGAGCCCACCTACCGCTACAACGGCCGCAATGGCGATATCGTGCACCTGCTGTGGCCGCTGAATTTTACGCTTTATTATGTCGGGTTCACCGTGCTCGAGCCCTTTGTCGCCTACGGTATCGAAGGCGGCCTGAAATATTCCGAGCAGTCGGAGGCCGTGAGGAGGCTCAGGCGCTGTCAGGCCGATTTCGAGCGGACGCTGGCGAGGCTTGATCAACGGCCGACGATTCCTTTCAATGGCTGGGACGATTGGGACGAAGAGGGGCGCCTGAAGCCCGGGGTGCCCGGCTATTCCCCCTTCATGCGCAGCGACCCCTGACTGTCCCGCCGCTTAGCCTTCGAGGAGATTTTGCGACCACTGCTCAGGCCCTCAGTTCTCTGAAGGTTTGAGACGGCGGCGCGGATTGTACGGGCTCGACGGGTTGACGTCCAAGTCGACGTCCTTGACACAACCCTGCTGCCGCTCATGGCGGTCGCCAGCGTGCCATGGCCCGCTGCGGAGCTTCGCTTCTCTGACCCGCGACAGCGCAAAGCACCGCCAGGCTCCTTCGGGCGGAAGCGGCCTCGTGCTTTCCCCCGCGAACTGGTAGACGAGCGCTCTTTCCTGTCCGTCGGTATATCCCAACACGATCGGGCAGACCTCGCGCCGATATCCGTCAAAAACACACACGACCTGCTTGCGCGACGCCATCGCCTCGGCGAACAGCTCGTAAGTTGGGCTGGGCATGGGTGTTGCCTCGTTCGTCAGATATCGCTGGCTTAAAAGCCGCCGGCTCCGCTGTGGAAAACGCACCGGCGCACAGAATGCTCCCTTCACGATGTTCATGTTTTGTTCTATCTTGTAGAAGAAGCGGTCTGTGGAGGTGCCGGATGCAAGGCGTATTTGACTTCTATGGGAACTCTTCCCCGCGGCGTGAGCGCCCGGAACGGCTGTTTTTCGCGCTGCTGCCCGATGCTGGGACCGCAGCGCAGATAAAAGAATTCAGCGAGAGGTTCTTTCGCGATCACCGGCTTTGGGGAAGCCGCATCAGGCAGGATCGTCTCCATGTTTCATTACATTGGATGGGCGACTACCCGCGCCTGCGATCCAAATTTGTTTACGCTGCACGGCAGGCTGCAAGGCGCATTTCGTTGAGCCCCTTCCCGCTGACGTTTCGGTTGGTGAAGAGCTTCGAGGGGCTTCCCACCAAGCGCGGCAGGCCACATCGGCGACCGCTCGTCCTCCTCGGCGAGGGGGAGAACGTGTTTCGGCTGCATGAGCAGCTTGGCGCTGCTCTGAGGTATAGCGGCTTGCGGGCGTCACCGCATTTCGTGCCGCATATGACCCTTCTTTATGGCCCCCAAGCGGTTCCGTTGCAGTCGATCGGGCCGATCCGGTTTGTGGTGGAGGAATTCACGCTCATCCATAGCAGAGTGGGACTGACGCAATATCATCTGCTCGATCGTTGGCACCTGTCGGCCGTTCAACATTGACAGGATGTCACATAGCTTGATATCAACCTATGTGTTGGGCAGGACCGAGGTAGTCATGGAACACTCATATCGCTGGGTCATCGTCGGCGCAGGTGCGCTCATGGGCTGTGTCGCCGTGGGTGCGATGTTCTCTCTGGCGGTGTTCCTGGATCCGATGGCGACCGAGACCGGTTGGTCGCGCGCGGGTATTTCGAGCGGCATGACGCTCAACTTCCTGGTGATGGGTGTGGCCGGTTTCGGCTGGGGCGTAGCGAGCGACCGGTTCGGGGCGCGGATCGTGGTTCTGATCGGGGCAGTCTTGCTGGGGCTTGCGCTGGTTTTGGCAAGCCAGGCCACATCGCTCGTTCAGTTCCAACTGGCCTATGGCATTCTCGTTGGGCTCGCCTCCAGTGCCTTCTTCGCCCCGATGATCGCGGCAGTGACGGCTTGGTTCGGCACGAACCGCAGCCTCGCCGTTTCGCTCGTATCGGCCGGCATGGGGGTCGCGCCGATGACGATCTCGCCCTTGGCCCGCTGGCTCATTTCAGCTTACGACTGGCGCACGGCAATGCTGCTCATCGGCCTCATGGCCTGGGCCTTGCTGGTGCCGACGGCCTTGCTGGTGCGGCGGCCGCCGGTAGCGGCGGCGGAAGGTGCCTCGTCGGAGGATGGCGTCGCAGGGAAGGGAATCTCTGTCGCCAACGCGCTCCGCTCTCCGCAGTTCCTGGTGCTGGGGTTCACCTTCTTCGCCTGTTGCGCTGCGCATTCCGGGCCGATTTTCCACATGGTGAGCTATGCCATCGTATGCGGGGTCGGTCCCATGGCGGCGGTCAGCATCTACAGTGTCGAGGGCTTGGCCGGACTGGGTGGCCGGCTGCTCCTGGGCGTGATGGCTGATCGGCTGGGGGTGAAGCCGGTACTGATCGCCGGCCTCTTGGTGCAGGCATTCGCAATCGGCGCCTATGTCTTTGTCAGTCGGCTTGGGGAGTTTTACGTGCTTGCCGTGATCTTCGGCACCGCCTATGGCGGCGTGATGCCGCTTTATGCCGTACTCGCGCGCGAGTATTTCGGCCAAGCCATCATGGGAAGCGTGTTCGGCGCCGCCACGATGCTGTCAAGCCTGGGCATGGCGCTCGGGCCGTTGGCCGGCGGCTGGGTCTACGACACGTTCAATAGCTATGCCTGGCTGTTCATCGGCTCGTTCGCCCTGGGTCTGGGGGCCGTCGCCGTAGCCCTGGCGTTTCCGCCGTTGCCGCGGGAGCGCCTTCAGCCGGCCTGACGGGTACCGGAGTGACGGAGGTCGCTCACGATGTCCGCTGCAGCTACTCTATCCCTCAATGATGATGTTCTGGACATCAATATAGCGGTGTGATACAGTCATGGTGATTTTTGAGCGATGAGCCGTGATCACCGCTGCACAAATGCGCGCCGCCCGCGCTCTCCTTGGCATTGACCAACGCCGGCTTGCCGAGCTGGCTGGGGTGTCGCTGCCCACGATCCAGCGCATGGAGGCGAGCGAGGGGACGGTGCGCGGGGTGGTGGAGACTCTCGTCAAGGTGATCGAGGCCCTCGATCGCGCCGGCATCGAGCTGATCGGCGATGACGCCGTCAGCGAACGTGGTGGGCGTGGCGTGCGTCTCAAGCATTCACAGTCTGCAAACACAAGCTAGCAGAAGGCACAAATCGCGGCGGCGACCGGTCGCCGGCCGAAGGTGTCCGCTCTCTCCCGCCAAGCGAAGAATAGCCATGGCGATCTCATCTGCCCAGCCCAGCTTTATAGAGCTGTTCACGCCAAAGCTCGTCACCGTTCTCCGCGAACGCTACGGGCTCGCTGATCTGAAAGCGGACGCCATTTCGGGGTTGACGGTCGCCATCGTCGCCCTGCCACTCTCGATGGCCATCGCAATTGCCTCAGGGGTCACGCCGGATCGCGGTCTCTATACCTCGATCATCGGCGGCTTCATCGTCGCGGTGCTTGGCGGCAGCCGATTCCAGATCGCGGGTCCAGCCGGGGCGTTCATCGTGCTCGTCTCCGCCACGGCCGCCCAGCATGGCCTGGATGGCCTTCTTCTCGCGACGATGATCTCGGGGGTTTTGCTGCTTGTGCTCGGCCTGCTGCGGCTTGGCACGTTCATCAAGTATATTCCGTATCCGGTGACAGTCGGCTTCACCTCCGGCATCGCGATCATCATTTTCGCAAGCCAGATCAAGGAATTGTTGGGACTGACCCTGGCCAAGGAGCCCGGGCCGTTCGTGCCGAAGATCGTGGCGATCAGCGAGGCTCTGCCCACGGCAAACCCTTCGGCCGTGCTGGTGGCGCTGCTTACGATTGCCGTTATCGTGGGCATCCGACGGGTTCGGCCGCATTGGCCCGCCTTCATCATCGCCGTGGCCGTCGCAGCTGCGTCCGCCGCTCTGCTCGGCTTGCCGGTCGCGACGATCGGCACGCGGTTCGGTGGTATCCCCGAGGGATTGCCTATGCCGCATCTCCCCGCCATCTCCTGGCAGAAGGTGGTCGAGGTGTTTCCCTCGGCGCTTTCGTTCACCCTGCTCGGATCTATCGAGAGCTTGCTGTCGGCGGTCGTGGCGGATTCGATGAGCGGCCGGCGGCACCGTTCCAATGGCGAGCTGGTCGCGCAAGGCTTGGCCAATATCGCCTCGCCGCTGTTCGGCGGCTTCTGCGTGACCGGCAATATCGCCCGAACCGCCACGAATGTGCGATCCGGCGCCCGCGGCCCCGTTTCGGGCATGCTGCATTCGGCATTCCTGCTCGTGTTCATGGTCGCGGCGGCGCCGCTTGCTTCCTACATTCCGCTGGCGGCGCTGGCGGGGGTACTCGCGGTGGTGGCCTGGAACATGGTGGAAAAGCACGAATTCGCCACCCTGCTGCGGGCATCATGGGGCGATGCGGTCGTCTTGCTGGCCACGTTCCTGCTGGTGGTGTTCCGCGACCTGACCGAAGGCATCCTCGTCGGCTTCGCAATCGCGGCGCTCTTGTTCCTGCATCGGATGGCCCAGGCGGTCGCGGTTGAACAGTCGCGGCCGATCCTCGAGATGGACGAGCCGGATCGCGTGAACGGCAACAGCCGCCAGCCTTACGACGTGGAGCTGACGACGGACCCGGATATCGCGGTTTGCCGGATTTCCGGGGCGTTCTTCTTCGGCGCGGCGGCGGGAGTTGGGGCGGCGCTTGACCGGATCGGCGCGCAGCCCCGCACCTATATTCTCGACTTCGCCGCTGTTCCCATCCTCGATTCGAGCGGTGCGGCCACGATCGACGGCTTTACGAGAAGGGCCAGTCGGCGAGGCGCCGCCGTGGTCATCAGCGGCGCGTCACGGCCTGTCCGGCGCGTTCTGTTGATGCACGGCGTGCGGCCGCCCCGCGTGCGATTTCGGTGCACGCTTGCGGAAGCGCTCGCCACCGCGACAACAAGAGTCGGCGCCGGCACCGACCGGAGCCTAGAGCGGGATCCGCTCTAATCCTTCGCTTGACCGTGATGTTTTCCGAAAATGGTCGGTTCGGAATTGCGCTCCTAGCGGGATTGCTTGATGAACGCGACGAGCTGGTCGAGCACCGTGCCCCAACCGTCATGGAAGCCCATGTCTTCGTGCCGCTGACGGGCGGCCTCCTCGCCATGCATGGCGATGGCGGTATAGCGCGTGCCCGAGCCGTTCGGCGCGAGCAAGAGCGCAGCCGTGAAGAACGGCTTCGGCGCGGGGCGATAGCCGGCGAGCAGCGTATCCGTCCAAATCAGCCGCTCGTTCGGCACCACCTCCAGATAACAGCCCATGTTCGGGAATTCCTCGCCTTCAGGCGAGCGCATGACTGTATTGAACGCCCCACCGGGACGGAGGTCGATTTCGCATGAAGCGATGGTCCACGGTTTTGGCACGAACCACTCGCGGATTTGGGCAGGGGTGGTCCAAGCCTGCCAAACCCGCTCGACCGGGACGTCTATGTCACGCTCGAGCATCAGATCGAGCTTGGGATCAAACTTGGCCAAGGGCGCATTCATTCGGGCTTCTCCTCTCTCGTTTTAAGCAGGAAGGCATCGAGCCGGTCGAGCCGCCGCTCCCATAGGGTGCGCTGTTTGCCCAGCCAGTCCTCGGCCAGCTTCAATTGCTCGGATGCGAGCTGATAAGTGCGGACCCGTCCCACCTTGCGCGACCGGACCAAGCCGCATGTTTCAAGCACCTTCAGGTGCGCGACGAAGGACGGGAGTGCCATGTCATACGGCGCGGCAAGTTCGCTGACCGATGCGGGCCTCGCGCTCAGCCGTTCGAGCACATGCCGCCGCGTGGGGTCGGACAAGGCCCGGAAAATGCCATCCACCGGCGAAGCAGGGGCTGTGCCGCTGTGTGGGTGTATCATGGAGCTCCAAGGGCTTGGTTTTGCAATCGGCCCCGCATCCGCGGCCTTCATGTCACGGCCTCGAGTGATAGCCGATCGAAATACTTAGGTCAAATCCTAAGTTTCTATTCGTGGCACTGTCCTATGGAAACCGGGAGGTCGTCAGGATTTCGCGGCGGACGGGCTCGCTGGTTGGGGGGCGTGCACATTTGTGCAGCCGGGGGCGGACGGCTTTCCGGCCAGCCGGTCGGCAAGCCAGTCCAGGGCGGGCTCGGCGCTGAGGGGCGCGATCGACAAGTGGTCGGCCTGCATCTCCAAAAGCTCGACCGAGCTGCCGGACGCGCAAAGCCGTTGCGCAAAATTGCGCGTCACCCGAGGCAGCACCACGCCGTCTCCGGTGCCTTGCGCGATGAAGATGGGCACCTCTGGCGGCAGGTCGCCGGGGGTATTGTGGGCAATAATATCCCGCCAGGGCTCGACCTTGGTGGGATCTTCCTTGAGAAACTGGTTCGGAAGAATGCGCAGCGCAATGCTATCCAGGAACAGACCGACCGGCCCGGTCATGCAGGCGTTGGCCATGATATGCGCGCTGGGCAGGGCTTCGGGCCTCAGCACGTGATCGAGGTCCAGATGATAGACATCGGCCCAGGACAGAAGGGCAAGCGTGGTGAAGACCTTGCCGCCGGCCGTGGCGAGGTCGTCCTCGAACAGGGCGGACAGTTCGGTGGCCGGCGCGGCGGCGATCACGCCCTGAAGCGATCGGTCGGGCGCATACGCGCCGGCAAGCTTGCCCGTCCAGAGCGCGGCATGGCCGCCTTGTGAATGGCCCCATACCGCGAACTTGCCGCTGGTCTGCGCCAAGGCGTCGGCGGCGCGCACGGAATCGAGCACCGAGTGCGCGGCGCTGATGCCGACCAGATAGGGATGAGGGCCCTGCGTGCCCAAACCCTCGTAGTCCGTTGCCGTGACCACGTAACCACGGGCGATGAGATCAGGCAGGGCCGGCACAGTGGCGGCAAAGTGGGGCAGAAGCGAAGGCGCGCAACGACTGGCGAGGCCGGTGGTGGGGTGGGCCCAGGCGATTACGGGATAGCCGCCGGCTGGCGCGGGCGCATCGGGAGCGACGATCACGCCTGATACCGCGACTGGCTGGCCCTTCACGCCGGTCGAGCGGTATAGCACGCGCCAGGCCCGGGCGCCGTTGAGGTCAATATCCAGCGGCTCCGCACGGATGAGGCTGCCTGGCGCGCCAGCACTCAGCTCCGCGCGCGAGGCGCTATAGAACCTGTTCAGCTGCCCCTTGAGAAGGAAATGCACTCCGGCGGCTGCAGCCAGGGCGGAGAGGCACAGGATAATGAGCACCGGGGCGGCTGCTCTTTTGCGGGCCGGGAACACCATGACGGCCAGTAAGCCTGCGATCCCTTGAAATCTGGTATAAGCGGCCGCCGGGGTGTGCCTTTCGCCAACAAACGTCAGCTCATGGTCAGGACCCGCACCGATCCCGAGCGCTGCAGCACGTTGACGATGACCTGGGTGCGGGAGCGCCGCAGGGCCACGTCGACCGATCCGTCTGCCACTGCCAGATTGTAGAGGACCACCTCGTCGAGAAAGGCCGGCAGCGTCGGTTCATTGAAGGTGATCTGGCCGTGCGCCGGGTCGAATCCCAGCCCGAGACAGGCCTGCAGCATGAAGAACGGGGCGGCGGCCGCCCAAGCCTGCGGCGTGCAGGCGACCGGATAGAAGGTGGGGCCTTGCGTGCGCTGGCGGGGGAATCCGCAAAACAGCTCAGGCAGTCGGCGCATGTCAATATAGGTGGACGCGGCAAACAGGCCTTCGAAGATGCGCGCCGCCTCGCGGCGGAAACCGTAGCGGGAAAGGCCGGCGGCGATCATGGCATTGTCGTGGGGCCAGACCGAGCCGTTGTGATAGCTCATCGGATTGTAGCGCGCCTCGGACGAGGCGACGGTGCGTACACCCCATCCACCAAACGAGTCGGCCGACATCAAGGTCTGCGCCACCGCGGTGGCTCTGTGGGGATAGGCAAGCCCGGTGAGCAGCGCGTGGCCAGCATTCGACGCGCGCACCCGGCAAGGGCGCTTGTCACCGTCCAAGGCGAGCACGTAAGTTGCGAGCTCCTCGTCGAAGAAACACTCGTCGAATGCCCTCTGCAGCGCATCGGCGCGCCGCTCCAAGGCTGCTGCACGCTCGACTTGTCCAAGCTGCAATGCTATCCCCGCGGCGGCTTGCCAGGCACCGTAGACATAAGCCTGGACCTCGGCGAGTGCGATCGGCGCTCGCGCCATGGCACCATCCGCATGGAAGACCGAGTCATGGCTGTCCTTCCAGCCCTGATTGATCAGGCCCTCGTCCGTCAGGCGGCCGTATTCGACAAAGCCGTCGCCGTCGCGGTCGCCGTAGCGGTCGATCCAGTCGAGCGCCGCTTCGATGTTGGGCCACAGGGCGCGCATCGTGTCGAGATCGCCGGTGCGGCCGAAATAGGCACCCGCCAGCATGACGAAGAGCGGGGTGGAGTCGATGCTGCCGTAATAGCGGCGGAACGGGACCTCGCCCAGCTCCGCCATTTCCCCGTAGCGGACCTCATGCAGGATCTTGCCCGGTTCGGCATCCGCCGCCGGGTCGAGCACGGTTGCCTGGTTGGCCGCGAGATGGCGAAGCACGCCGCGGGCAATCGCAGGGTCGAGCCAGAGCGTCTCGAGGGCGGTGATCAGTGCATCTCGCCCGAACACCGCGCTGAACCAGGGGATGCCGGCATAGGGGTATGGGCCTTCCGGCGTGTCGGTCATCAGCATGTAGAGATCCGAAACGCTGCGGCGGACTGCTTCGTTGAAGATCTCGTTCGATGTCAGGATCGCTGCCGCGCGTGAGGACGAGGCCCGCAGCGCCCGTCTCGCATCACGCAAGGCGCTGAAGAAGGCGCGGCGCGGTGGGAAATTCATGCCCTCGGTGCCGCAGTTCACCTCGAGGAACAGTGACTTTGCCTCCTGCGGCCCGAGGTCGAGCACGAAGGATGCGCTGTTCCCGGTCAGCCGGACAGGCGCGGGATCGAAGGCAAGGGTCGTGGCGCGCCGTTTTCCATCGAGGCCGGTATAGGAGAGCACGACCTGGTTTTCTCCAACGTCCGGCGGGTGGTGCTTGCCCCGCTTGTCGCGATGGGCGCCGCGCACCTCGAACAGGTCGGCAAAATCCGCATCGAAGGTGAGTTCGACCGTAACGGTCCGGCGCTGATCATCGAAATTGCGGACCACCAGCCGCTCGAAACAGGTGGCGCCCCACAGAAAGCGCGAGCGGCGCAGATGAATGAGATCGTGCTCGAGTGTCAGACGGCCCCCCGCGTCGAACAGATCAGGGTTGGTGAGATCGCAGGTCAGGGTGGCGTTGTCGTCGCGCAAGGTCGAGCTGAGCAGCATCGGGCGCGCGCCGCCCATGGTGAGATAAAGGTGCGAGAGGTAGCGGGTATCGCGATGAAAGATCCCTTCGGGGCTGCCTGGTCCCGAAAGCGCGTCGCCATTGTGGTCGAAGACGGCGAAAGTGTCGCCATGTTTCAGGGTACGCGGCCGCCGCTCCTGAAGGGATGCGGCAGCCGGGATGAAGAACTGCGCAAGCTGGGTGGCACCGGCGCCGGCGGGTGCCGGCGCGTGCGGTGTCGCTTCAGCGCTGATCGTTTCCATGCCGGAGGCTCCCCTGGTCACCTCGTCATCGCCATTTTCCCATCAGGCCACAACATGGAGGCCGAATTCGCGTCCGGCAACCCTCGGCATTGGCTCGACGGCGGTGCGCACGCCAGGCAATGCGCGGTAGATCGCGAGGTAGTCCTCCGCCATGCGCGTTGCGGTGAACCGTTCCTCAAAGGTGGCTCTGACCTCCCCACGGTCCAATTTGTCCACATGGCGCACGGCGGCCACCGCTTCGGGAATCGACTGGACAACGAAGCCGGATATCCCGTCATCGATGATTTCCGGCACCGCGCCGCAGGGGTAGGCGATGACCGGCGTGCCGCAGGCCATGGCCTCGATCATGACAAGCCCGAAGGGTTCAGGCCAATCGATCGGGAACAGCAGCGCCCGCGCATTGCCGAGGAAGTCTGCCTTCTGGTTATCGTTGATCTCGCCGACGAATTCCACATTCGGATGCATGGCAATGAGCGGTGCGATCGTGCTGTGCCAGTAAGCCTGGTCTGCCTTGTCGACCTTCGCTGCGATCTTGAGTGGTATACCGGCGCGGCCCGCGATCTCGATGGCCCGGTCAGGCCGTTTTTCCGGGGAGATCCGGCCGAGAAACGCGAGGTAATTGCCTTTCGGGCGCGAAGTGAAGGGGAGGAGGTCGCGGGGGAGGCCATGGTAAACGGTGCCGACCCAGTTGACCGGCGGCATCGGCCGGCGCTGGTCATAGGAGATAGAGACCAGCGGCAGCTCCGGGAAGGCGGCATACAGGGGTTTGAGGTCGGGCAAATCAAGCCGGCCATGGAGGGTGGTCACGCAGCGGTCCGCCAAGGGCCGGATCAGCGGGTAATGGATAAAGTCGGTGTGGAAATGTAGGACGTCGAACTCATCCGCTCGGCGGCTGATTTCGTCCAGCATGATGACGTGATAGGGGAGGATGTCCATCACTGACTTATCCAACCTGAGCCCCATCTCGCAGCAGGGCACCAGCTTGGCGGACGTCCTGGAATCACCGCTCGCGAACAGGGTGACGTCGTGGCCCTGACGGACCAATTCCTCAGTCAGGTAAGAGACAATGCGTTCAGTTCCGCCGTAAAGCTTCGGCGGGCAGGATTCCGCGAGCGGGGCAATCTGGGCGATTCTCATCAATAAACCTCCTCGTGAGAGCGAAGCATCGACAACGAAGACCGCGGCCGGATAGCCTGTGCGGTTCACGCCGGTTCATAAGAACCGGCAGGCCGCGCGGGGTGTTCCAAGAAACACCAGCGGAGCGCCGACGAGCTAGGAACGGCTCTTCGTCTGTTCAAGAGGGGCCAGCCGGGGCGTGAGCCGCCCGATCGCAGTCCATGCTGTCCAGAAAACGTCGGCGCCGGTTAGATCGGCAAGGTGAGGGTGAAGACAGTGCCCCCATCGCGCTCAAAGGCATAATCGGCACCGATCTGCCGCGACAGGCCCTGGATCAGGCGATTGCCCATGCCTTGGGACGCGCTGGCGATATCGAAGCCGACACCATCGTCCCTGATCTGCAAGCGCGCCTTATTCGGCGCGAGGCGTTCCAGCGAGATGGCGATATTGCCCGGCCGCCCTGCCGGGAACGCATGTTTGAAGGCGTTCGCCATCACCTCGTTGATGATGAGGCCAAGGGGCACCGCCTTGTCCGACGGCACCTCAATCGGGGTCAGTGTCGAGGTCACCTGGACGTTCTCGGGGCTGCTTTGCCGGAGGCTTGCGACAAGGTCATCGATGTAGCTCGCCAGATCGAGGCTGCCCAGCCGGTTCGACATGTATATCTGCTGGTGGACAGCCGTCATTGCGCCGATTCGGTTGGCGAGGTCCCGCTTGATCTCACCTGGCAGGCCATGCATCTGCACCAACGCGACCACGGTCTGCAGGTTGTTCTTCACCCGGTGATGCATCTCCTGGAAAAGAATACGGTTCTGCTCGAGCGCCTCTGCAAGCTGCCGGCGTTGCTGTTCATAACGACGGAGCAACACCGAGACCCAGAGGGAGCAGGCCAGCAAACCAAGCACCGCCGGAACCGCAATCACGGCAACCGAGCCGATCTGAGCGCGAAACCGATCCCATACCGCGTTTTTCGACACCCCGGCGATCGCAATGAGAGGCAGGCCCGGAACGGTATAGAAGCCGACGATCCGTGACACACCATCGGCGGGCGAGGCGCTGGCCGAATAGGATCCGGCGGGCGATTGGGCCAGATGCTTGGTGAACAGCATGTAGTTCTTCAGATTGATCGTGTCCTCGGGGACCGGATGGCGCGCGACGAGCCAGCCATCGCTGCGGATGAGACCGGCGGTTGAATCGCGGCCGAGATTGAGTGTCGACCAGAACTCCGACAGAAGATCCGCGGGAATGACGATGGCGGCGGCACCCACAAACCTGCCGTTTCGCTCCAGTCGCCGGCCGATGATGAAGACCTTGCGCTTGTTGAACCGGTCGTTGATCAATGTGCTGACGTGCCAAGTCTGGCCGGCCTTCAAAGTTTGGAAAAACTCGGTATCCGCAACGCGCAGCTGGGCATCGGTGGTGTCGTTGGTAAGCACGGTGACGCCATTGACGTCGAAGACCCAGGCGCGAACGTCCCGCGGGAGGGCGGCAACGGCCTTGTCGAGGTCGCCGACACTGCCGGCCGTGACCATGTTGGGCTGTGCGCCCAATGCCTCGTCGATACGCTGCAGGGCCTGGTAAGCGGCCTCGGATAGCCACTTTATGTGCGCCCCAATAATCTGGGCGCCGCCTTCCGCACGAGCCTGCGCGGTGCTCACGGCATCACGATAGCTCTGCCAGACGAGCAAGCCCGACACCAGCAAAAGCGCAAGCAGCAGCGCTGCTGTAAGCCACAACGCTGCCTTCGGCGCTCCCAACGCGGAGGACGTCGCGTCAGGTCGGCCTGCTTTTCCCCCTGCCTGCGCCACTAACCTTATGAGCTCCCGCCGCCGATCTGTGCACCCATGAACCCGTCCACCTGCATTGTCTCATTCGGTGGCCGCATCCTGCATTTACATTAGCGCATGTGGGGCTTGACGTCAGTTGCGACGGTGCAAGGTCCCTTTTCCGGGCATGAGGGCAGCCGGGTCTATTTGGTGGTCCAGCCTCGAGACTCGACGGTCAGCATACTGCCCGTCGAAATGCTGGGCGACCGCTCCGTTTAGCGAGCAGCAACTTTGCGGGCGCAGCGACCATCCATACCGAGCGTGTATATGGAATATCGAGAAAATGTATTACCGCTAGCTCGGTCCGTTAGCTGATAGTGAGAAGGTCAAATAATGTCGCGGCAGTTCAAGCTGAGACAACCAGGGAGGAAAAATTGGCACTTCCATACGCAACGTGGTTGCGGTCGGCTGCGCTTGTCATTGCGATCGCTGCTGGGGCTCCGGTTGAGGCTGCCGGCGTGGACGAGCTGCCGCAACAGATCCGGGACGAGCTCTACAATCCCGAGATGATCGACCCGATGCAGCCGGTGGGCGAGAGCGCCTACCGCGACTGGAAGGCGAAGAACCCGCCGCCTTGGAAAATCGGCTATGCCAGCTCCTATGCCGGCAACACCTGGCGGGCCGACGTGATGAAGCGGCTGCAGGAAGAGATCATCCCGAAATGGAAGAAGCTCGGGCTGATCGAGGATGTCATCATCACCCAGTCGAACCTGAACGACTCCGTGCAGATCCAGCAGATGCGCCAGCTGGTGGACCAGGGGGTCGACGCGATCATCGTCTGCTGCTCGAACCCGACGGCCCTGAACCAGACGGTCCAATATGCCCATCAGCGGGGCGTGCCGGTGTTCTCCGCAGTGGGCTATCTCACCTCGCCCTATGCGGTGAACTCCTCGGCGAATTTCGTGGTCGGCGGTCATATGCTCGGCGAGTGGATGGCGAAGGAAATCGGTGGCAAGGGCAATGTGCTGATCGTCGAAGGCATTCCGGGCGCCTCTGCTTCCGACTCGCAAAATGTGGGCGTACTCAAGGCGTTGGAGAAATATCCTGACGTCAAGGTGGTGGGTCAGGTCGCCGGCATGTGGACGGACCAGATTGCCCAGGCCGAGATCCAGCGCTGGCTTGCCACCAATCCCGGCCAGCTCGACGGGATCATCATCCAGTCGGCTTCAGAACTTGGCGCGATCCGGGCGCTCAAGCAGAGCGGCCGCGAGATGGTGCCGATTACTATCGGTGGCGAGCTCGGCGCCTTGTGCTACTGGCGCAAGAACCCGGACTATGTGAGCGCGGCGATCCAGGCCTGGCCTCCTGGTGACGACTTCGAGATGGGCTGGAACATCATGATGCGCACCCTGCAGGGGCAGGGGCCCAAGGTGCAGTCGATCCTGACCAAGCCGCAGGTGCTGACGTTCGAGCAGTTGTCCACGGTGCTGGACGAGAACTGCAACGAGGACTCCGACGGCTGGTACAATGTCGGCATCGAGAACTGGGCCGGGAAGGAATACCTCGACCAGTTCTTCCTCCGGCCAGCCGATCCCGAGGCCTACGATCCGGCCAGCCACGGCAAGTGAGCAAGAACCGGAGCCGCCCTGTTCCCTCGTGGGGCGGCTCTGGCTGCGACAATGTTCGAGCAACCGTGCCTTGGCCAGGAATGAGTCGGGCGTGCAATGGCTTATCCGACCGTCGAAATCTCCTCGGTGTGGAAGACCTTCGGGCCGACCGTGGCGCTGGGGGGATGCAATCTCAAGGCCTATGCCGGCGAGGTGCATGCGATCATCGGCGGCAATGGTTCCGGCAAGAGCACCCTGGCCAAGGTCATTTCCGGGGTGCTCATCCCGGACCGCGGCCAGGTAGCCGTGTTCGGCAAGGCGGCCACCTCGCCTTACGAAGCGCGATTGCTCGGCATCGCCAATGTGTTCCAGGAGGTGCTGGTCGCGGACGAGTGCTCGGTGCTGGACAATCTCTATCTCGGATCAGATGGGTTGCTTGGCGCGTCAATGAACCAGGAGGAGAAGCGCGCCAAGGCGGGCACACTCATGCGCGAACTGCTGGGCTTCGACCTCGATTTGTCCACTCTGGTGGGCGAGCTGCCGCTCAGCATCAAGCAGTGGATCACCATTGCCCGCGCCCTGCTGGCCGAGCCCAAGGTGCTGATTCTGGACGAGTCGTCAGCGGCGCTCGATTTCGATGCGACCGAGCGTCTGTTCCGCAAGATGCGCCAGCTGAAGAAAGGCGGCGCCAGTATCCTGATCGTCACCCATCGCATCGCCGAACTTGTACGCATCGCCGACCGGGCCACCGTGCTGCGCGACGGGGTGGACGTGGGGTGCCTCGACAAGCACGAGATCACCGAAGCGCGCATTCTCGAGCTGATCGCCGGGCCGGAGCGGGACAAGGCCGAGCAGGGCCAGCCGGTGCCCGAGCGGCAGAGCCCGAGCCCGGTGCTGCGGGTGACCGATGGCCGCGTGTGGCCGGACGCGGCGACGATCAATTTCACGCTCTATCCCGGTGAGGTGATCGGGGTTACCGGTCTCGACGGCCAAGGCCAGGCCGATTTCGTACGCTGCCTGGCGGGCATTCAGCGGCTCCGTGACGGCCGCATCGCCGTGATCCGCGACAGGACGGCCAGCGAGGTCACCGATCTTCACTCGGCGCGCGACAACAAGATCAGCTATGTGAGCGGCGATCGGAAGAAGGAAGGAATATTTGCCAATCTCAGCATCTTCGAGAACTTACTTCTACCAGTGTATCAGGAATATAAGGTCGGTGGTGTCCTGAACCTGATCAGCCGCAACAAGCTCGCACCCGTTTTTGAGTGGGAGTCGGACAAGCTGGCGGTGAAGATGGGCGACCGGGACAACGCCATTACCTCCCTGTCCGGCGGGAACCAGCAGAAGGTGCTGATCGCCCGCGCGTTTGCGGAGAAGCCGGGCGTACTGGTGCTGAACGATCCGGCGCGCGGCATCGATGTGGGGGCCAAGCTCGATCTCTACCGCAATCTCAAGGACTATGCCTTGCGCGGCAATGCGGTCGTGTTCCTGTCGAGCGAGATCGAGGAGTTCCTCAATCTGTGCACTCGGGTGCACGTGTTCCGCAACGGTTCGATCTGGGCGGAGTTCGAACCGCCGTACGACACCCATGCCATTCTGAACGCCATGTTCGGCCGCCGGGCCACCGCGCGCCTGCCCGGCGAAGCGGCAAACGAGAATGTCGAAATGGGCGAGGTGAAGCCTGTGCGGGCGGTGGCCGGTGGCGGTGGCTTGCGTTTCGAGAATGGCCGGCCGATGCCGCGGCCGGTGATGCCGTCGCCGCGCAAGGCTCCGGCCGAGATGGTGCCGGTCGCGCCTTTCAGCCTGCAATGCCCTGAGATTCCGCCGGGCGCGCTCATCCCTGAGCGCTTCGCGGAGGACAACAAGCGGTCGCCGCGCCTTGTCTGGTCGGGCGTGCCGGAAGGCACCCGCAGCTTTGCCCTGAGCATGACCGATCCTGACCTGCCGGACGCGTTCAACTTCCCGCGCGCCTTCGCCCATTGGCTGGTGCACGACATCCCACCTGATGTGCGCGAGCTGCCGGAGGGGGCTTCAGGCACCGCGCTGATGCCGGTCGGGGCGGTCGAGCTCAACAGCGACTTCGTCACCTTCGCCATTCGGGGCTTCGGCCGCGGCTATGGGGGCCCATGGCCGCCCGACCGTCAGCACCGCTACGTGTTCACACTCTACGCGCTCAAGGCTCCGCAGCTCGCCCTGGCGCCGGATGCTGACCTGACTGCCTTCGCCGCCGCGGTCATGCCGGTGACGATCGAGCAGGCGTCCTTCGTCGCGGTCTACGGGCCCGCCAAGAAGCCGCTGCCCAGTTGAGGGTGCCACATGTGTTTCGGGGTTTGAGGAGGGATCGGATGAGCAACAGATATGGCAGTCGGAAAAGCTTCGATCTGGAGTGGATCGAGCGCTGGGCGCGTTGCGTGAACGACGACCGCATCCTGCCGGTGATCGGCCGTTTCTTCACCGGGCGGTTCGTGCTTGGTGTGGACGAGACCGAATATCTGATCGAGGTGCGCGGCGGCAAGATCCAGCGCATCGCGGAGGGCCTCACCACCAATGACATGGGCTACGAATTCGCGCTGAAGGCGCCGAGCAGCGCCTGGGCCAAGTTCTCCCAGCAGATCCCGCCGCCGATGTTCAACGACATTTGGGCCATGGCGCATCCGCTGCACAAGCAGCTGGTGATCGAGGGCAACACCCTTCCGTTCTGGCAGAATCTGCGGGCGCTCACCCGCATGCTTTCGCTGATGAGACAAGTTTAGAGCGGTGGTTCTCATGAACAGAACCACCGCTATCGCTCTTTGGATGCGCATCGGATCCTCCGAAAACCGGTACCCACTTTTCGGTCCGATGCGACTGGCGCCGCAGGAGGCATTCGCATGAACACCCATGATCCCATTGTCGGCCGCTATGTCTATGTCCAGTGCGAGGGCAAGACGTACCGCACCTATTACGAGGAGAACGGCGAGGGCATTCCGCTGGTTTGCCTGCACACGGCCGGCACAGATGGCCGGCAGTATCGGCACCAGCTGTGCGATCCCGATATCACCGCCAATTTTCGGGTTATCGCTTTCGACATGCCCTGGCACGGCAAGTCGTTGCCGCCCTCGGACTATTACCTGATGGAGGAAGAGTACAAGCTCACCACCCGGTTCTACAGCGAGTTCATCGTCGCCTTCTGTCGCGCGCTCGACCTGAAGAAGCCGGTGATCATGGGCCAGTCGATGGGCGGCAATGTATGCCTCGCATTGGCGCTGAAATACGAGAATGAGTTCTCGGCGCTCATCGCGCTGGAAGCCTGCGACTATTCACCCGGATGGTGGATCGATCCGCTGCATCATCCGCACATCCATGGCGGCGAGGTGGTGGCTACCTCGGTGTTCGGGCTGATGTCGCCGGAATCGCCGGACGAATATCGCTGGGAGACCTGGTGGTACTACGCGCAAGGCGGGCCCGGCATCTTCAAGGGCGACCTCTATTTCTACAGCGTCGACTCCGATTTCCGCGACCAGTGCCACAAGATCTCGGGCAAGGTGCCGATCTTCTTCCTGACCGGTGAATACGACTTCGCCTGCACGCCGGAGATGACCGAGCGGACGGCCGAGAAGGTCAAGAACGCGGAATGCATCATCTTCAGCGGTGGTCACTTCCCGACGTCGGAGGACCCGGCGAAGTTCAAGGAGGTGGTCTCGCCGGTGCTGAAGAAGATCATCAGCCTCGATCCGGAGCGGCGGGGCCAAGCGGCCGGTCTTGCTGGTCGGTCGAACCTGGTGGAGCTGCGCTCGAGCGGCCGTAGCGAGCGACCTGGCGAGGGACGGCGGGTGATCGACTTCTAGGGTCTGCCATCCGTCCGTTCGGTTCGGGGAAGAAGAGCATCCGATGTCGGATCCGAGGGGCTCTCAGAACGCATATCTGCTGGTGCCGATCCTGCTGATCGCCGTGCTGCTGAGCATCGCGGTGATCCGCGGGCCCCATCTGGTTTCGCTCTCGGGCTTCGGCAGCGCCATCATCGTTGCCGCGCCGCTCATCATGGCCACTTATGCGCTGATGGCGCTGGCAGTGGCCGGCCGCGGCACGGTCGACCTGGCGGTCGGGCCGCTGCTCGCCTTCATCAATGTCACCATCGTCAAGCTGAACGGGCTCGATCTCGTGACCTCGCCGCTGGGTGTGTTCGTGGTCGCCCTGGGCATCGGGGTCATCTATCAGCTGATCTTCGCGGCTGTGATCATCGTGGTGAGGGTGCAGCCGATCATCGTGGCGCTCAGCGGATTCCTGGCGCTCACCGGCATCAATCTGGTGATCCTGCCGCGGCCGGGCGGCACGGCGCCGGAATGGATGGCGACCTGGGGCCTGGGCATGACGATCTTCTCGCCCATCCTGCTGATCATCCTGATCGCGACCGGCGGCTGGCTCTTGTTCACCCTCACCTCGTTCTACGGCAACCTGCGCCTGATGGGCTATGACGAGCGCGCCGCCTATACGAGCGGGGTGCGCATCAACATCGTGCGCTTCGGCGCCCATGTGATCGCCGGCCTGTTCGTAGGGCTGGGCGCGATCTGCTATACGGCGCTGATCGCCTCGGGCGATCCGACCCAGGGCACCACCATGACCTTGACGGCGGTGACGGCGCTGGTGCTGGGCGGGGTGAGCCTGGCTGGCGGGCGCGGCGGGGTGACCGGCGCGCTGCTCGGGGCGGTGAACCTGTTCCTCATCGGCTATGTGCTCGCCACGTTCAATTTCGGCGCCACCCAGGCCTTCGTGACCCAGCTGTTCTACGGACTGATCCTGGTTCTATCGCTGCTGCTCACCCTCCTGGTGCCGATCATCGGCCGGCACATCTCGTTCATCTCGCCTTACGGGGCCTTCGTGGTGCTGGGGGCGATCGTCGTCGGCATCATGCTGCAGGTGAGCACGGCCGAGATCTATGTTCCGACGCCGCGCGCCTCGGCTGAGGCGGCAACGGCGGCCGCACCAGCCTCCGAGCCGCAGAGTGCGCCATTGCTGACGCGGTATCTGCTGGTATTGCCGGCCGATCCCGCTGCGGTGGGCATTGCCAATCTCACGCCCCTGCAGCAGGGTTTGTTCGGAGCGGCTGCGATCCTAGTGCTGCTCACCTTCACGGCGCGGCTGGTGGTGGCGGAGGCGATCTCGGTACGGCTCGGCACCTTTCTCTATGTGTTCGTGTCGGCGCTCATTCTGCTGTTGTTCTTCGTGGTGGCCGAGCAGAGCCGTGCGGGCCAGAACAGGTCGCTACCCATGGCCACGGGTGCTGCGCCGCAAGGTGAGCAGCCATGACCAACCAGCCGGCCAGCGCCCGCCCTCTGTTCGTGCCGCGATCATCATTCCTGATCTGGCTGAACCTGGCGGTCACCTTCGTCATCGGCGCGATCGGCTTCGGGCTCGGTTTCGCCCAGGGGCTGAGCGCTCAGGTGGTGATCCTCTACACCGTCCTCTCGGTGGCGGTGCTGTTCTGGCTGTTCAACTACATCGCAGTGGTGTTCGAGCAGCGGCCGCGCCGATTGGCGGTCGAGGCCGAGGCAGCCCAAGAGCCGCAGGCGCCGGTCGGTGCCCGGGGCCTGTGGCGGCACAACCGGGCGCTGATCATTTCCATGGGCCTGCTGCTGCTCGCCTATCTCATCATCACCGCGTCGGTGCCGGCCTTCCGCACCCTCGAGAATCTGATCGCCTTCCTGCTGCTTGAGGCGATCCTGCTGTTCGCCTTCAAGGTGGCCGGCCGCTTCGCCCATGGGCGAAGCGCCTTCATCGGGCTCACCGTGCTTCTGGCGCTGATCGTGATCAGCGCGTTCACCATCGACGGCTTCCTCTCGGCGGCCAATATCCGGGCGGTACTGCTGTTTGCGGCTTTCCTCGGCATCGCTTCGATCGGCCAGACCCTGGTGGCGCTGCTCGGCGGGCTCGACCTGTCGATCCCGTTCGTGATCGGCGCCTCCAATATCGGGCTGCTCTACCTCATCGGCTTGGGCGTGCCGCCATGGCTCGCGCTGGTCATCGTGCTCGCGATCGGGGCGGGTATCGGCTTCCTCAACGGGGTGCTCTCGTACCGCCTGCAGGGACAGGCGCTGATCCTCACGCTCGGCATGGGCTTCGCGGTGGCGGGCCTCGTTCAGATCCTCACCAGCATCGGCTCGTCCTTCTTCGGCAATGTGTTCGGCACGGTGCCGCCCTGGCTGCAGAACCTTGCGGCCATGAACGGGCGCACCTTCGGCTTGGCCGTACCGCCGACCATCTTCCTGTGGATCCTGCTGGCGGCGCTGGTGATCATCGGCCTGCGCTATTCGGCCTATGGCCGCTACATCTATGCGCTGGGCGGCAACCGCCGCTCCGCAAAGCTGATCGGCATTTCCGAGTTCAAGTACTGGACGCTGGCCTACACGATCAGCGGCTTCTTCGCGGCGCTCACCGGCTCGCTGCTGCTGGGCTGGAGCGGCGGCGGCTTTATCGGCGTGGGCGACCCGTACCTGTTCACCACGCTCGCCGCGGTGGTGATCGGCGGCACCTCGCTGATGGGCGGCTATGGCGGCTATGGCTTCACGGTGATCGGCGTGCTCGTGCTGCAGGTCTTGAGCGCGTTCCTGATCGGCATCGGCCTCAAATACGAGTGGCAGCAATTCATTTTCGGTCTCCTGATCCTGCCGATGGTCGCGCTCTATGGCCGCGCCCCGCATATCAGGTCGCAAGTATAGGGGAAGCGCGATGTTCGGAACCCTCTTCCAGTCCAGCGACGTGGTCAGCACCTCGTTCGGGGTCGCCACCGTGGCGACGCTGGCCACCGCGGTGCTTGCGCTGCTGGGCTTGAGCTGGGTTGCCGACCGCTGGCGGGTGCCGGTGGCGTTGTCGGGCGTGGCGCTGCTCGCCTCGGGCCTGCACTATCTGGATGCGGCGCAGATCTGGTTCTCAACCCAGCAAATGACCTCAGCACCGCGCTATGTGGGCTGGTTCGTGGTGCAGCCGATCCAGGTCGCCTCCGTGTTCTTCCTCGCCCGGATCGCCGGGCCGGTGCCGGTGGGCGTGTTCTGGCGCACCGTGGCGGCGGCGATCCTGATGGTGCTCTGCCGCTATCTCGGGGATGCCGGCATCTTCAACCCGACCCTCGGGGTGCTCCTGTCGATCGCCTTCTGGCTGTACATCCTGGGCGAGCTGTATTTCGGGCCGATGAGCGAGGCGGTGCGCAAGTCGTCGCGGCCGATCCGGCTCGGCTATTTCTGGATCCGGCTGATCCTGACCATCGGCTGGGCCATCTACCCCATTCTCTTCTTCGTCGACGTGGTGATCGGCGCGGGGCACGCGCGCAGCGTCATCGTGCTCTACACGCTGGCCGATCTCGTCAATCTCATAACCGTCTCGATGATCGTTCTGGCCGCGGCCGGCAAGGAGCGCTTCTGAGGCTGAAAAAGATGCCCTGTCGCCCGGGTTTGCGGCAGCGGATGTAAGGGAGGACCCGACCCATGACTGGCGCAGATGTCATAGCCATTGTCATTCTGATCACGATACTGATCGCGATCGGCGTCTATCTCCTGCACTGGCTGTACCGGCACTCGTCGAAGGACCAGTCCTTCGTGCGCACCGGCCTCGGCGGGGAGCGGGTGGTCATGGGCGGCGGGGCGCTCATCATCCCCATCGTGCACGATATCACCCGGGTGAACATGAACGCCATTCCCGTCGAGATCCGGCGCCTCGGCGAGCAGTCGCTCATCACCAAGAACAAGATGCGCATCGACCTGATCGCCGAGTTCTTCGTGCGGGTGATCCCGACGGAAGAGGGCGTGTCGATCGCGGCCCGCACACTTGGCGAGCGCACCCGCGACGGGGCGGAGCTCAAGGAGATCGTGCAAGGGCGGTTCGTGGATGCGCTCTCCGCGGTGGCGGCGACCATGACCATGGAAGAGATTCACGCCAATCGTGGCCGGTTCATGAGCGAGGTGTCCGCCATTGCCGCCAAGACGCTGGGGACCAACGGGCTCGAGCTCGAGAATGCGGCGCTCACCAGCTTGAACCAGACCGATATTTCCGTGTTCAACCCGGCCAATGCGTTCGATGCGGAAGGCCTGACCCAGCTCACCGAGCAGATCGAGGAACGCCGCCGGTTGCGCAACCGCATCGAGAATGAGGCGCGCATCGACATCAAGCTCAAGGACTACGAGACCGAGCAACGGGCGCTGGAGATCGACCGAGATCTCGAATATGCGCGCATCGAGCAGGCGCGCGCCATCGAGATCCGGCGGGCGGCCGAGCAGGCGGCCATCGAGGAGGAGCGCTCGAACGCCGCCATCAGCATCGAGACGGCGAAGGTCAAGACCGAGCAGGAGGCGGAACGGATCCGTATTGCCCGGGACCGGCTGGTGGAGGCCGAGCGGATCAGGACTGCAAACGAGATCAGAGCGCTGGAGATCGAGCGGCAGAAGGAGACGGAACTCACGGAGATCAACTCGCGCAAGGCGCTGGAGACGGAGCGGATCCTCTCGCGCCAGGCGATCGAGGCCGAGCGCATCGAGAACGAGCGCAAAATCAAAGAATTCGAGATCCGTTCGCGGCAGGATATCTCGATCATCGAGACCACGGCCGCAGCGGAGGTCGACCAAGCCAGGCTCTCCAGAGAAAAGGAGGTCGAGTCCAGCCGCATCGAAACGACCAAGCTGATCGAGATCCTCTCGGTGCAGCGGGACAAGGAGATCCGTATTACCAACGAGCTGGCGGACGCGGAGCAGGAGAAGGCGCGCATCCTCAGGCGCTACAATGTGGACCTGGAGCGGCTGACGAAGGACGAGGAGATCGTCCAGCTCGAGATCGCCAAGAACCAGAAGATCAAGCTGGCGGAGACGTCGGCTTTCCGCGCCATCGAGGATGCGAGCATCACCGCCAACCGGGAGATTGACGAGCTGCGCATTGCCGCGCGGAAGTTCGTGGACCGGTTCGAGATCGAGCAGCAGAAGGAGGTGGAGATCGTCGATAAGGAGCGGCTGATCGCGGTCATCAACAAGTCGATCGAGGAAGCCTATGCCAGGACCGAGGCGGCGGAGGCCTGGAAGGCGCAAGCCGCGGTCGAGGAGCAAATCACCAGCGCCAAGCAGGAGGAGGTGGCCAACCGCCTCAAGCGCATCGAGCTGATCGAGGCTTCCGCCAAGACCGAGCGGGAGGCGCAGCGGCTGGTGACCCTTGCTAAGGCCGAGCGGGAGGCGACCGAAATGCGCGCCCAGGCCGATATCGCCGAGGCCAATGCGGCGGAGGTGCGTTATGCCAAGGAAGCGCAGGGGCAGCGGCTGCTCAACGAATCCGAGAATCTGCGGTCCGATGCCAGCCGGCGCAGCGCCATCTATGAGAACCTGGTACGCAATCTGCCGAGCATCATCCGCGAGACGGTCAAGCCGATGGAGCGGATCGACTCGATCAAGATCCTGCAGGTCGACGGGTTGCCCGGCCTCAACAGCCCGTCGGAGACCGGCGGCGGCAATGGCAGCGGCAATGGTGGGGGTGATGGCGGCAGCATGACCGACCGAGTGGTGAACTCGGCCATGAAATACCGTACGCAGGTCGCTTTCGTGGATGGGCTTTTGAAGGACCTGGGCCTGCCGGTCGAGAGCATCGGCAGTGCCGGCGGCATGTCGTTCCGCAACTTCCAGGTGCCGGACAAATCGGCCAAGGACGGGGACGATTGATGTTGGCCGCGTGAGCGCGAACGGGGAGGTGCCCCATGGACCCGATGACGCCGACCGAAAGGCTGGATCGGCACGCGCTGGTGATGGCGATCTGGCTGGCGTTCGGGCTGGTTGCGGCTGCGCTGTTCGATTACGGCCTCGGTTCCGGCGGCAGCTGGGCCATCATCGCTGCCTTCGCGGTGGTCGTTGCGGCCTTCATCGGGCACATCATAGTCAACGCGGTATTCCGCACCAGCTTCACGCCCAAGGAGGTGGTGCTGGGCCTCGTGATCTACGGGGTAGGCGTGCTGGCGTTCGGCATGGCGGCGCTGTTTTCGCCGGGGTTCGGTGCGCGTGCCTTCCTGCCGATAAGCGTCGGCTTCGTGGCGGTCTTCGCAGCCGTCGTGTTCTACATGATCACCCATTTCGGCGTGCGTCGGGCGTTCGAGGCCTTCGACGTGATCCGCGAATTCCGTGCTGACGGCGATGGCGCTGACCGGGCCGCCGGGGAGGGCAGGCGGTGACCACGCTCCTCGTGACGATTGCCGGCTTCTTCTTTGCCTATGCGATCTATATCGCATCATTGAGCGCGCGGGCGGCACACCGCTCCGAGGACTATCTGGACGCCGGCCTCGCCATCCCGCCCTGGGGCTATATCTTCGCCGGGACCGGGGTGGTGCTGGCGGGCCTCAATCTCTATGACCACCTGCTGCTGACGGCCGCTTACGGCCTGCAATACAGCCATGTGGCGGTAGGGCTGATCCTGGTGGCGCTGTGCGGTGCGCTGGTGCAGAAGCGAGTGTGGCTCGCGGCGCGGATCATGGGTCAGCGCACGATCGGCGATCTGATCGGCGACTACTATGGCAGCGTGGCGCTGCGGATCTACCTGCTGGTCATTCTGTTCCTGTTCGCGGTGCCGTTTTCCGCATATTGCCTGGCCGAGATCGGCGCGCTGGTCGAGAGCGTGACGGCAGTACCGGCGAGCCTCACCGTCTGGGTGGTCGCGTTCTTCCTGTTCCTGCACGCGGTGATCGGCGGCTGGCGGGCGGTGATCTATGTGGCGGCAGGCCTGGCACTTCTGGTGCTGGCCCTGCTGCTGTTTACCGGTGGGTTCGTGAGCCTTGTCTTCGAGCCCATTGCCTTTACCGCGCAGGGCATCGCCACGACCGACGGCGTGCTGCCCGATCGGATTCCCGGCGTGATGCAGTTTTCGGCGGGGATCGGCAAGGAGGCGGCTGCCGGCGGGATATGGACCACAGTGGCGATCGTCTCCTTCGCCCTGGGGCTGATCGGCATCGTGCTGAGCCCAGGCTTTGCGTTCTTAGGGATTACCACTGCCGCCAAGCGCGCCTTCGCCTTCAACCAAGTGTGGATGGTCGGTGGGCTGGCGGCCGGATTGCTGCTGCTGGTGGCCCCGACCATCGCCGCGGAGATGAACGCCTCCGATCCGCGCGGGCTTGCCGGTCTTGCGGCGCGGCTTGCCTCCCTCGACCAGCTGGTGGCCGCCTGCTTCGTGATGATGCTGCTGGGTGCTCTGCAGCTCGGCATCGTCTTCTTCGCGGCGTCCGGTGCCAATATCGTCACGATCGAGCTCATCGGGCGCTATGTGCTGCCGGAGCTCAGCCCTGCCGGCCGCAAGCTGGCGGCGCGCATTGCACTCGCGGCGATCTTTGCCGCGGTCGCCCTGATCGCGACATTCACGCCCCTGAGCGCGGCGATCTTCTCGTCCCTGGCACTCAACCTGTCGGCGCAGCTGCTACCGGCGTTCCTCGGGCTCTGCTGGGTGTCGTGGATCAGCCGCAGCGCCGTGCTGGCCGGGCTCGTGATCGGCACGCTTCTGGTGGTGTTTACCGAGCCTTTCGGTCTCATCATCTTCGAAGCGCTATTTGTCGACCTGCCCTGGGGGCGCTGGCCGCTCACCGTCCATTCCGCCGCCTGGGGGCTGGTGTTCAACGTGGCGATCTGCCTACTCGTGGCGCTGTTCACCCGCGGGGGCGAGGAGCGCGCACAGCGGCAGCGGCTGCATGACGAGTTCAGCCGGTGCTACCGGGCCGACTTCGGCGGGCGGGCGGCGCGCGGCGCCAAGTGGTCGCTGACCCTGATCTGGGCCTTTCTGGCGCTCGGTCCAGGCGCGATCCTGGGCAACGCGTTTTTCAGCCAGCCGATGTTCGCTGGAGGCGATGTGGCGCTCGGGATGCCTTCCCTGCTCGCCTGGCAGCTCGTGTTCTGGCTGGTTGGCGTGCTGTTGGTCTGGTGGCTGGCCTATCACGGGCGGCTGTCGATCATCGATCTGGTGCCGGCCAAAGCCAATCTCAGCAGGCCGCCCAAGAACCCCCTGTTCGAACCGCTGACACCGGGATGGATCGCCAGGCTGCTCGGCCGGCTGGCCGAACGGCCGTCTAGCGCCAGGCCATCCCGTGAACCAGGACGCACAACTTGGAAAAGGCCGGCATAGATCTCAGGCGGCTGCGCTATTTCATCGCCGTGTGCGAGCATGGCGGCTTCTCGCGGGCGTCGAGCTCAATCGGTATCGCGCAGCCGGCGCTGACCCGGCAGATCAAGCTCCTGGAGAAGGAGATCGGCGTCTCCCTTATTAATCGTACGGGGCGGGGCGCCGAGCCGACGGATGAAGGCCGGTTCCTGCTGGCCAAGTCGCGCCAGCACCTGGATGGGCTCGATGACTTGGTACGGCAGCTGCGCCATCGTTCGTCCCAGCTCAGCGGCCAGGTGATAGTGGGCGCCTGCCCAACCGTGGCGCCGGCCTTCTTCGATGGCCTCGCCGCCCATGTGCGGGACAATCATCCCAAGCTGAACCTGGCACTGATCGAGGCCTATAGCGACGACCTCTGTAGTCTCACATTGCGCGGCAAGCTCGACTTGGCTGTGCTGGGCCGCGAGGATGTGCCGGCGGACCTCGCGCCGGTCGATCTGCTTTCAGAACGGCTGGTGCTGGTGTTCTCGCATTCGCGTGAGGCGACGCGCGCCCCGATCGAGCCCTCGGCACTTGCCAGCACGCGGCTCATCCTGCCGAGCCGCGTTCACCGGCTGCGCAGGATTATCGACCAGATCTGTGCGCGGCGCGGTGTGACGCTCAGCCCTGAACTGGAGCTTGACTCGCTTGGGACACTGAAGGCGCTTGCTGCGCGCGCTGTTGGGGGCTACTCGACTATTTTGCCCTATCAGTTCGTGCGTGCCGAGCTGCAGGGCCAGCAGCTTTCGTTTCTCGAGATAAACGAACGCGACCTGCAGCGCACGATCGCGGCCATCGTTCCTCCTGAGCCGCGCAGCCCCGATGTCGCGGCTTATCTCCTGAACCTCTTGTGCCGTACGTCTGCTCAGTTGAGCGGCAAGCCGCCAAGCGGTAAGCCGTTGAGCGGCAATTTTCGCCACGTCTCGTACCAGATCGATCACAGCTAGACTGGCCAAACCGCTGGCTGCTAGGATTGCATAAAAGAATGTTATAGCTGCTATGCAAGCCGGCCAGGGGAGGGCGTGATGGACGTGCGTCAGTTGCGGTATTTCTCCAAGGTGGTCGAGAGCGGCTCGTTCTCCAAGGCAGCCAATCAGCTGCACGTTGCCCAGCCCGCCTTAAGCCAGCATGTCCGTCATATGGAAGAAGAACTCGGCGTGACACTGCTTTATCGGGGCGCGCAGGGGGTGAAGACGACCGAAGCGGGCGACCGGTTGCTGCACCACGCCAAGCGCATCCTCGCCGAGTTTGCCGAGATCGCCGATAGTGTGCGCGGGCGTGCTCTGGCGCCCAGCGGCGAGGTGCGTTTCGGCCTGCCCGGCACGGTCGGCGAACTTCTGGCAGCGCCTCTGATCGAGGCTGCCAAAGCGCGCTATCCCGATGTGCGCATTCGGGTCGTCGAGGCGATGAGCGGCTATGTGCTTGAATGGCTGAAGCGGGGTGAGGTGGACCTCGCCATGCTCTATGCCACCTCCAACCCCAAGGGGCTTGCGGTGCACCATGGGCTGTCGGAGGAGATCTGCCTATTTGCCGGGTCCTTGACTGGCGATGCGCCTCCGTTCCTTCAGAACGCAACGGTCGATCTCGCCCAAGCCGCGCGATTGCCGCTGGTGGTGCCCGGCCCCGGCCATGGGCTGCGCGAGTTGATCGAGCAGGCGGCGCTCTCGGTGCGCGTGCCCATCCAGCCGGCCATCGAGATCGACTCCTATAGCCAGATCAAGAAGCTGGTGGCGCGCGGCCTTGGCTATGGCATCCTGCCCCGCATGGCCGTGCAGAGCGAAGCGGATGCTGGGGTGTTCCGGATCTGGTGCTTTGCGAGGCCGGAGATCACCCGCAGGGTGTATCTCGCCTATTCGACGGAGCGCCCCTTGGCCACGGCGCCCCGCGCCATCGGGCAGCTCTCATGGGATATCCTGCGCCAACTCGTCAGGGATAGGGCATGGACGGCCGAACTCTCCGATGAATCCCATAGGCCCAATCTCTACAACTAGCCAAGCCTTGCGGGCCAGGTGCGCATTAGTCGGTTGTCATTCAGCCTGAGCAAATCGCTATATCCGCCATTCCTAAATGCTATTTGACTTCAAGGCGGTCAGGGCGTGTCCTCAGTTCTGATGAACAGGGAAGGAAGCGCATTGGCTCGTGCGTTGGAAGGAATAACCGTGGTCGCGCTGGAGCAGGCGGTGGCCGCACCGTTTGCCACGTCGCGACTTGCGGATGCCGGCGCCCGTGTGATCAAGCTGGAGCGGCCCGAGGGCGACTTCGCCCGGGGCTACGATGATTATGTGCTGGGGCAGTCGACCTATTTCGTCTGGAACAACCGGGGAAAGGAGTCTTGCGTCGTCGACCTGAAGCAGCCTGAAGATCTTGCGCTTGTCGATGCGATGCTGGCGCGCGCAGACGTGTTCGTGCAGAATCTGGCGCCGGGGGCGACGGACCGGCTCGGCATCGGCAGCGCCAGCCTGCGGGCGCGGTTCCCTCGCCTGGTGGTGTGCGACATTCTGGGCTATGCACCCGATACGCCCGACCAGGACCGCAAGGCCTATGACCTGCTGATCCAGGCCGAGACGGGCTTGGCCGGTGTGACCGGCTCCGCGGAGTCCGGGCCGAGCCGGGTCGGTCTTTCGGTGTGCGACATCTCCACCGGGCAGGTGGCCTATTCGGCCATTCTCGAAGCGCTGCTCATGCGTGAGCGGACCGGCGAGGGCTGCCATATCCAGGTGTCGCTGTTCGACACCATCGCCGAATACATGAACGTGCCCTACCTGACGCGGCGCTACGGTGGGCGGGAGCCGCGGCGCATCGGTCTCGCGCACCCGACGATCGCGCCTTATGGGGTCTTTCAAGCGCAAGACGGAGATGTGGTGATCGCCATCCAGAACGAGCGGGAGTGGAAGGTGTTCTGCGAGCGGGTGCTGGATGACGCCGCCTTGGCGACCGACCCCCGCTTCGACCGCAACACGGCGCGGGTAAACAATCGCGAGACGCTGGACCAGCTGATCCAGGATCGGGTCGGACGCTCTCGCGTGGCCGAGATCCGCCGGCTGCTGGATGAGGCACGCCTCGCTTATGGGCTGGTCTCGACCATGGACGATCTGATCGGCCACCGCAGCGCCACAAGGGCGGCGGTGGAGACACCGGAGGGCACGGTGGAGCTGTTGGCGCCATCCGTGATCATGAACGGTGTGCGGCACACGCTGGGGCGAATTCCGAGGCTTGGCGAGCATACGGAGGCGCTGCGGCAGGAATTCGGCCAGGGCGGCGTTGCAAGCTCGGCCCAAGCCATGGCGAAAGGAGGTGCGGCATGAGCCTGACCCGAAGCCTCGTCCATCTCGTCCGGGATAAGCACATTACCGAAGCCGATTTCGAATGGGCATCGCTATTCGTACTCGACACCCTGGCCTGCGCGCTTGGTGCGCTGAAGACGGAGCCGGCCCGGATCCTGGCCACGGTCGCACCGCCTGCCCGTGGCGACACCGGCCGGCGCGCCTTCTACCTCGGCGGCCTGTGCCACATCCTGGAGATGGACGACCTGCACCGGGATTCCGTCACCCATCCCGGCTGCGTGGTCATTCCTGCAGCCTGGGCGGTGGCGGAAGAGCATGACCTGCGCGGCCGCGCATTCCTGAAAGCGGTGCTTGCCGGTTATGAGGCATGCTGCCGGGTCGGTATGGCGGTCGGCAAGGCGCATTACCGGGTCTGGCACAATACCTCGACCTGCGGCCCGTTTGGCTCGGCCATGGCGGCCGCCGAGCTCCTGGGGTTGACCGGGGATCAGGCCGTGTGGGCGCTGGGCAATGCTGGCACGCAGTCATCAGGCCTGTGGGAGTTTCTGGCGTCCGGTGCCATGAGCAAGCATCTGCACACTGCCCGTGGTGCCGAATCCGGCGTGCTGGCGGCGCAACTGGCGCGCGAGGGCTTCACCGGGCCCGAACGCATCTTGGAGGGCGAGAAGGGCTTTTTCGCCGGCTTCTGCCGGGACCCGGTCCCGGCGGCGGTCACGGCGGCACCGGAGCAGTCCTGGCAGCTGACGCGCACGTCCATCAAGCCGTGGCCGTGCTGCCGGCATACGCATCCGGCGATCGACGCGGCCATAGGGCTGCATTCTGAGCTTGGCGGCGCGGAGATCGCCAGAGTGACGGTCGGCGCCTATCAAGCGGCGCTCGATGTCTGCGACCGGCCGCAGCCGGAAGATCCCTACAGCGCCAAGTTCTCGTTGCAGCACTGCGTGGCCATTGCCCTCAAGGACGGCCGGGTGGATCAGGCGAGCTTCGATGCCGCAAGCCGTAGCCGCATGGCGGGCGAGCGGCCCAAAGTCGCGCTCTCCGTCGCCCCGGGGGTCGATAGCGCCTATCCCCGGAGCTGGGGTGCGGAGATCACGGTCGAGACGGCGGACGGCCGCAAGCTGCATGCCTCGCGCCGGGAGGCGAAGGGGGATCCGGAAAATCCGGTCGGCCCCGAGGAACTCTCGGTCAAGGCACGGGCACTGCTCCTGGACGGCGGCATGGCGGCGGGTGAAGCGAATGCGCTGATTGGAAAGATCCTAGCGCTGCCGACCGACATCCCGGTGCGCGACCTCGAGCTGTTCGCGCCCGGCCGTGCGGGTGAAGCTGCACCGCCTCTTGCACGGAGCGCCTGAGGGATGTTCGAGCCGCAAGACCACCAAGAGATCCGCGAGGCGGTGCGCAAGCTGTGCGAGCGCTTTCCCGGCGAATATTGGCGCAAGCTCGATGTGGAGCGAAGGTACCCAAAGGAATTTGTGGACGCTCTGACTGAGGCCGGTTATCTCGCGACCCTCATCCCCGAGGAATATGGGGGGGCTGGGCTCACCCTTTCGGCGGCCGCGGCGGTGCTGGAGGAGATCCAGCGGGCCGGATGCAACGGGGCGGCGTGCCATGCGCAGATGTACATCATGGGCACGCTGCTCAGGCACGGCAGTGCGGAGCAGAAAGAGCGCTACCTGCCGAAGATCGCTTCCGGAGAGCTCAGGCTGCAGGCCTTTGGCGTCACAGAACCGACCAGCGGCACCGACACCACTTCGATCCGCACCTTCGCCCGGAAGGAAGATGGGCATTACGTGATCAACGGCCAGAAGATCTGGACGAGCCGGGCGGAGCATTCCGACCTGATGCTGCTCCTGGCGCGTACCGCGCCGCGCGACCAGGTGGCCAAGCGCACCGACGGCCTGTCCGTGTTCCTGCTGGATATGCGAGAAGCGCGCGGGAACGGCCTCTCCATTCGGCCCATCCGCACGATGATGAACCACTCGACCACCGAGGTGTTCTTCGACAATGTGCGCGTGCCGGCGGAGAACCTGATTGGGGAAGAGGGCAGGGGTTTCCGCTACATCCTCTCGGGCATGAACGCCGAGCGCATCCTGATTGCCGCCGAATGCGTTGGCGACGCCAAATGGTTGCTCGAGCGCGCTGCGTCCTATGCCAAGGAGCGGCAGGTATTCGGGCGGCCCATCGGCGCGAACCAGGGGATCCAGTTCCCGATCGCGCGGGCCTATGCCAATATGCGGGCAGCCGAGCTGATGGTGAAGGAGGCAGCACGGCTATACGAGGCCGGGCGCGATTGCGGTGCGGAGGCGAACATGGCCAAGATGCTGGCCGCGGATGCCTCCAACGAAGCGGCGAATGTCTGCATCCAGACCCATGGCGGCTTCGGTTTTGCCGAGGAATATGACGTGGAGCGGAAGTTTAGGGAAACGCGGCTTTATCAGGTCGCGCCGATCTCCACCAATCTGATCCTCGCCTATCTTGCCGAGCACGTGCTCGGCATGCCACGGTCCTATTAAGTCCTGTTCAGAAGGTTCGTGATGGCGGCAGCAGTGGAAAGCGAGAAGCCCTTCGCCGAGTGGATCGGCCGGACAACCGAAGCCGAGGACGTGGTGGCGCCGCGCCTGGTGGCCAGTTTCCGCGCCACCTTCGAGCCGTTCCTGGCGCCGACCACGACGGATGAGGCGCCGCTCGGCATCCACTGGTGCCTCTCCCCCGCAATCGCGCCTCAATCGGCACTCGGGCCGGATGGCCACCCCGCCAAGAACCGAGATGTTCCACCGGTGCCGCAGCCCCGGCGCATGTGGGCCGGCGGCTCGGTCGAGATATTCGACCCCCTTCGCGTAGGCGACCGGGTGAAGCGGGTGACCACCATCGCTAACATCACGCGCAAGCAGGGCCGTAGCGGCGAATTGTGGTTCGTGGCGGTGGACCATGTCTATTCCACCGGGCGCGGGGTGGCGCTGCGCGAACGGCACGATATGGTTTATCGGGAAGCGGCGAAGCCTGGGACCAGCACAGGCCCAACCGCTGCAGACGATGCGGCGGCGCGGCCGCATAGCCGCACGTGGACGGTGGAAACGCCGCCTACTTTCCTGTTCCGCTATTCCGCCATCACCTTCAACGGCCACCGCATCCACTACGATTATCCCTATGCCACGGAGGTCGAGGGCTATGCCGGCCTGGTGGTCCATGGGCCGATACAGGCGACGCTGCTGTTGAATTTGGCAGCATCCGAAGAAGGCCGTGCGCCGGAGCGTTTCTCCTACCGCGGCCTCTCGCCTGCCTTTGGCGGGGATCCCCTGCTGGTCTGCGCCGGCACCAATGGGGAAGCAGGCGTCTACTGGACGCAGCATGTCTCTGGCCGCGTCCACATGGAAGGACGTTCGTCGTTGCGATAGGCGGAGCGTTGCCGGTGAGCATAGAATTTCTGCTGACGACCATCATCGTGGTGATCTCACCGGGTGCGGGCGTGCTCTACACCCTGGCTGCCGCGCTCTCGCGAGGAGCCCGCGCCAGCGTTGTGGCAGCGTTTGGCTGCACCCTCGGTATTGTGCCCCATATCGCTGCCGCGGTGACCGGCCTTGCCGCGCTGCTGCACACGAGCGCGATTGCTTTCCAGGTGCTGAAGTATCTCGGGGTGGCCTATCTCCTGTACATGGCCTGGATGACGCTCAAGGAGCATGGGGCGCTGAAGATCGAGGCGGGTGCCGCGCCACGCTCGGCCACCCAGGTGGTCGTCTCCGGCATTCTCATCAATATCCTGAATCCGAAGCTGTCGATCTTCTTCTTCGCATTCCTGCCGCAATTCGTGCACCCGGACCAGCCGGGGGCGCTGGCCGAGATGCTGGAGCTCAGCGCCGTATTCATGCTGGTGACCTTCGTGGGCTTTGTGGCCTACGGGCTGTGCGCCGCCGCGGTCCGCAGCCACATCCTCTCGCGGCCGCGGGTGCTGACCTGGATGCGCCGCACCTTCGCCGGTGCCTTCGCCGCGCTGGGGGCCAAGCTGGCGGTCGACCGTTAAGGCGGTCGGGCTCTATGGGTGTCGGTGGCGGGCGGATTCGTCGCGGGCCAGCAGGGCTTCGCCCTGGCGCTCCAAGATCTTCGCCACCCGCGCCGGAGGGAAGCCGATGGCTAGGAGGGTAGGGCCGGTGTTGGCGACTTCGTGGTACTCGGCGATCAGGCCATCCCTCAGGCGCATGATGGCCACGCCCTCGAACATCACACGCCGGCCCTGGGCCTCCGGCAGTATCGAGACATAGCTGAAGAGATAACGCGCATAGAGCATGCGGCCGTCGGTCACCGGGTCGATCATGTCCCAGCGGAAGTCCCGGGCGGTGCGGTGGAACCAGTCGTCGATCAGTTCGGCAATGCGCTCGCGGCCCTCGAACGCCCCGTAGAACGCGTCATGATACACGCCATCCTCGGTGAAAAGCTGGGCAAAGGCCGTGCCGTCGCGCCGCTCCACGGCCGAGGTGAAGGCGGCGAGCATCGTCTCTGGTGTCATTTGTTTCCTCCCGGTGATCGCCTCATACGAGACCGGTTCTCGAGCCGCTCGTCAACGGCTGAGGGAGGATGCCGGCACTCAGGTGCCGCAGAAGGTTTTCAGGACGCGCTCGTGCGGTTCCGGTGGTTGGGCGTAGAGAGCAAAGGCTGGCTGGTTCTCGTAGGGTCTCGACAACACGGCCAGCAGCTCTTCGAACGGCGCGTAGTCCTTGTCGTCGACCGCTGCATTGATCACCGCCTCGATGCGGTGGTTGCGCGGGATGAACATGGGGTTGGCTGCGCGCATGGCTTGCCGCCGGGCAGCAGGATCGCCCGGCTCGTCGGCGAGCCGCTGCCGCCAGCGCGGTGCCCACGCATCATAGGCTGCCGGGTCGGTGAACAGGCTGCGCACCTGCTCGTCGGCGGCGGGGTCCGCTACCGCTTCGCTCAGATTGCGGAAGGTGAGGGTGAAGTCGGCGCCGTTTTCGGCCATGGCCTTGAGCAGATCATGGATGAGATCGAGATCATGATCGCGCGCGGTCTCAAGGCCGAGCTTGCGGCGCAGGCCGGCGTGGTAGGCCGCTTCGAACAGCTTGGGATATGTGTCTATTGCCTCTTGCGCCATGGCCACAGCCTTGTCCTGGTCGTCGGACAGCAGCGGCAGCAGCGTCTCGGCGAAGCGCACCAGGTTCCAGTGCACGATCTGCGGCTGGTTCCCATAGGCGTAACGGCCGTGATAGTCGATCGAGCTGAATACGGTCGTTGGACTATAGGTGTCCATGAAGGCGCAAGGGCCATAGTCGATAGTCTCGCCGGCGATGGACGTATTGTCTGTATTCAGCACGCCATGGATGAAGCCGATCAGCAGCCATTTGGGCACGAGCTCGGCCTGGGCCTTCACCACCGCGTCCAAGAAGGCGCGATAGGGATGATCGGCCTCAGCCACCTCGGGATAGTGTCGGGCGATGGCATAGTCCGCGAGCTGCTGCAGCGCCTCGAAATCGCCGCGCACAGCGAAATACTGGAACGTGCCGATGCGGATGTGGCTCCTGGCCACCCGCGTCAGCACGGCGCCGGGCAGGAAGCGGTCACGGATAACGACTTCGCCGGTGAGCACCGCGGCCAGGGACCGGGTGGTGGGCACGCCCAGAGCGGCCATGGCCTCACTCACCAGATATTCGCGTAAGACAGGCCCTATGGCGGCGCGCCCATCGCCCTGGCGGGAGAAGGGGGTGGGGCCCGAGCCCTTCAGCTGGATGTCGCGGCGCACGCCGTCGCGCCCGATGACCTCGCCGAGCAGGATGGCACGTCCATCGCCGAGCTGCGGGACGAATTGGCCGAACTGATGGCCGGCATAGGCCATGGCGATGGGCTCGGAGCCGTCCGGGATACGGTTGCCGGCCAGCATCTCCAGCCCCTCGGGGCTCTCCAGCCAGTCCGGATCGAGATTGAGCTTGCGGGCCAGTGCCCGGTTGAGCTTCACGAGCTTGGGCGCGCGGACCGGAGTGGGCGCGACACGGGCATAGAAGCGGTCCGGCAAGCGGGCATAACTGTTGTCGAAGGGCAAGGTCACGGGCAGGCTCTGTGTGATGCTGCGGGGCGGTTGATGTCTCGGAATGTAATCCGGAACGGACGAGGTCCAAAACGCCTTATTCCCGAGAGATCGTTGTGATCTCTTGGAAAAACAAGGGGGTAATCAGGGCTCAGGGACAGGCGGTGCCATGAACGCGCGGCAAATGGATTTGCTTGCAGCTGATCAGGTGTTGCCGGACGGCTTCGCCTACCAGCCGGAGGTCATCACACCGGCGGAGGAAGCCTGGCTGGTCGAACAGCTGGAGGCGTTGCCGTTCAGGCCCTTCGCGTTCCAGGGCTATCTCGGTAACCGGCGGGTGGTCTCGTTCGGCCTCCACTATGATTTCAACACGAGCCGCATGCAGGAGGCGGCGCCCATTCCCGACTTCCTGTTGCCGTTGCGGGAGGTCGCTGCCCGGTTTGCAGGCCTTTCGCCTGAGGATCTGGTCCATGTGCTGGTGACGGAATATGCGCCGGGCGCCGGCATCGGCTGGCACCGGGACCGGCCCTTGTTCGAGGATGTGATCGGCATCTCGCTCCTGTCGCCCTGCCGGTTCCGGCTGAGGCGCAAGGCGGGCTCGGGCTGGGAACGGCTGTCGGTCACGGTGGAGCCGCGCTCGGCCTATCTGCTGCGCGGGCCGGTGCGCACCGAATGGGAACACAGCATTCCGCCGATGGAGAGCCTGCGCTATTCCGTAACGTTCAGGAGCTTGCGGGCTGGGAAGGGCCTGCCTCAGCGAGCGTAGATCGCCGACCTGCCGGCGCTGAAGTCATGGGCTGCGAGAAGCGAGGCAATCGCGGCCGCAATCTTGCCGCCGCCCTGCGCCGAAGGCTCGATCGGGTTGGCGAAATCCGCATCGTCATTGCAGATGAGCCGCAGATCGAGGATGGGCACGTGGCGGAGCGCCGCCTCTCGGATGATTGCATCGTTAAGCACCATGAGTGCTGTGGTGCCGATCTGGCGCTGCACGGGGTCCGGATAGCGCGGATCATAGATGGTGCAGATGGCGGTCGGCAGACCCCGTTCGAGCACCGCATCCAGCATGGCGGCATATTGCACCTGAAACCGCCGGCGGATTTCGGTGAGCTGCAGAAGGGTGTCAGCCACCGACCGCGACGGCGCTTCCAGGATCGAAGCCTCGCCAAGTGCATCATTGCCGCCGATGCTGACCACGAGATGAGTGGTGTCCTCCGGAAGTCGCGCTAGTTGGCGGGGGATATCCGCCATCACGCCCCCGTCTGCAGCCACAAGGGTCGCCTGCCAGCCCGCGGGCAGCCGGTGCCGCACATGGGTGATCACGTCAGGCCCGTCGATCACATAGGCGGCGTTGTCGAACACGGAGTCACCCAGCAGAACAACATGGCGCATGGTCGTTAGGTCCTCAGATCGGGCCCTGGCAATCGAAGCGAGCAGAGCGGCTGTCGAGAGCGCAAATGTCCGGCGCGTGATACGGAAGTACGGGGCGGCCATTCGGATAGCCTCGGTGTGATATCGCCTAGCATGGAATCCTCATGAGGCGCTCATGACAACGGGGGAGCATGCCCGCCGGATCCGCGGGTCTGTTCAATTATCATGAATTCATTCGATTGACTGAATCAGTCGAATGAATTAATGTGGGACCGTTGTTTCGGTTAAGTCTGAAGGTCGTTGGAGTGGTGGCGATGGCGGAACCGTCTATTCAGCGAAAGTCGCGCCGTACCCAGGCCGGCAGCCGCCGACGTGCGCCCGATCGGCGGGATGCCACCCGTGAACGGCTGCTGACGGCTGCCATAGACGTGTTCGGGCGCTATGGCTTCGATGCCACTACAACCCGCGCTCTGGCCGAGGCGGCCGGTGTCAATCTGCAGGCCATACCCTATCATTTCGGCGGTAAGGAAGGCCTTTATATCGCCGCTGCCGATCACCTCGCGCAGATCATCTCCTCTCATGTGAGCGGGCGGCGGGAGCAGATCCGCGCACGCATCGAACAGGCGGACGGTGGGCTCGAGGTCGCGGAAGCGCGCCAGCTGCTGGTGCAGATGATGCGGACAATGCTGGGTCTGTTCGTCAGCCGGCAGTCGGAGCCGTGGGCCCGATTCATCCTGCGCGAGCAAATGGAGCCGACCGAAGCTTTCGAGCGGATCTACGGGCGCGTGATGAAGCCGACGCTCGAGGTGATCGGTCGGCTGGTGGCGATCATTCTCGGCGAGGAGGTGGGCTCGGAGCACGTGCGGCTACGCACGGTAACGCTGCTCGGCAGCCTGGTGGTGTTTCGCATGGCCAATGCGGCCGTGCTTGCCCAGCTGGGCTGGGAGAGCATCGGCCCGCGCGAGCTGGACCGCATTCATGCTGTGGTCGACGAGCTGGTGAGTGCGCTGGGGCAGCCGGGAGGGCGCGCATGAGACGCAAGCTGATCCCGGCCGTGCTCGTGCTTGTCGGCCTCGGTGTGGCGGCCGGCTGGTGGTTCGACCTGCCGGGGCGGCTCGGCTGGACCCGCACACAGGCGGATCGGCTGACGCTCTATGGCAATGTGGACATCCGCGAAGTGCGGCTCGGCTTCCGGGTCAGCGGGCGCATCGCCAGCATCAGCGTCGATGAAGGGGATGCGGTGAAAGCCGGCCAGAGCCTCGCCAAGCTCGATGCGCAGCCTTACGAGGATGCGGTCCGCGCGGCCGAGGCGCAGGTCGCCAACCAATCCGCCAATCTCGCCAAGCTCGAGGCAGGGCCGAGGAAGGCGGAAATCGCGCAAGCGCGTGCTGCCCTGGCCGAGCGCAAGGCCGATCTCGTCAACGCCAACCAGTCGCTCGTGCGGGCGCGGCGGCTGCGGCCGGGTGGTGCGATTTCGCAAGCGGAGCTGGACCGGGCGCAAGCTGCGAAGGATATGGCGGAAGCACGGGTCAATTCCGCGACCGAGGCGCTTGCGCTGCTGCTCGAAGGAACCCGGCCGGAGGACATTGCCGCCGCCCGAGCGAGCCTGCAGGCGGCGCAAGCAGAGCTTTCCAGGGCCAAGACATCTCTCGCCGATACCGATCTGCTTGCGCCGGCCAACGGCATCATCCTGTCGCGGGTGCGTGAGCCCGGCGCCATCATTTCGCCCAGCGATACGGTGCTGGTGCTATCGTTGAGCGAGCCGGTCTGGGTGCGCAGCTATATCGCCGAACCCGATCTCGGGCGCATCCACCCCGGCATGACCGTGGAGGTGGTGACGGACACGGCACCCGACCGCCCTTATCGCGGGCAGGTGGGTTTCATCTCGCCGGTGGCCGAGTTCACGCCGAAATCGGTGGAGACGCCGGAGCTGCGCACCGATCTGGTTTACCGTCTGCGGGTGGTTGTCGAGCAGCCGGACGAGGGCCTTCGCCAGGGTATGCCGGTGACCATACGGGTGCCCATGGACCAAGGAGAGCGGCACCATGTCGCCAATGGGCAGTGATTTCGTCACCCTTGAGACGGTCACCAAGCGTTTCGGCGAAGGTCCACCGGCGCTGGATGCCATATCCGGCGCCATTTCCGGTGGGGAGATCACTGGCCTGGTCGGCCCGGACGGGGCCGGCAAGACCACATTGATCCGGCTGATGACCGGGTTGATGCTGCCTGAAGAGGGCTCGCTCACCGTACTTGGCTTCGATACGCAGCGGGATCCGGCGCGCATCCAGGGCCTCATCGGTTATATGCCGCAGCGTTTCGGCCTCTATGAGGATCTCTCGGTTCAAGAAAATCTAGACCTCTATGCGGACTTGCGCGGTCTGCCAAGCCGCGAGCGTCCTGCGGTGTTCGACGAGCTGCTCACCTTTACGGATCTGAAGCGGTTCACCGGGCGGCTGGCCGGCAAGCTATCGGGCGGCATGAAGCAGAAGCTCGGGCTTGCCTGCGCGTTACTGCGCAAGCCGAGGCTGCTGCTGCTGGACGAGCCCGGCGTCGGGGTCGACCCCATTTCGCGCCGCGAGCTGTGGCGCATGGTGGAGAACCTGACGCGTGAGGGCATCGGCGTGGTGTGGTCCACGGCTTATCTGGACGAAGCGGAGGCCTGCGACCGGGTGCTGCTGCTGAATCAGGGGAAGCTTCTGTTTGCCGGCACGCCGGCCGAAGTGACCAGCCGGGTTGCGGGGCGCGTCTATAAACTCACCGGGATCGCAGGACGGCGGCGTTCAGTGCTGGCTCAGGCTCTAAATGAGCCCGGCGTCATCGATGGGGTGATCCAGGGCGAGGCGATCCGGCTGGTGTTCGCTGCGGGGAAGAGCGCACCGATGGCCGACAGCGTTGGGGGGCCGGCGACCGCGATAGCTCCCGCGGCACCACGGTTCGAGGACGCGTTCGTCGATATGCTGGGTGGTGGCCCGGGCGGCCGTTCGAAATTGGCAGAGGTGGCAGCGTTAAGGACAGCGGAGAGCGACCGGCCGGTGATTGAGGCGCATGGGCTAACCAAGCGCTTCGGCACGTTCACGGCGGCGGACAATATCAGCTTCACCATCCCGCGGGGGCAGATCTTCGGGTTATTGGGGCCGAATGGGGCGGGCAAGTCGACCACCTTCAAGATGCTGTGCGGCCTCCTCAAGCCGACGGAAGGTGAAGGGCGGGTTGCCGGCTTCGATCTGCGCCGTGATACCGCCGAGGCGCGCAACCGGCTCGGCTATATGGCGCAGAAATTCTCGCTTTATGGTGATCTCAGCGTGGCGCAGAACCTGTCGTTCTTTGCCGGCGTCTACGGGCTTACCGGCGCCCGCAAGCGCGAGCGCATCGCGCTGATGACGGAGATCTTCGACTTCGGGCCTCGCCTTGGCATGTCGGCCAAGGAGCTGCCGCTGGGGCTGAAGCAGCGGCTGGCGCTGGCCTGCGCGGTGATGCACGAGCCCGAGGCGCTGTTTCTGGATGAACCCACCTCCGGCGTGGACCCGATTACCCGTCGCGAGTTCTGGGCCCATATCAACGGCCTGGTCGAGAAGGGCGTGACCGTCCTGGTCACGACCCATTTCATGGACGAGGCGGAGTATTGCGACCGCATCTCGCTCATCTATCGCGGCCGGTCCATCGCGCTGGGCTCGCCCGACGAGCTCAAGGCGAGCGTTGCCAGGCCCGACAATCCCGACCCGACCATGGAAGACGCTTTTATCAGCCTGGTCGAGGGATCCGAGCTCGCGGAGGCGGCATGAGCATCGCGGATGAGGGCCGGTCGGCACGGGCAGCGCGGATGAGGCGGTTCGCGGCGCTGGTGCGCAAGGAGAGCTACCAGGTGCTGCGCGACCCGAGCAGCATCCTCATTGCCTTCGTGCTGCCCCTGGTGCTGCTGTTCCTGTTCGGCTATGGCGTGTCGCTGGATGCCACCCGGACGCGGGTCGGGCTGGTGATCGAAGCGGCGACCCCGCAGACCCGCGACCTTGCCGCGAGCTTCCAGGCCTCCCGCTATTTCGACGTGATTGTCGGCCGCGACCGGCGCGATTTCGAGGACGACCTGGTTCTCGGCCGCATCCGCGGCATCCTGGTCATTCCCGCCGATTTCGCTGAGGCTGCCGCGGCCGGTGCGGCGAAGCTGCAAGTGATCGTCGACGGGTCGGACCCCAACACAGCAAGCTTCGTGCAGAACTATGCGCGAGGGGTGGTGGCGACCTGGGCCGCGCAGCGCATGGCAGAGCTCGGCACGGCGCCACCCGGTATCGGCGTGGAGCAGCGCTTCTGGTTCAATCCGGAACTGGCCAGTCGCTTCTTCCTGGTGCCGGGCTCGATCGCCATCGTGATGACCTTGGTGGGCACCCTGCTCACCTCGCTTGTGGTGGCGCGCGAATGGGAGCGGGGCACCATGGAGGCCATGATGGCAACGCCGGTGACCGCGTGGGAGCTGCTGGCCGGTAAGGTTCTGCCCTATTTCGTGCTGGGCTTGGCGTCCATGACCCTGTGCGTGCTGGTGGCGGTGTTCCTGTTCGGTGTGCCGTTCCGCGGGTCGGTGCCGGCCCTCTACCTGCTTTCGGCGAGCTTTCTCATGCCGGCACTGGGACAGGGCCTGCTGATCTCGGCGGCGACCAAGAACCAGTTCTTGGCCTCGCAGCTTGCCCTCATCTCGGCCTTCCTGCCGGCCTTCCTCTTGTCGGGCTTCCTGTTCGAGATCAGCTCCATGCCGCGGGTGATCCAGCTCATCACCGCCATCGTGCCGGCGCGCTATCTGATTCCCAGCCTGCAGTCGGTATTCCTCGCCGGGGATATCTGGCCGATGTTCCTCAGGGCCATGGCGGTGATGCTGTTCATGGGCAGCCTGATGTTCCTGCTGGCGGCGCGCAACACGCGCAAGAGGATCGGCTGATGTGGTGGGCGAGGCTCAAGGCGCTGATCATCAAGGAGCTGCTGGCGGTGCTGCGCGACCCGCGCGGCCGCATGGTGCTGATCGGGCCGCCGATCGTGCAGCTGTTCGTCTTCTCCTATGCGGCGACTTTGGAGGTGAAGAATGTGGACATCGTGGTGTTCAACCAGGATGCCGGCCGCTGGGGCGCGGAGCTCATCAACCGGATCGACGGGGCACCCACCTTCCGCAGCATCACCCGGGTCGACAACCCGGAAGCGTTGCGCGAGGCGATAGACCTGCAGCAGGCGATTGCCGCAGTGAGCATCGGCCCCACATTCTCGCGCGATCTTGCCACAGGCGCACGGGCCGACCTGCAGATCATTCTTGACGGCCGCCGTTCAAATTCGGCGCAGATCGTGGCCGGCTATCTCAATCAGATCGTCGCCGGGCTCGGGGCAGAGCCGGCGTCCGGCACCCGTGCTGGGCCAGTTGCGATCGAAGTGGTGCCGCGCAACTGGTTCAACCCCAACCTGATTTTCCAGTGGTTCATGGTGCCGAACCTCGTTGCGGCCATCGCCCTGCTGATCGGGCTAGTGGTGACGGCGCTGTCCATCGCGCGGGAGCGGGAGCTGGGTACGTTCGACCAGCTCATGGTGTCGCCACTCAGGACGCACGAGATCCTGATCGGCAAGCTCATTCCACCGGTGCTGATCGGCACGTTCCACCTCACCGTCTATGTGCTGGCGGCGGCGCTCGTCTTCGGCGTGCCGCTGCGGGGCTCGCTCTTCCTGCTCTATGGAAGCGCGGTGTTCTACCTCCTAGCTGTCGTCGGCGTCGGATTGTTCATCTCGGCGATGTCCGCCACCCAGCAACAGGCCATCCTCGGCGCGTTCCTGTTCATGGTGCCGGCGATGCTGCTTTCGGGTTTTGCCACGCCGATCGAGAACATGCCAGGCTGGCTGCAGCCGATCACCCTGGCCAATCCGCTCCGCTATTTCCTGGCGGTCGTTCGAGGCGTGTTCCTGAAGGCAATCCCGGCGGAAGAGGTGCTCAACAACACCTGGCCCCTTGCAGTCATCGCGCTGATCACTCTCAGCGCCGCGTCCTGGCTGTTCCGGCGGCGGCTTGAATAGGGATCAATGGGCTGCCGCCCGCCGAGCGTTGCGCAGCAGCATGAGCGCGGCAATGGCGCCGGCAAGCGCGAGCAGCGCACATAGCCCCGTCGCAATGGCCATGGCTTGGGTGAAGGCCGCGCGGGCGGCATCGAGCAGACCTGCTGCAGCCGCACCATCCAGGCTTCGAGCTACGGCCGCTGCGCCACCGAGGCTGCCGCGGGCAGCCTCTGCCGCGTCTGCCGACAGGCCTGAGGGCAGGGTTGCGCCCATGAGGCTGCGATAGACCGCCACCCCGATGCTGCCCAGAACCGCGATGCCCACCACGCCGCCGAACTCGGCGCCGGTCTCGGAGATGGCGCTGGCTGCACCGGCGCGCTCGGGCGGCGCCGAGCTCACGATGATGTCGGTGGTCAGTACGAAGGTGGGGCCGAGGCCGGCGCAGAGGACGACGGTGCCCGCCACCAGCAGCGGCAGGCCGCCATGATCAAGTTGCGTGAGCATGGCCATGCCGAGCCCCAACAGCCCCATGCCGCCCGCGATGACATGAGCGGGACGGTAGCGGTTCACCACGAGGGGCGCCAACATGGAGCCGGCTGTGACGGTCGCGGCAGACGGGATGCTCCACAGCGCTGCCGCCAGCGGCGTGAGGCCGAGTACCAGCTGCAAATACTGGGCGATATAGAGAAAGGTGCCGAACATGATGAGGCAGCCCAGTAGATTGATCGCCAGCGCGGTGGATAAGGCTGGCGAGCGGAACAGGCTGAGGTCGATGAACGGATCGGCGAGCCGCCGCTGCCGCTGCACGAAGGAGAGCCCCAAGCCAAGGCCCACCAGGATGAACAGGATGGCGGTCAGCGAGGGGCCATATTCGGCGATTTGCTTCAGCCCGTAGATCGCCGACAGAACGGCGGCCAACGACAGCGCCGCGCTCGTGATATCGGCACGGCCGGCATTCGGATCCCGATATTCGGGCAGCAGCAATGGCGCTGAAACCAGCACCAGTACCATGACCGGAACGGCGAGCAGGAAGACCGAGCCCCAAGGGAAGAATTGCAGTAGGACTCCGCCGAGGATGGGGCCGATCAGGCCGCCGGCGGCATAGCTCGTTCCCCAGATGCTGATGGCGAACGTCCTCTGCTGCTCGTCGCGGAACATGTTGCGAATGAGCGACAGGGTCGATGGGGCGATGGTTGCACCCGCCACGCCCAGCAGCGCGCGGGCGAAGATCAGCATCTCCGCGGTGGTCGAGAACGCCGCGAGGATCGAGGCTGCGCCGAAGGCTGTCGCCCCGGCCATCAACAGAAGGCGCCGCCCAATGCGGTCGCCGAGGCTGCCCATGGTGATCAGCCAGCCGGCCACCATGAAGCCGTAAATGTCGACGATCCACAAAAGCTGGGTGGCGCTGGGCTTGAGGTCGGCGCTGAGCGCGGGCACAGCCAGATTGAGGACCGTGAGGTCCATCGAATAGAGCAAGCATGGCATGGCGATGACCAGTAGCCCCAGCCACTCGCGTGGCGTGGCCTTGAGCGAGATCTCGGGCGTGGAAGCGTCTGTGGCGCCGGTCGACATGGCTGCTGCTCTTCTTCGGCGGCAGGAGACAGCAATGCGGCGGCGCGCAATGCGCGCCGCCGACACCGTGCTAGCCTCTGCCAGATTACGGGAGCCGGGTTATAGCTCCAAAAATACGTTGAATCCACCGTAAATCATGCGCTTTCCGTCGAAAGGCATCTCGGCCATGTCGGTTTTGAGCCGGGGGTCGGCCATCACCTTGGCATTCACCTCGTCGCGCTTCTCGCGGGATTCGTAGACAATCCAAGAGAAGAATACCACCTCGTCGTCCTTCGCTTGCACTGCACGGGGGAACGAAGTCAACTCGCCATAAGGCACATCATCGCCCAGGCATTCCACATAGGAGAGCGCGCCGTGGTCCTTCCAGACCTCGCCGGCCCGACGGGACAACTCCCTGTATTTATCAAGGTTCTGCTTAGGCACCGCGACAACGAAACCGTCTACATAAGGCATTGGGCTATCCTCTCTTGCTCGTCTCGTTTGGTTTGGGAGATGCCGCAGTTCTGTTACGACGGCACGACGGCAAACTCGGCTGGCGTGCGCTCCGTCGCGGCTCGATCGGCTGGCACTTGCGCCTGCGGCCAGCGCGCCAGTGCCGCACGACCGGCATCGGTCAGAGCATAGATGCCGCGGCCGGTTCGCGCAAACCAACCGTAAACGTTGCGCCTGAGGATCTTTGTTGCATCGGGAGCAAAGGGCTTGAGATCGCGAGTGCGCCGCGGTCCTTCGGCGAGCGCTGCAGCGCAGGTGAGGGCCTGCTGGCGATAGGCGGTCATGATCGGCGTCCGCGAGCCGCCACCCGGCACCGGGTCGCCGCGGCGGCGGCGATGCTCCTCCACGAGACGGGAGCGGCGGCGCGAATTGCGGCGCGGCATGGGCGCGGCAGGGCTGACTAGAAGCTCCACGTCGCCCTTTGCCGACACCCCGAGTAGGCCGAAGCCCAGACGCCGGCACAGGTTGCGGAAGCGGGCATCATTCTCCCGGCCTTTGCCGCGGGGCGACAGGCGGGCGGCCAGCCAGATCTCGTCGCCGGCTGCGGCCCGGTCCACCCCCTGCAGGACCAGCTCGAGGTTGAAGCTCAGCTTCATCTCGCCGATGACGACGATCGGGTCGTCCTCGCCTTTAAGTGCGACGAGATCACAACCGCCGATCTCGCCTTTCACCATGTAGCCGAGATTCTCCAGGAAGCCTTTGATCGGACGGTAAAGCGCGGTTTCCAGGGTGGATCTCCAGGTCGGGCCGGCTGAGTGATTGTGGAGTATGAGGGACGCAACTGCTCGGAACAACCTCTGTCGCCGCGCTAGAAGCGTCCGGCGAGCGCGTTGTGAATGGCAGTTGCGGCTATGGCGGCGTGACCGAAGGCGACCGCGATCTGGTTCAACTCGTTGACGATATCTCCTGCCGCGTAGAGTCCCGGCACCGAGGTCTGCTGGTGCGGATCGGCGATCAGGCAGCCGCTCTCGTTGCAGGTGGCGCCCAAGGCGAGGGCGAGGCTGGTGCGAACCTCGGCGCCGAGAGCGGGATAGAGCACCTCGATCTGGTGACGGCGGCCATCGTCCAGGACGGCGGTGATCTCGTCGCCTTCGACGAGAAGGTCGGTCACCGGCCTGAAGTCGCAGCGGATGCCGGCTTTGTGCAGGTTCAATCGCTCCTCTTCCGTTCCGGTGCAGTCGGGCCCGAGCGCCAAGACGGTGAGCTTTTCGGTGAAGGTGCGCAGAAAGAGGGCCTTCTTCACCGCCTGGCTCATAGGCCCAAGCACCGCCACGCTCTTGCCCATCACTTCGTAGCCGTCGCAAACCGGACACAGACGGACATGGCCCTCCTCGATCAGACGGCGAAGGCTAGGCAGGTCTGGCTGGTTGTCGACAATGCCGGTGGCAATGAGCACCGTCCTGGCGGTGATCTCCCGGTCATCATCGGTGCGAGCCAAGAAGGTGCCATCCCCCTGGCGGGACAGGTCCGCGACGGTGCCGTGGCGCAGGTCGCTGCCATAGCGTTGCGCTTGGCGGTGCAGGCGGGTCAGCAGATCGCGTCCCGGGATCCCGTCGGGGAAGCCGGGCACGTTGTGGGAGATGGGAATGAGGCTTGCCCGGCTTGCGCCGGAGTCAAGCACGAGAAAACGGCGGCGGTAGCGCGCGAGATAAATGGCTGCGGTGAGGCCTGCCGGGCCTGCGCCGATGACAAGGCAGTCGAGCGGCCTTTCCGATACCAAAAGCCTACCCTCCGGCAAGATTTGACGCTGTCGGCTCAGATGACGCTGCAATAGGCACTGCCATCCTCTGCCCGAGCGGGGTGTGCGAGATAGCGGCCCTGTTCCGGCACCGCTATGCGCTGGAACTGCTGGGCGAGACGCTTGAGTGCCCGCCGCATTTCCGGGCCTTGCATCGGCTGGCCATGGCCGGCGATCACGAGCTCGGGTTCCAGCGCGGCGAGTTCATTGACCGATTGTGCAGCCTTATCCCACTCGGTGGTGAAATACATCGGCGGCCCATGCATCTCTGGGCTTTGCACGACCACCGCATAGGCGGATTCCTGGTTCGTGGTGACGAAGGCGTCGCCGGCGATGAGGATGCGGTCGCTGTCGCGCCACAACGATACGTGCCCGACGCTATGGCCAGGCGTGTGGATCCAACGCCAACCCGGCATATGAGGCACGGCGCCATCGGCCGGCAGGTCGCGGAGCCGATAGCCGAGATCCACGGGGCCGCGCGGGTAGAACCGGGCGAGCGTGGCTATGGCGCCGCCACCGACCGTGGGGTCGCCGGGCGGATAGGCGGCCCGTCCGTCGAGATAGGGGTGCTCGAGCGGATGCGCATAGACCGGGGCGTCCCACTCGGTCGCCAGGTCTTCCACCACACCGACATGGTCGAAATGGCCGTGCGTGAGGATGATCGCCGCTGGTCTGGCATCCCGGCCGAAGCGGTCCGCGGCGGCGCTCTTGATGAGACCTTTGGTTCCAAGCAAGCCGGCATCGATCAGCACCCAAAGCCTGTTGCCGCAATGAGGCTGTCCGTAAAAGATGACATTGACCATCCCGAGCCGACGATAGGCCAGATCCGGCGCGATCTCGTGGGTATGGTCGTTCCTCGCCGCATCAAGCTCGGGGTCGAGGGCGGACACTGCGGGCGACAGCGGGATTTGCTCTGCCATCGGATTTCGTCCTGCTGGGTGAACCGGCAAGGACTTAACCCCTAGGCCAAGACCCAGTTCCAGCCTGGTGGCTGTTGGAACCCTGGAGCCGGCAGTGGGTTCTCTGCGGACCGAGCCAGCAGGTCCGCCATGTTTCATTTCTTCTGGTTTCCGGGTACTTTGAATGGACTTTAGTCGCAGCCAGCGCCGCCATGTTCTCCAGCTTTGCGGCCGCGGCCGATGAAACAGGCAGGCCTGCACGCGAGAGTATCATCCCCCTCAGCGTTACCGGACGGGGTCTCGTCATCCTCCCCCCTCGGGGCCATCGCGGTGTTCATCCTTGCGGCTTGGCACCGAGCCGATCCGGGCGGCGTGCTGGTGCTGTCGGTGGACGAGCGGCGGGCGGAGCGTTTGGGTGCAGTGCTGCACGCCCTCGATGCAACATGCGAGCCGCTGGTGCTGCCCCGGTGGGATGTTTTGCCGTATGACGGTGCATTGCCATCCCGCACGGTCACCGGCCGGCGCGCGTCCGTGCTGCGGCGTCTCGCCGACAACATCGACAAACCGCTGGTCCTCGCCTCCGCAGATGCCGCCTTGCAGCGGGTACCACCCCGCCACGCCTGGGCTGGAGCGAGTTTGGCGGTGCGGCTCGGTGATCGCATCGCGGACGACCAACTCAGGACGTTCTTCGAGCGGGCCGGCTATGTCGTGGACGTTCTCGTGGACGAACCTGGCGAGGTGGCCATCCAAGGCCAGATGCTTGACGTGTTTCCAGCAGGGGCGTTGGGTCCGGTGCGGATCGGGCATCAGGGCGGTCGTATCACGAGCATTCAGAGCTATGACCCCGCGACGCAGCGCACAGGGGGTGATCTTGACGCGGTGGTGCTCGACCCTGCCTCAGAACTGTTCGTGCTGAGGAACAGCCAAGCAAGCGATGCAGCGCCAATGGGTGCCAGCCTGTTCGACTACCTACCGCGGAGCGCCCTGATCCGAGATGGCAAGATCGATCAGAGAGCGGCAGCCTGGCTGCGGCAGGTGCGGGAGGCGCGCGAGAGCGAGAGGGAGCTGACGGCTCTCCGCCGGGCAAGTCCGGCCTCACCGGGGCTGCCGGAGATTACCTTTCTGGATGAGGAGGAGTGGCATGCGGCTTTGGCGGAACGTCCGCTCCTCGGCCTAGGCGATGCGGAGCCTGAGGGCGAGAGCAGCGTGCCGAAATTCATGGCACAGAGCGCTCCGGGACACGCGCTGCGGGCTTTCATCGAAGATCAGCTGGGGCAGGGCCGCCGAGTTGTGCTGACCGCGGCGAATGAGCGTGATCTCAAGCGTGTCGAGCGTCGCATTGGGCAGCTGGCGGGCGTGCCGATCGCGCGTCTTGCAAGTTGGCACGACGTGCTGGCAAGCGAAGTGCCCCGCCTCGTCAGCATTCAGGTTGACTTCGACGCGGGTTTCGTCCTGTCGTCGCAGCGGATCGCCGTCATTGCGGCTGCCGATATTCTCGGCAGCCGCGCCGAGCACGAGGCGCCGCTCGGCTGGCGCGACCGAGAGCTTGGAGCGGCGGATGATGTGCTGCGGCCTGGCGACATGGTGATCCATCTGGAACGCGGTGCAGCCGTGCTGGAGGGGCTCGACACGATCACGACGCCGGCACTTGCCCGGCAGGACCTGGTACGGCTTTCGTTTGCGGACGATACGGCGGTGATGCTGCCTGTGGAAGAACTGGCGCTCATCTGGAAATATGGGGCGGATGCGGACATCAAGCTCGACCGGGCGGATGGCCGTTCGTGGGCGAGGCGCCACGCCACGCTCGTGGCGGAGATCGAAGGCGCGGCCCGCAATCTGATTGCGCTTGCCCGGGAGCGCAAGGCGAGATCGGCGCCGAGGCTTCGGCCACCAGTGGCGGAGTATGAGCGGTTCGTGGCCCGTTTTCCCCATTTCCCGACGCCCGACCAAGCGCAGGCTGCCGAAGACGTGCTGGCAGACCTGGTGTCGGGCTCGCCCATGGACCGGCTGGTGTGCGGGGATGTAGGCTTCGGCAAGACGGAGGTTGCGCTGCGTGCCGCGGCTGCGGCCGTGCTCAGCGGGAAGCAAGTGGCGGTGGCGGTGCCCACCACGGTGCTTGCGCGCCAACATGTGGAGACGTTCGGGCGCCGGTTCGCCGGTTTTGGCATCGAGATCGGGCATCTCTCACGCTTCGTTCCGGCTGCGGAGCAGCGCAGGGTGAAAAAAGGTCTGGCGAATGGGTCTGTTCGCTTGGTGATCGGCACCCATGCGCTGGCGCAGAAGGGCATCTCGTTCAAGGAACTCGGCTTGCTCGTCATCGACGAAGAGCAGCGCTTCGGCGCCCGGCAGAAGGCAAAGCTGAGGGCGCTGGCAGGAGATGCCCATGTGCTGACCCTGACCGCAACGCCTATTCCCCGCACGATGCAGCTTGCCGGGGCGGGGCTCAGGAGCGTGAGCGTAATCGCCACGCCGCCGGCCCGGCGGCTGCCGGTGCGCACGGTGGCTGCGGCGCTGGACGACGAGGCCGTCCGTTCGGCTCTGCTCTATGAATGGCGACGCGGCGGCCAAAGCTTCGTGGTGTGCCCGCGCGTGGAGGACATAGACCAATGGCAGGAGCGGCTGGCGCGGCTCGTGCCGGAGCTGCGGGTTGTGACGCTTCACGGCAAGCTGCCGGGCGCCGAGATCGACGAGATCATGATGCGCTTCGCAGGAGGCGAGGCCGACGTGCTGCTGGCCACCAACATCATCGAGAGCGGCCTCGACCTGCCGCGTGCCAACACGATGCTTGTCTGGCGGCCGGAGCGTTTTGGCCTTGCCCAGCTGCATCAGCTGCGCGGCCGGGTGGGGCGCGCTGCGCGACGGGGCTACTTCTACTTGCTGGCCGACCCGAACACCCAGAGATCGGCTGCAGCGCGCAAGCGCCTTCAAACCCTGCAGGAGGTGAGCGGGCTCGGTGGCGGCTTCGAGATCAGCGCGCGCGATCTGGATCTGCGTGGCGCCGGCGCTCTCTTCGGCGAGGCGCAGGCTGGCCATCTCAAGCTGGTCGGCCCTGGGTTGTACCGGCATCTGCTGCAGAGGGCGGTACAAATGGCCAACGGCGAACAGGTGAGCGATGATTACGTACCGGAGGTCAATCTGGAGGCCTCCGGCCGGATTCCGGAAGATTACGTCGCGGACGAGGCGGTGCGGCTCGAGCTCTATGGCCGGCTGGCCAAGTTGCCGGACGAGGCCTCGATCGAAGCGTTTAGTGAAGAGATGGAGGACCGGTTCGGCCCGCCGCCGCTGGAGGCCAAGCACCTGCTCGCGTCAGCAAGGATCAGGCAAGCCTGCCGGCAGGCCGGGATCACCAAGATCAATGCCGGCCCGCGCGCGATCGCGCTGACCTTTCAACAGGAGGCCGGCGCTGCTGAAGCAGTAGGCCGGCTCGAAGCGCACGGCTTGCCCTGTCGGCTGCGGAACACCCGGCTTGTGGCTCGGCTGGCCAGCCCGGCGGAGGAACGCGTGGACCTGGTGCTCCAGGTGGTCGGCTTCTTCGCGTAAGGCCATACCCAACATGAATTCGGAACTATCCCAGGGCCAAAGCTATTTTCCAATTTCGGGTGAATGGAGCCAGGACTCGATCTGCAATCAAAAGTTGTAAATACGTTTGATGCGCCATCAAATAGAGGCAGCATGTGCGTGTGCCGGCTGGCCGAATTTCACCGAGGACCGTGAAAAAGATCGGTGGTATCGTTCAAGGGCAGAAATGTGGCCGCCTACGGCTAGACTTGAAGAATAGAGAAGGGCAAAAGCTCAGATGAGCACCGTCGAGCGGCTATCCCGTGAGACACATGTCTTGACCGAGTTCGAAGCGCTGGTTGCGGCGGCACCCGCGCTGCTCGATGCCATACCGGGTGCCGTCTATCTCTGCGATACCGAAGGGATGCTGGTACGCTTCAACCAGGAGGCGGTGGCACTGTGGGGGCGCGAACCGCGTCTGGGCGATCCTCGCGAGCGTTTCTGCGGTGCCTGCGCGCTGTTCCATCCCGACGGACGGCGGCTTCCACATGCCGAGACGCCGATGGCTCGCGCAATCAGAACCGGCGAACCGGCCCGCAACCTCGAGGTGGTCGTTCAACGGCCGGATGGCTCAAGAATCACTGCGCTGGTGAACATCCGCGCATTGCGGGACTTCAACGGCCGGATCCAGGGTGCCATCAACTGCTTCCAGGACATCAGCGCGCGCAAGGCCATGGAGCAGGAGATCGAGCGCGGCCGCCAGGATCTGGAGGACTTCTTCGAGAACAGTGCGATCGGCTTGCATATCGTCGGCAGCGACGGAACCATCCTGCGCGCCAACAGAGCGGAGCTCGAGCTTCTCGGCTATACTGCGGAGGAGTATGTCGGCCGCAACATTACAGAGTTCCATGCCGATGGGCCGGTAATCGAGGATATTCTCCAGCGCCTGACCTGCGGCGGAAAGCTCGATCGCTACCCAGCGCGACTGATCGCCAAGGACGGGTCGTTCAAGCATGTGCTGATTACGTCCAACAGCCGGTTTATCGACGGGAAGTTCGTTAATACCCGATGTTTCACGACTGACGTGACCGACCTCCACGAGGCGGAAGTGGCCCGCCGGGAAAGCGAGGAACGGCTTGCTGCGACCTATAACGCTGCAACCGTGGGTATTGCCGAAATCGACGAAACCGGACGGTTCCTGAGGGTCAACCCGATGTTGTGCAGGATCTCGGGTTGGTCGCGCGAAGAGCTCCTGGAGCGCAGCTTTCTCGACCTTACTCACCCGGATGATGTGGAGCAGGACGCCGCCCTTTACAGCCAGCAGGTTCGCGGCGAGATCGACAGCTATGCCATCCACAAGCGATATGTGCGGCAGAATGGCGAGCACATTCACGTCGATGTCTTCTCGTCATCCGTACGGGACGAGAATGACCGGTTCCGTTACGGCGTGCGCGTGGTGCAGGACGTGACCGAGCGCCGCATCGCCAATGAACGGCTACGGCAAAGCGAACGACACACGCGCGAACTGCTGGAGGCGCTGCCGGCTGCCGTCTATACGACCGACGCGGAGGGGCGAATCACTTTTTACAATCAAGCCGCTGTGGAGCTTTCCGGCCGCACGCCCAAGTTGGGGAGCGATCAGTGGTGCGTGACCTGGCGGCTTTACACGCCCGACGGCGTGCCCTTGCCGCATGACCAATGCCCGATGGCGGTTTCGCTCAGAGAGGGCCGGCCGATCCGCGGGGTCGAGGCGGTGGCGGAGCGGCCCGACGGCACGCGCGTGCCGTTCCTGCCCTATCCGACGCCCTTGCTGGACGCGGACGGCAAAGTCGTCGGCGCGATCAACATGCTGGTGGACATCAGCGAGCGCAAGAAGGCCGAGATGCGCCAGAAAGTGCTGATCGATGAGCTCAACCACCGGGTGAAGAACACGCTGGCCACCGTGCAGGCGCTGACACGGCAAACCGCCCGCCATGCAGCTGGAACGCAGGACTTCGTCGAGACACTGGAAGCACGGCTGATGGCGCTGTCGCGCGCCCACGACCTGCTAACGCGCCGCCATTGGCAAGGCGCCAATCTCGCCGATTTGCTCGGTGAGGTGATTGCGCCCTATGTCGGCTTGCCAAACCGGCTGCGGATCGGTGGCCCGCCGGTGGATCTCAGCCCACGGGTTGCCGTGGCCATGACCATGGCTTGCAACGAGCTTGCCACCAACACGGCCAAGTACGGGGCGCTGTCCCGGCCCGGCGGCATTCTCACCGTTCAGTGGGATGTCGAACGGAGTGCGAAAGGTGCCGTGCTAAATCTAACGTGGCTCGAAGCCGGAGGCCCGCCGGTATCACCGCCCGCGCGCCCGGGGTTTGGCATGCGGCTGCTCGCGCGCTGCATTGAAGCAGACCTGGGCGGGACCGTTGACCTCAAGTTCGATCCAGAAGGGGCATCGTGCCGGATCGGGGTTCCGCTCGACCAGGAGACCGCGACGACTATGCATGACTGAGCTTCGCGGGAAACGTGTGCTGCTGGTTGAAGATGAAGCTAGCGTCGCTCTCCTCATTGAAAGCATGCTGGAGGACCTCGGCTGCGAGCTTGCCGGCTCGGCCGCTCACCTGGCAAAAGCGCTGGATCTGGCTCGCCAGGCGGCGGCGGATGTTGCCGTGCTCGATATCAACTTGGGCGGCCAGCGAGTGTTTCCCGTGTGCGAAGTGCTCGGCCAGCGCGGAATACCGTTCGTGTTCAGCAGCGGCTATGGAGTAGACGGGCTGCCGCCGGAGCAACGGGAGCATCCGGTGCTCAAGAAGCCGTTCAGCGATGCCGATCTGCAGCGGGCATTGGTTACTGCGCTGTCTTCGCAACGAGGCAAGTGATTTTTATACGCTCGGCGGAGGCACGAGGGGCGGCCGAATGAACCGGAGCTCAGAGCGGATAGCCAGCCAGCTGTCCGCCCTCGATCCGCTCGATATACTCGGTCATTCCATAACCTTCGCGCCCGTCCCAGGTGTAGCGAGTATGGCCCTCGGCGATACGCGACACCAATGTCTGGTCATCGGCCTTGCGTCGGTTGCGCAGCGGAGCGAGCTTCAGGATCTCGCCCTCGATGACGGCCTTGCGCCTGGCGGTGCGCACGCCGAGGCGCACGCGGGCCGGGTCCCTGGCGGTAGTCCAGTCAGTCATCACGTCGAGGTCGGTGATCTCCTCGTACTGGCCATCCACCAGCAGCACGCCCACGCGGCGTGAATAGCCCTGCCGGTCGGCGATCTTGAGCAGCATGAAGCCGTCGCCGTTGGTGAAGTTGCCGATGAACAGGCGATAGAAGTAGATCACCTGCCAATAGCGCGGACCCCAGGAATGGTCGCGCCAGCCATGGCCATCGATCGTCCACTCCTCGTTACCGACCTTGATGCGCCCCCGCACCCGGCCATGCTGATTGAAATGGCCGAGCGAGAAGTCGCGGCCATACATGGTGACCACGTCGTCGCTGGTCGGCTCGCCACCATGCATGGGCGATGAGGCCTCATGCGTCCAGCTTACATGGCCCGGCAGCCGGCGCCCATTGGCGAATAGCGGCTGCGGATCGCGCAGCGCATCCGGGTCTTCGACGATGATGAGCTCGCCCTCATAGGTCATGGAGATCCTTTTGAACGGCTCGATTACCTTGTAGGAGAGGCCGCCGGCATCGAACTTGTCGTTGGACGTTATGGATGGCCGCTGGAACTGGCAGGCGATGCGGCCGTCGGGCAGATAGAGGCAGACCGAGAGCTCGGCGTAACCTTCATTGACGCGGTTACCCAGGCGCATCCAGCCGCCCACACCGGTCTTGTCGTCGAAGCCGTTGGTATAGACGCTCTCGTTGAAGTTCTTCGAGGCGTCCGGCTGGTGCATCAGCTCGTCCTCGGGCCGCAGAATGAATTTATCCATTAGCTTCTCCGTGGTGGAAAGCCGTCACGAGGCCTTCACGCCTATCTTCTCGCGCTTGATGATGATCCCGGCGTTTTCGCGATCCCAGGTGTCCGAGGTAATGCCGGCCTCGCGCAGGCTGGTCTTCTGGATCTTGGAGGTCGGCGTGCGCGGCAGTGCGTCGACGACGCGCACGTAGCGCGGGATCATGAAATGGGCGAGCCGCGACTTGAGAAACCCGATCAGCTCGGCGGGATCGAGCGACATGCCGGGGTTCAGGGCGACCACGGCCATGACCTCGTCCTCGGCGATTTCGCTCTTCACCGCGATAGCGGCCGCCTCGCGGATGGCCGGGTGAGCGAGCAGCTCCGACTCCACCTCGAAGGACGAAATGTTCTCGCCGCGGCGGCGGATCGCATCCTTCAGCCGGTCGACGAAGTAGTAGTTGCCGTCCGCGTCCATGCGGAAGCCGTCGCCAGTGTGGAACCAGCCGTTGCGCCAGGCGTGCGCGGTGGCCTCTGGATTGCCAGCATAACCGTGGTTCAGTGCCCATGGGCAGTCGGTGCGGACAATCAGCTCGCCCACCTCGCCGACCGGCACCTCGCAGTCATTCTCGTCGACGATGCGTACGTCAACCCCGGCCCGCTTGCGGCCGGCGCTGCCGAGGGCGGTCGGATTGGACCCGGACACGATCGGCATGGAGAGCTCGGTCATGTTGAAATGGGTGTAGACATCGGTCCCGAAGCGCTCGTGGAATTGTGGGGCGGTATCGTTCAGCGGCACATAGGTACAGGTGCGCAGGGTGTGGTTCTTGTCGTCAGGCGAGGGTGGCCGCTTGAGCAGGAAGCCGCCCATGACGCCGAGCAGGATCACGGTCGTCACCTGCATCTGTCTAATGGTGGGCCAGAAGCTCTCGGTGTTGAAGGATTCGACCATGGCAATGGTGCCGCCATGGATGAGCATGGCGGTCACCGGCATCACCCCGCCGGAATGGAACAGCGGCAGGTTGATCATGTAGCGGTCGTCGGGGCCGAGGAACGAGGCCGAGACCGCCATCTGATGCAGGTGCAGATAGGACGAGAGCACCCCCTTGGATGGGCCGGTGGTGCCCGAGGTGAAAATGATGGACTGCAGGTCCCACGGGGCGATCGGTCTGTCCAGCTCCGGCGCGGTCTCCTCGGCGCTCTCCAGGATCTCGGCCGAATGCACGCGGAGATCGCCGATTTCCTGAGGAGCCTCGCCACCGAGCACCACCACCTCTCGCAAGCCCTTGCAATCCACCATGCCCAGGCGTGGCGCGAGCTCCACATGCGCTACGGCCAGCCGGGCTTCGGACAAGCCGATCACATGCTCGAGCAGTTTGCCGCGATAGGCGAGATTGATGGGCACGAACACGGCGCCGAGATAATTGAGGCCGAACCACACCTTCAGGCACTCGGCGCTGTTCGGCAGCCAGACGAGCACGCGCTCGCCCTGAGTGACACCCAGGCGGCGGAAGGCATTGGCGGTGCAAATGGCAAGGCGCAGGGTCTCGGCATAGGTCCATTGGCTGCCATCTGTGAAGACCGCAAAGACCTTGTCCGGCTGCATCCTTGCCCAATGCTCCAGCATGTAGCGCTGGACACAGGCTTCCCGCGGCGGCATGCGCGGGTCCAAACGCTCGACCATGGCTTCCCTCCCGTTGCCGATGATCCGTCGCGGCTCAGCTTTCGGCGTGTTCGCGTCCACGCGCGATTTCCGCAAAGAGCGGTTTTTTCGTCATCTTCATTTCCCTCGTCAGATCGTCGCGGACGGCCTGGCGCAGCACTGCAGCCGCCTCGCGGGCGCCGGTGTGCTCAGGGTGCTGGGACGCCCAGACGAGCAGATCGGCGATTTCACCATCCAGCCGATTCCGCTCGGCCAGCAGATCCGCTGCGGACAAGGACGCATATGGTGCGTCCTGGCCTGGGCCAGGGGCAGCCGGTACAAGCGCGCGCGCTGCGCGGATGGCTGCGGTGCGGGTTTCCACTGCGGCCAGCAACGGAGCGCGCGCCCATTCGATCCGCCCGGCAATATTGCCGAGAACATCGACGACACCGATGGCCTGACCGCGGGCATAGGGCTCGGTGACATTGGGGATCACGTCATTGCGCAGGGTGGCGATAATGCCGGCGATCAGCCTGTCGAGGGAGTTGTTCATGACGCACGCTCCACGGCGGATTCCACCTGCAGCAGCATGCGCGGGATCTGAATGCCCATCGCCGCCATGCGCAGGTCGTTGAAGCCGCGGGTTTCATAGCAATAGGTGGCGCCGAGATGCATGACCGCAAGCTTGAAGGTGCCAAAGGCTTCCCAATAGGCGACGGCGGCCGGATCAACGGGCAGGCCGGTCAGCGCCGAATAGCGCTGGTGCAGCTCTTCGCGGGTGAGCAGGTGGCACATGTAAGGTGCGCGGCCGCGCCAGGCCTGCAGGCAAATCCACCCGAGATCCTCCATGGGGTCGCCCAGGTGCACCAGTTCCCAGTCGAGGATCGCGGTTATGCTGCCCTCACGTTCGAGGAAATTGCCGATGCGGTAATCGCCATGCACGATGCTGATGCGCGGCGCCGCGGGGGCGTGCTCACGGAACCAGAGAACCGCCCATTCCAGTATCGGGTATCGGCGCTGCGACCATTGCCGCATCAGCCCTTCCCAGTAGTCGATCTGGGCGGCGGCCGTCCTGCTGGTGTCCGTCGCGCCGCCGATATGGGCGGCCGGCGTGCCGCGCCAGTCGAAATTGTGCAGGGCGGCGAGCGCAGTCACGAACTGCTCGCCGAGGCGTGCGCGGCTCTGCTCATCGAAGGCGGGCCCACCGTCAGCCGTCCAGGGAATGGGGGCTTCGCCCTCGACGCGGTCGCAGATGAAGAAGGGCGCGCCGAAGACGTTGCTCTCGTCGGAATACCAATAGAGGCCTGGCACGGGCACGGCGCTTTTGGCGAGGGCCTGCAGGGTCAGCGCCTCGGGCGAGGCCTTGTAGGGGCCAAACAGGCCGTTGGGCGGGCCGACGCGCAGGATGAGATCGCGCGAGATGGCGCTGCCGTTCTCATGCCATTTCGCCGAGAAGCCATAGGTCACCCAGGAGAAGCCCACGGTGTAGCGGTGGAGCGGGCTGAGCTCCACGTCGCTGCCGATAGCCGTGCGCAGGAACGAGCGCAGCCGCCAGCCGAGGCCCTCCAGGTCGAAGGGATCGAACTGCACCGGCGCGGGTTGCTCACCCGGGTGGTGGAGGGCACTTTCAGGCATCGCGCGGGGTGGCCTCCGCAGCGGCCGGCTCGTTTTCCGCCGAGATGCCGAACAGGGTGCGGATGTCTGCCGCGAGCAACCGGACCATCTCCAGCAGCATGAGGGCGAAGGCGAGCGGCATCATGATGATGATCGGCCAAAGGGGCCAGAAGTCGGTGCCGACCTGCATGGTGCGGTTGCTGGCGATACCATTCCAGACGAAATTACAGACATACCAGAGCACCACCGCGTAGACGGCGATCTCGACCAGCAGCACGATCGCCGAGACGAAGGCGCGCGGCCAGGGCGCAAGCGCATTGGCCAAGATGTCGAGCCGCGGGAAGCTGCCCTCCCGGTGGGCCATGGGCAGGGCCCAAAAAACCAGCAGCGGGAATATGATACGCTCGATGATGTTGTAGGCGCCGGGGATGAGATCGGCTTGCAGGATGTAGCGGCCGAAGACGCTGATCACGGTGATCAGGGTCATGGCCAGAAGGCAGATGCCGGCGCCGATGGCGGCCAGGCCCCACTCGAAACGCCAGATGGCTTTCCAGAATCTCATATGGAATCTCATCCGATGTGGCTCGGCAGCCAGGTGACGATGCCCGGCGCGAGGATCATGCACAGCGAAACGAGAATGGCGGCGATGATGGCGAACAGGGTCGAGGGCTTGAACACCTCCGCGACGGGGTATTTGCCGGCGGTCGCTGCCGCGTAGGACGACAGCCCGACCGGCGGCGTCAGCAGGCCGATCGAGATCATGAACGAAGCCATGACGCCGAACCACAGCAGGTCGATCTGCGCGGCTTGCAGCATCGGCATGATGATCGGAATGAACAGCACGATAACGGCGGCCGACTCGAGGAACATGCCCGCAACGAAGATCGTCAGCAGGAGAACGGCGATGAGCACGCTTGGCTGCGCCAGGAGAGGCTCGGCCACCTCCAGCAATTCCCGCGGCACGCGGGAGAAGGACAGGAAGCGGGCAAAGATCTGCGCGCCGATGACGATCATCATCAGCATCGCCGTGACCTTGACGGACTCCGCGAGAGCTTCCGCAATGCCGCGCATGTCGACCCGGCGCATCAAGATCATGCCGACCGTGGCGACGAAGGCGCCCAGGGCACCGGCCTCGCCAACCGTGACAACGCCCCCATAGATGCCGCCGAACACGGCGAACATCAGAACCAGCACAAAAAGAAACGAGGGCATCGACCCGCGCGCCGCGGCCGGATCGGCGATCTCCGGCCCGGCGGTTCCATCGACCGCACCGGGCCGGATTTCCCCGAACAGCTTCAGGCAGACCACATAGACCACGATGCAGATCGCCCCCGGCACGATGGCCCCGATGAAGAGATGCCCGATGGGCGTCTGGGTCAAAGAGCCGTAGATGATCATGATGAGGCTGGGCGGGATGATGGCCGAAAGCGAGCCGGCGATGGCGGCTAGCCCGATCGAGAACCGCTTGGTGTAGCCCACGCGCTCGAGCTCAGGCCCGGCGAGAGAGGCCAGCGCCGCCGCACTGGCCGAGCCCGAGCCGGACACGGCGCCCAACAGGCCGCCGGTGACGATCGTGGCGACGCCCAGCGGAAAACGGCGGTAGCGGGCCAGCCGATGGCCAACCCGATAGAGGTCGACGATGACGCCGCCGCGGACCAGCATCTGCGCCATGAGCAGGTAGAGAGGAATGATCGAGAGGGAGTAGGTGGAAGCCGTGTAGAAGATGTCCTGGCCGATGATGCCGGTGAGGACGCGGGGGCCGACCCAGAGGAGTATTCCGACAATGCCGGCACCGAGCAGACAGGTGGCCACCGCCTGGCCGAGCACGAGGAATGCCAGGAACCAGAATGCGATGAACCAGATGGTCAAGGTTTGCGACATCGATGGACCCGGTCCCCTTACAAGCTACGGCGATGTGGTCTCAACCTCGCCTGGCGCCGCAGCGGGTGCGCAGAGGCAGATGATCGCTCCGCGCCCCCTATGCCATCACTCTAGAGGCCGAGATATTCGGCCACGCCTTCCGGCAACTTGCCGCCTTCCTCGATGATGAACTGGGCGTAGAGCTTGGCGGTATCGCGCGCGGGATGGCCGGCGGCCTCGGTCTTCTCGATCCAGGTCTTCCAAGTGTCCGCCGCTGCCTTCGCCACGTGCTGCTGCATGGCCGGGGACAGCTGGCCGATCGGGGTGAACTGGCCGTTATATTCCTCCATCGATTTCTTCTTCACCACCTCCACATTGTCTTCCCAGACCTGAGCGTTCTGGAGCGCGATCTTGCGCGCCGTCTCGTCGAACAGCTTCTTCTGCTCGTCGGTCAGGCCGTCCCAAGCCTCGTTGCTGATGGCAAGGTAGCTCTCCCAGTGGCCGATCGACACATCGGTGATGGTGTGGCGGAGCAGCTGCTCGATGGAGTAGGAAGGCCAGTCGGAAATAGCGATGATGATGCCCTCGATCGTGCCGCGGGAGAGCGCCTCGTAAGCCTGGGGACCAGGCAAGGTCACGGGCGTGGCGCCAAGCTTCTCAACCACGATGGTGTGGAGGGCGGCGCCGGCGCGCAGCGGCACGCCCTTGAAGTCCTCAGGCTCCTTCAGGACCTTCGACGTGGTCGAGATGGAGTAGGGGGCGGTGGCGCCCAGAGCCCAGACACGGATGCCTTTGTCGGCGATCTCGTATTCGTAGAACGTCTTGCCGTTGCTGAGCTTGACGTCGGAATCGAGCAACTTCTGGAAGGCGCGCGTGACCATCGGCGAGGTGGTGCCATAGGCCGGCAGCTGGGTGACATCGGAGAGCGGGAAGCGGCCCTCGTGATAAGGCGCAAGCAGCGGCGCCGCCACATCAATGGTGCCGCTGGTGAGACCGTCCAGCTCACGGCCGACGGACGTGAGCTCGCCCGAATAAAAACGGGTGAACGTGATTTCGCCGTTGGATCCCTTCTCGATCGCGTCGGCAAAGGGGTTCATATGCTGAGCCACCCACAGGTGCGGCTGACCAAGGCCGGTGGAGATGATCAGCGTGTCGGCCGCATGGGCAAGCGGAGCAAAGGCGAGCAGGCCCGCCGCAGCAGCGAATGCCAGGTTGCGCATTCTCGCAAGCATCGATGTCCTCCCTAGGCCGCGGGCGATCTGATGCATGAGACCGCCTGGCCATTTGTGATTGTGGCGCGCAATCTTCGCGTTGTTGTGGCGCCGGTGCGGCTGAGATGACGAACCTCGAAGCGGTCCGCTGGTGCGGCACATCTCAAATTCCGGCGTCAAACCCTCACGCTAAGGGGAATCGGCCGCGTTGTAAACAAAAATGAACGATGGCTCAGAATTCAGATTTGTTGACACGCCTCTGCCGCTCCACTAGCCTCCGCGGGGCAATGAAAACGAAGCAATCGGCCATGGCCCACCCCGCCGGCGAGGCGAAGCTTACAGTTGGTGGTCGCGTCCGGCGCAGCCGCCGGGCCGAAAAGGCCGAGGCGACGCGGGCCCGTTTGTTTGCCGCCGCGATCGAGATCGTTGGCGAGTACGGCTATGCCGGCACGTCCGTGGCACTGATCACACAGCGCGCGCAGGTGGCGCAGGGGACGTTCTACAACTATTTCCAGTCGAGGCAGGACCTGCTCGATCAGCTGCTGCCCTCGATCAGCGTGCAGCTGCTGGCCCATGTGCGCAAGCGGGTGCATCAGGCGGAAGACAGCCCGATTGCGCGGGAATATGCGCGGATCACCGCCTTCTTCGAATTTCTGGAGCAGACGCCGCACCTGTTCAAGATTCTCCACGAGGGGGAGATTCACGCGCCGGAAGGCTTCCGGCGCCACGTCGCGCTGCAATCGGAAAACTACAAGCGGGCTCTGGAGCGCGAGCGCCACCGGGGGCATCTCAAGGCGTCGTCTCCCGAGGAAATCGATGTCATGGCCGAGATCCTGATGGGTGCGCGCGATTATCTGAGCGCGCGCTATTGCGTGCGCAACGGCGAGATCGTGCAGCCGCCCAACCATGTGATCGACGCCTATATGCGCTTCGTGGTGAGCGGGATGTTCGTGGACCAACCAGCCTGATGTGTTGTTGTATACGGGCGCCTGACGCCTCTATGGAGATCAGGAGAAACAGGCCCTCAGCCAGCTGCGAAAGGCGCTGACCGCCGGCTGATCCAGCCGTTCCCGCTCGCAGACCAGATAATAGGCATCGGGCGAGGGGATCGCATGCTCGAACGGGCGCACCAGCAAACCGTCGGCCAGCGCGCGGCCGCAGACGATGTCATCGCCCATGGCGATGCCCTGTCCGGCAATGGCGGCGGCCTGCGCGAGGTAGATGTCGGAAAAGACGATGCCGGTCTCGGGCGGCGGCATGGGCAGGCCAAGCTTTCCCAGCCAGAGGGCCCAGTCATTGTGGTCGTGAAGGTGCAGGAGCGTGAGACGGGCGAGATCTTCGGGCAGGCGCAGGCCGCCAGCACGTTTCCGCTTTTCTCCGAATCGTGGATCCGCTCCAAGCTGTTGCTTGGTCGCATTTTCTTCACGCGAACCGGTATCCACTTCGCTCGAAGATGCTGTAAGGGCGTTGAGCAGGCCGGGGCTGCAGACGGGCGAGAATTCCACGCGGGCCAGCAGCTCCGACCAGTGGTCCGGCCAGGCGCCGCGGCCGAAGGCGATGAACACGTCTGCCTCGGGATCGCTCACGTCGTCCAGGCGGCGTGGCGTGACGATGCGAAGCCTGACGTGGGGATAGAGGCTGCGGAAGTCGCTGAGGTGGCCGCAGAGCCAGAAGGTCGCAAAACCCGAGGTGCAGCTGATGGTGAGGGAGCCGCGCAGCTCCACATCGTCGGCCGCGTCGGCGGCCCGGGCGATCAGCCTGAGGGCGCGGTGCACTTCCTCTGCATAGCGCCGGCCGAATGGGGTCAGGGTGATGACCTTCCCGACACGGGCAAATAGGGGCGCTCCGAGCTCCTTTTCGAGGAAGCGCAGCTGGTGGCTGATGGCGCTCGGCGTGCGGCCGAGCTCGCGGGCGGCGGCCCAGATCGCCCCGTGACGCGCCACTGCATCGAAGGCGCGTAAGGCACTCATGGAGGGGAGGGTGCGCGCGGGCCAAGGCATGGATGCCTCTCGTGAAAGGATTTCAATCAACCGGTCAAGAAATATCACTTTGGACGAGTGAATTTCATCTTCTAAGCTGAGGGCATAGCTTGCCAGGGGAGCGAACGAGCATGAGCACGACATCCGCGGAGCGGACCGCATGCGGCTGGGTGGACGAGAACGCGGCCGCTTTGTCGCGCTGGACCAGCGAGATCTGGCACAAGGGCGAGACCGCCTGGCGCGAGTACGAGTCCGCCGCCTGGTATGTGGAACGGCTGCGCGCCGAGGGCTTCGAGGTCGAAGAGGGTTCAGGCGGCATGCCGACCGCCTTCGCGGCGGAATGGCGCAATGGCGATGGCCCGGTGATCGCCTCCTATGCGGAATATGACGGGGTGCCCGGCAACTGCCAGGCGGCGGCGACCGTGCGGCGGCCCCGGGAAGGCCTGACCGAATATGCCGGCGGCCATACCGACCCCCATTCGGCCCTGGGCATGAGCGCCTTTGGCGGGGTGCTGGCGGCGAAGGCGGCCATGGAGCGCGAGGGGTTAAAGGGCACTCTCAAGTTCTTCGGCGAGCCGGCCGAGAAGGTGCGCGGCTCGAAGCCGATCCATGCAGCGCGCGGCTATTACGATGGCCTGGACGCCATGATCAGCTTTCACCCCTGCTATATGCTGCCGCTATGCAACACGGTGAACTGGGATACCCATTGCGGCGCGGCCTATGCGATGGTCTATCGCTTCATCTGCGATGAGCCGGAGACCTGGCTCAAACGCGCGGAAGGGCAGCCCATTCCGCAGGCCCATAGCGCGGTGCGCGCGCCTGGCGCGAATGATGCTTTGTTCGCGATGTATAACAGCGGCAAGGCCTTGCGGGATTCCATGCTGCCCCATATGGGCGGCTGGTCGATCAGCGAGGCGATCCTGACTGCGGGCCAGGCGACGGCCGACAACCTGCCGGCCCGGATTGCGGAGATCCAGTACATCATTCGCGTGCCGACGGTGGAGATGGCCGAGCAGGCGACGATGATGCTCGACCGCTTCGCCGCGGCCGCAGCCCAGCTCACCCATTGCCGGTATGAGCGCATCTGGGTCTCGAAGTCGCGGCCGGGCCTGGCCAATCACGTCATGGCCGATCTGGTCTACAAGAAGCTCGAAGCGGTGGGGGCGCCGCGCTGGGGCGAGAAGGCCAAGGCGATCGCCCGGGAGATCCAGGCCAATCTCGGGCTCGAGCCGATGACGGAGCCGTTCCTGCCGGATTGCGAGCGGCTGATGCCGCCGGAGGAGGCGGAGCGCATCCTGCGGCGGGACCTGCCGCCGTCGCAGGTCAACTACACGTCCGACGATTATACGGAGATGTGCTGGCATGCGCCGACGGCGCGGCTCTATATCGCCCGGCCGATGCTTTCAGCGCCCGCGGGCTATGCCTATCCCGACTGGGTGATGAATGCGCTGGGCGGCATCCCGGAAACGATCGATCCCATGACCGTCTGCGCGGCCAAGACGATCGCTCTCTCCATTCTGGAGCTGATGCAGAATGACGAGCGGCGGCTGGCGGCCAAGCGCGAGTTCGAGGAGCGCACGGGCGGCGGCATCGGCGGGAGCCAATGGCTGGCGCCCTTGTGCGATTATGACCCGCCCGTCAACCTGCGCTGGCCCGAATATGTGGAGACCCGGCGCGGCCGGGAATGGTGGATGCCGACGGCCGGCTACTGACCGGCGCCCGCGAGGTTTGCGAGATGCGCGAGCTTTATGAGCACAGGCCGAGCCACAGGCCCCGCAGCGCCTATGCGGACCTGGCGCTGGTGAATGGCCGCATCTATACGGGCGACCCGGGCCTTCCCTGGTGCTCCGCCCTGGCGGTGGCGGGCGGGCGGATCGTCGCCCGGGGGGAGCGTGGGGACATCGCCCATGCCCTTGGCGCCGGCACCCGGCTCATCGACCTTGGCGGGCGTTTCGCCATGCCTGGGCTTTACGACATGCACACGCATCCGGATCTGGCCTTGGCGCCGCGCTATGCGGACGATCTCGACATCGGCATCGTGGACCCGAGGCCGGACGAGGTGCGGGATGCAGTGCTTGCCTATGCGGCCAAGCATCCGGACCGGGAATGGATCTATGGCCAGTATTTCGTGCGCTACACCTTCCGGCAGGCGGGGCTGGTGCCGGGCAAGGCGTGGCTCGACACGGTGATGCCGGACAGGCCGGTGGCCCTGCTCGACCGCATGTGGGGCACCATGATGGTGAACAGCCTGGCGCTCGAGCGCGCCGGCATCACTGCGGCCACACCCGACCCGACCAATGGCTATCTCGAGCGCGATCCGGTGACGGGCGAGCCGACGGGGCTGCTGATCGACGGCGCCTATGCGTTGATCCACGCCGCCATGCCGCCAACGCCGGTGCCGGTACTGCGGGCGGCCTATCGCGACGGTATCCGCTACCAGTCCGCCCGCGGGGTGGTGGCGAGCAAATATGTGCATGTGTGCGAGAACCGGCTGCAGGCCCTGCATGCGCTCGATACGGCGGGCGAGCTGACGGTGCGCATCGAGGCGGCGATCAGCTGGCAGGACGACATCTTCCCGGTGCGCCGGCGCTGGGAGCTGCTGACAGGCGAGCGGCATTATTACCGATCGGCACGGCTCAACGCCAATGCGGTGAAGTTCCATTTCGACGGCACGGTGGAGCCACGCTCGTCCTACCTGATCACGCCATGGGATGGAGCGAATAGCGGCTGGGCCGGCAAGATCAATCTGACGCCCGAGCACCTGGCCGATATGCTGTGGGACATGGACCGGCAGGGCATCCGGGTGATTGCCCATTGCACGGGGGATGCTGCCTCCGACACTTTCCTCGACGCGGTGGCGGAAGCGCGGCGGCGGCCGGGTGGGCTCGGCGTGCGGCACCAATGCGCGCACTGCACCATCCTGCATGGGAGCAATCTCAGGCGGTTCCGCGAGCTGGGGGTGACGGCTGAGTTCTCGCCGGTGTCGTGGTATCCCTCGCGCTTCGTCTCGGGCGCGCGCTCGGGCTATGGGCCGGAGCGGCTGTCGCGCGCCTATAACGTGAAGGGCGTGCTGGAGGCCGGCGGCGTCGCGGTGATCGGCACGGACTGGCCGGTGAGCCCGCTGGACCCGTGGATCGCGCTGGAAACCCTGGTCACCCGCGCCAATCCTTGGGGCGAGATGGAGGGCCGGTTCGGCGAGCCGATCTCGGTGGAGCAGGCGATCGGGGTCATGACCCGCAACGGTGCCTGGTCCATGGACATGGAGCATCGGGCGGGTAGCCTGGAGATCGGCAAGTCTGCAGATGTGATCGTGCTCGACCGCGACCTGTTCGCGATCGAACCGCAGGGCAATATCCATGCGACCAGGGTGGATCTGACCTTCATCGCCGGTGAGCTCGTGCATGACCGGCTGAATGCGGAGAGCGATGCGGTATGGCAGGGCGAGGCGCCCAAGCTGTGGTGAGGCCGAGCGCCATCCCGGTGACGGTGATCGGCGGCTTTCTGGGCGCCGGCAAGACCACGCTGGTGAACCACGTCCTGCAGGGCGACCATGGACTGAAAATCGCGGTGCTGGTGAATGACTTCGGCGCGGTGAATATCGATGCGGCCCTGATCACCTCCAGCGAGGGCGGGGTTTATTCGCTTGCCAATGGGTGCGTGTGCTGCGGCCTGAACCAGGGTCTGGTGGAGCAGCTGGAAGAGCTGCTGGAGAGGCCGGGCAGCTTCGACCATATGGTGATCGAGGCCAGCGGCGTGGCGGATCCCGCGCGGATCATGGACACGGTGCGCTATGCGCGCTTTGCCGGGCGATTGCAGGCCGACGCCGTGGTGGTGCTGGTGGATTTGGCCGGGTTCGACCAAGCCATGACGGCCGCGCCTGGCCTTGCCGAGACGCAGCTCGATGCTGCCGACCTGGTGGTGCTGAACAAGGCCGATCTGGTGCCGCTCAGCCAGATCGAGGCGTGGCGCAAGCGCTGGCAGTGGCCGGGCATGCGGGTGATCACCGCCGTTGATGCGCGGGTGCCGTTCGATTTTCTGTTTGCAGGGCAACAGACTGGAGCCGACCGTGCGCATGACCACGCGCATGCGCATGAGCAGCCGGTGAGCCGGACGTGGCGTTCATCCGCTCCGGTGGATCTCGAGGCCTTGGCCGCGGTGCTGAAGAGCCTGCCCCCAGCGGTTTACCGGGCCAAAGGCTTCGTTCGGGACAGCCAAGGGCGCCAGCTCGCCGTTCAGGTGGTCGGTACGCGCGTGACCGTGGTGCCGGTCGGTCCCGGCGCCTCGTCGGTTGGGGACGGCAGCATCCTGGTGCTGATCGGGTTCGGCGCGGATGCGGACTTCGATGGCACGCTCGCCCGGCTCGACGCCTGCGCCAGCCCATCGCGCTGACCCTTTGCATATGCCGCGATCGGCCCCCACCTCTCTTACGTGGTTCTCAACTGAGAAGGGGTGCAGGCGTGACAGTGACAAGACAGGACATCACCGCCGTGCTCGGTCCGGTGGATGACAGCTTCGCGGCCGAGATCGCAGCCATCGACCCCTCTCCGGGCGAGCTCGCGGAGGCTTGGGCCTGGGTGAACAGCGACGAGGCGCTGGTGAACGACGGAAGGCCCCTGCCGAGCGGCAAGGTCGCCGCCCTGGTCGAGCTGCTGGCTGCGCCCGAAGCGCTGGAAGAGTGAGGCCGGCCGGGCCTTCGCGGTCTCCACGGTCCATCGTTAGCACTCCGGCAGAACGAGTGCTAAAAACTCTGGCACTCTTCCGCAAAGAGTGCTAAATAGAAGACGCGGGAACGGAGTCGAGGCGCCTGCTGCCTCGATCGTGCCCGCTGGCCGCCTCACTCGGCCAAGACCCTTAGACATTGCTGTTCTGCACAAGGAGGATTGCATGCAATTCCGTCCGCTGCACGATCGTGTGCTCGTCCGCCGCATCGAGGCCGATCAGAAGACGCCCGGCGGCATCATCATTCCGGACACCGCCAAGGAGAAGCCGCAGGAAGGCGAAGTGGTCGCCGTCGGCCCGGGCGCCCGCAACGAGAAGGGTGAGCTGGTCGCGCTCGACGTCAAAGTCGGCGACCGGATCCTGTTCGGAAAGTGGTCCGGCACCGAGGTGAAGATCGACGGCGAAGATCTCCTCATCATGAAGGAGAGCGACATACTCGGCGTCATCGAGGCGGCGGGCTCGGTGAAGAAGGCCGCCTGACAGCGCCGCCAAGAGCTTTGCCCAATTGAGCTGAAGGAAGGAGACAGACAACCATGGCTGCCAAGGACGTGAAGTTCTCGTCGGATGCCCGCGAGAGGATTTTGCGCGGCGTCGACATCCTTGCGAACGCGGTCAAGGTGACCCTCGGCCCGAAGGGCCGCAACGTGGTGCTCGAGAAGTCGTTCGGCGCACCCCGGATCACCAAGGACGGCGTAACCGTCGCCAAGGAGATCGAGCTCGAGGACAAGTTCGAGAACATGGGCGCGCAGATGGTGCGCGAGGTCGCGTCCAAGACCAATGACCTGGCCGGCGACGGCACCACGACCGCGACCGTTCTCGCCCAGGCTATTGTCAAGGAAGGCGCCAAGGCGGTGACCGCCGGCATGAACCCGATGGACCTCAAGCGCGGCATCGACCTGGCCGTCGCCGCGGTGGTCGAGGATCTGAAGAGCCATGCCAAGACGGTGACCTCCAACGAGGAGATCGCCCAGGTCGGCACCATCTCCGCCAATGGCGACACCGAGATCGGCCGCTTCCTCGCCGAGGCGATGCAGAAGGTCGGCAACGAGGGCGTGATCACGGTCGAGGAGGCCAAGTCTCTCGACACCGAGCTCGAAGTGGTCGAGGGCATGCAGTTCGACCGCGGCTTCATCTCGCCCTATTTCGTCACCAATGCCGAGAAGATGCGGGTGGAACTGGATGATCCCTACATCCTGATCCACGAGAAGAAGCTGTCGGGCCTGCAGGCCATGCTGCCGCTGCTCGAGGCGGTGGTACAGACCGGCCGTCCGCTGCTGGTGATCGCCGAGGACGTGGAAGGCGAGGCGCTGGCCACCCTGGTGGTCAACAAGCTGCGCGGCGGCCTGAAGGTGGCGGCGGTGAAGGCGCCAGGCTTCGGTGACCGGCGCAAGGCCATGCTGCAGGACATCGCCATCCTGACCGGCGGCACGGCGATCTCCGAAGATCTCGGCATCAAGTTGGAGAATGTCACCATCGAGATGCTCGGCCGCGCCAAGAAGGTGGTGATCGAGAAGGAGAACACCACGATCATCGACGGCGCCGGCTCCAAGGACGAGATCCAGGGCCGCGTTGCACAGATCAAGGCGCAGATCGAGGAGACCACCTCCGACTATGACCGCGAGAAGCTGCAGGAGCGGCTGGCGAAGCTCGCCGGTGGCGTGGCGGTGATCCGGGTCGGCGGCGCAACCGAGGTCGAGGTGAAGGAGAAGAAGGACCGCGTGGACGACGCACTGCATGCGACCCGCGCGGCGGTCGAGGAGGGCATCCTGCCGGGCGGCGGCGTGGCGCTGCTGCGGGCCCGCAAGGCTCTGGAGAACCTGAAGCCGGAGAACCCGGACCAGAAGGCGGGCGTCGACATCGTGCGCCGCGCGATCGAGTTCCCGGCCCGCCAGATCATCCAGAATGCCGGCGACGACGGCTCGCTGGTGATCGGCAAGCTGCTGGAGAAGAACGACTACAACTGGGGCTTCAACGCCGCGACCGGTCAATACGAGGATCTGGTCAAGGCGGGCGTGATCGACCCGGTGAAGGTGGTGCGTACCGCTCTCCAGGATGCCGCGTCGGTCGCTTCGCTGATCGTGACCACCGAAGCGCTGGTGGCCGAGAAGCCGAAGAAGGAGAAGGCTCCGGCCATGCCGGGTGCCGGCGGCATGGGCGACATGGACTTCTAAGGTCCTGTATAGGCGCGGTGGTTTCATCCACCGCGCTGCTGCAATTCAAGGCGCCTGCGGGACATACCCCCGCGGGCGCTATCTGTTTTCAGGTGCCGTGTCCGGCTGGCCGGCAAGGCAGATCAGCGTCTGCTGGCCCAAGGCGATGAGCGCTCTTTTTTCGCCGGACAGGGCGTGAACCTCCAGCTGGCACACCGTCAGGGTGCGGCCGGCCTTGACGACCTTGCCAGTGGCCTCCAGACAGTCACCCTGGGCGGGGGCGAGCAAGTTGATCTTGAACTCCACGGTGAGCACCGAGCTGTCGGCGGGGAACACCGAGAGGCCGGCATAGCCACCAGCGCTGTCGGCAATCGCCGTGGTCCCGCCCGCGTGGAAGTAGCCATGCTGCTGGGTAAGCTCGGGCCGATAGGGCATTCTGATGCGCACGAAGCCGCGCCTGACCTCGGTGATCGTCGCGCCGAGATGCTGCATGAGGCCCTGCCGGCCGAAGCTGTCGCGGACGCGCTGCTCCGTGGCCGTATCGACGGGCTCCGGACGGGTGATCTGATCCAGCATGGCTCTTGCCCCTTTTCCTCCAAGCGGTCTGGTCGAATATGCATTACCTTTACGTCAAGGCAAGAGGTAGGATGCGGGTTCAGGTGATCGGCGGAATTCGGCAGCCAGCATAGCCGGCGGCCGCGATGCCGCTGCACAGCGAATGCCACTGGCAAGCGCGGCAGGCGGAACGGATCTGCCCTGCGGCGAACGCGCTGCGCAGGGCCTGGACGTCCATCGTGCTGAGCTGCAGGAGCATTCCCGGCGCGATCGGGTGCGAAAGAAGACCGCCCACCGCCTTTGCCGCGAGACGGTCCCGCTTCATGACCCTTGCGCCTCGGCAATGGGATTCGGGTTCGCTCATCGCCGGCGCGCAGACATCATCGGGACCGGAGACGATCTCGACGGGCTCGCCGCGCGCAATCCGCTCCGCGATCCCGTCATAGTTCGCGACGAAGGCGGGGCTGTAGCCTTTGCCTGCATAGGTCAGCAGGCAAAGGAGGTGATGGGCCCTGAGGCGAATGGTCACCGTGTGGCCGGGCGCATGGCGAGGGCCTTGAGGGTCGCCGCCCCAAGCGCCGATTTGACGATGCCGCCGAGGATGAACGGGGTGACACCGGCGGCAATGGCAGGCGCGAGGCCGATCAAGCTTGCGAGCCAGGCGGCGCCAAGGGCGAGGCAGAGCGCATTGCCCATCAGCATGGCACAGAAAGCAAGGACGACCCGATGTCCGTTCCAGCCCCGCTCGGCGAGCCAGCCAGTGAGGACGGCCATGAGCGGGAAGGCGAAGAGATAACCGCCGGTGGGGCCGAAGAACGGGGTGATGCCGCCAGCGCCGCCGGAGAGAACCGGCAGGCCGAGGGCGGCTTCGCCCAGCCAGGCGAGCACGGTGAGGCCGCCGAGGCGCCAGCCATAAAGCGCACCGATCAGGGTGACGGCATAGGTCTGCATTGTCATGGGCACGGGCACCATGGGCACGCTCACATAGGAGGACAAGGCGAGCGCCATGGTTCCGACGAGCACCGCCAGCAGCTGAACGGGACGCGAGCGGCTATCCAAGCGGAGTGGACTCCAGGTCGGGGTTGGATGCGTGGGGGCAGCGTGGCTCATGAATTCTCCTCTCTCACGATTATAGATAATTTGACTCTGTGATCTATTATCGAGTCCACAACCAGCCCGGAAAGGCAAGCACCTTTTTGCAGCCGGCCACGACGGCGCCGCGGCAGGGGCTGTTGAAAGGCGGGTTATTGGCGATGGGGCGCCGGCTAGAGCGTTTTCGCTTTTCGCTCTAATTTCTTGTTTTGTCGCATTTTCTTCACGCGAACCGGGCTCCACTTCGCTCGAAAAGGCTCTAGGGCCACCCGTGGGCGAAGGTTCGGTTCAGCCGATGATCGCGAAGGCGTTGCGGGTCGCGCCACGCGCCGTTTTCACCGGCTTGTGCCCGATCCACTGCACATGCTGCGCAAGAACTTGGCAGGCCTGGTCGGTTTGGCCCCGGCGCAGCGCGGCGAGAATCGCAAGATGATCGTGGTCGGTGCGCGCTTCCCACTCGGAGCGCCAGCCGGCAAAGAGGAAGCGGGCGCTCGCCTGATGCAGGTCGTCTATGGTTCGCAGCAGGCGCGGCATCGCGCAGGGTTTCAGAATGAGGCTGTGGAACCGTCGGTTAGCCGCTTCCCAGGACTGCACGTCGTGGGATTTGTCACCGGCGCGGGTGATCGCCTCCGCTTCGTCCAAGATGGCTGGGGTGAGGTGGGGCGCAGCGTGCCGCAAGGCGAGGACCTCGAGGGCGGCCCGCATCTCCGCCACCTCCTTCACCTCGTTCAGGTCGAAGGCGGCGACCCGCACCCCGCGGCGCGGCTCGTTGACGGCCAGGCCTTGTGCTTCGAGCCGCCGGAACGCCTCGCGCACCGGCACATGGCTCGTGCCGAACTCGGCGGCGATATGGTCCTGGCGCAAGCGCGCGCCGGGCTCGATCTCGCCGGCAACGATCCGTTCGGCCAGCACCTGACTGATCCGCACGGCGATGGTGTCGCGCTTCTGCTCCGTCATGGATTATAGATAATTCCTCCGCATCGGTTCGTCCATCGGCCAGATCAAGCCGGATATTCCGCTGCGGCATGGGTATTCTGTTGCCTTATGCGGGAGCCCATGGGCAGTATCAGGCGCACGTTCATCATCCGCGCGCCCGGAAGCACCGGATTTGCGGGCCTGAATTCGAGATGCCCACCGATGAGTATGGCGGCTGTCATGGATCGATCGCGCCTAGGCGTTGCTGTCGCCTTTGTCTCTGCGCTTGCCCTCGCGATCAACGACGTCTCCGTGCCGTTCTCCTATGAGCGAGGATTCAGTGCGCCGACGGTGGTTCTGATCAGGTTCATCGCCTTGGTGGCGGTGCTGGCCATACTCCTCCCCCTGTTGAACCATCCGCTGCGTCTGCCGCGAAAGGCTGTCGCCCATGCGTTTGGCAGCGGCCTCTGCCTATCGGTTGGGACGTTGGGCCTGCTGGGCGCCTTTGCCTTTATCCCCGTCAGCCTCGCGGTGGTGATCATCTTCGTGTTCCCGTTTCTCACCGCCGTCATGGAATGCGTCTATCAGCGCCGTCGGCCGGCACCGTTCGAGCTGCTTTGTCCGTTGGCTGCTCTGGTGGGCATCGGGATGGCCATCGGCTTCGAACCACAAGACCTGGACCCACGTGGCATATTGCTGGCGCTCATCAGCGCCGTCGGGTTTGGCGGATCCGTCTTTTGGAACAGCGTGGCGCTGAGAGATTTCGACGGGGTGACGGTTACGCTTTATATCGCCTGCGCTGCCGTGCTGGCGGTGGGCGCCTTTCTGTTTGCGACGGGCAGCTTTCGGATCGCATCCCTCTCCCTCAACGGCTGGCTGCCCGTGTTCGTCACCTGCGTGTTCTACGTGATCGCCACGGTGTGCATGTACAAAGCGATCGAGCTGGCCGGCGGGCCAACCTCGGCGATGGTGTTCAATCTCGAGCCCATTTTCGTGGTCGTGCTCGCGGCGGCCTTTCTTGACGAGGGGTGGACTTGGTCGCGCGCCTTGGGCAGCATGGTGGTGGTGAGCGCCATCGTCGTGGCCGAGTGGTGGCGGAGCAGGGCGGTGAGAAAGCTGGCCCTCTCGTGACAGGCGCGGCCCTGCACGGCGCAACGGACGAGCCGCGCAGCCGGCGGCCGGATGTCGGTTCTTGTGAAGATTATGCCTCATTCAGGCAAGAGGCAGCGGTTTCTCCCGTGTTTCGCTGAAGCGGGAGCACATGGCGGCGGAGAACCGCCGGTAAGCCGATGAGGGGACGTTGGTGCCGGGAATGGAGGTGGAGGCGAGCACATGCATCAAGGTGACCGGCCTCACCAAGGTTTTCGGCGACCGTCCTGACGAGGCCCTCGAGCTGGCCCGTTCCGGCGTTCCCCGCGATCAGATCCTCGAGCGCACCGGCTGCGTGCTCGGCCTGCGCGACGTTTCCTTCGAGGTGGCCAAGGGCGAGATCCTCATCGTCATGGGGCTGTCCGGCTCGGGCAAGTCGACGACGCTCCGGTGCATCAACCGCCTGGTCGATCCGAGCGAGGGCAGCATCGTCGTCGATGGGACGGAGGTGACCGACCTCTCGCCCAAGGCGCTGCTGGCGTTCCGGCGGGCGAAGTTCGGGATGGTGTTCCAGCAGTTCGCGCTGTTTCCCCACCGCTCGATCCTGGCCAATGTGGAATACGGGCTGGAAGTGCAGGGTGTTGCGCCGGACGTGCGCCGGGAGCGCGCGCTGGAGGCGATCGAGCTGGTGGGGCTGAAGGGCTGGGAGGCGGCGCTGCCCGCGCAGCTCTCGGGCGGCATGCAGCAGCGGGCGGGGCTTGCCCGCGCGCTTGCGGTCGATGCCAATATCCTGCTGATGGACGAGGCGTTCTCAGCCCTCGACCCGCTGATCCGCCGCGACATGCAGCGCGAGCTCGTGGCCCTGCAGAAGTCGCTGAAGAAAACGATTGTCTTCGTCTCCCACGACCTCGACGAGGCGATCGCCCTGGGCGGGCGGATCGTGATCATGCGCGACGGCGAGATCGTACAGCAAGGATCGGCACTGGAGTTTCTGACCGATCCGGCGGATGATTACGTGGAGCGCTTCGTCGCTCATATCGACGTGCTGGGCGTGCTGAAAGCCCGCGACGTCATGCGCCCCATGGCGGAAGTGCCGAGCGGCATGAGCCCGGCCGATCTGCCGCAGCTTCCGGCCGGCACCACCCTGCGGGCGGCGCTGGCGGTGCTGGCCTCCGGCGTTGCCGGGGTCACGGTGGTCGGGGAAGAGGGACGGCCGGCCGGCATTCTGACGGAGCATGGGGTGGTCGCGGCGCTCGCCGCCCAGCATCGCCGCGGCGTCGAGATGGCCGGCTGACCCCGAGAGCGCACTCCGATCACGTTGGATCGGACCATGCTCTCGTTCCTTAGGTTTCTCGCATTTTCTTTACGCGAACCGGTAGCCACTTCGCTCGAAAATGCTCTAGGAGGCGACATGGACTGGCAAATCCCACGCTTTCCCCTGGCGGAGCTGGCCGACCTCGCGCTCGACTGGCTGACGGCCACGTTCTCGGGGCTGACGCGTGCGGTCAGCCGCGTGGTCTCCAGCGGGCTGGATGCGACCATTTCGGGGCTGCTGTGGCTGCCGCCCTGGGTGGTGCTCGTGGCCATCGGCGCCCTGGTGTGGTGGCTCGTGGGGCGGCGGATCGCCCTTCTGGCGGTGCTCGGCTTCGCGTTCCTGTGGAATTTGGGCCTGTGGAACGCCACGATCCAGACAGTGGTGCTGGTGCTGTTCTCGACGGCGGTGGCGCTGCTCATCGGGGTGCCCATCGGCATTCTGGCGGCCGTGAAGCCGCGGGTGTGGCGCGCCATCAGCCCGCTGCTCGACATGATGCAGACCATGCCGTCCTTCGTCTATCTGATCCCGGCCATTCCCTTCTTCGGGCTCGGCGCGGTGTCGGCCTGTTTCGCCACCATCGTCTTCGCCATGCCGCCGACCATCCGGCTCACGGCGCTGGGCATTTTGCAGACGCCGCCGCAGCTGATCGAGGCGGCGGACGCGTTCGGATCAAGCCGCGTGCAGAAGCTGGTGAAGGTGGAACTGCCGCTGGCGCTGCCGACCATCATGGCGGGCATCAACCAGACGATCATGCTCGCCCTGTCCATGGTGGTGATCGCCGCCATGATCGGCGCCGGCGGCCTCGGCGGCGAGGTGTGGCGGGCGATCCAGCGGCTGGAGGCGGGGCAGGGGGTGCAGGCCGGCATCGCCATCGTGCTGCTCGCCATCATCCTCGACCGGATCACGCAGCAGATTGCGCACAAGCTCCAGGCCGAGGCCAGGGGCGGCGCCATTCCATCGGAAGCCGGCGCGCAGCCGGCCGAAGATCAACCCAAACCGGCATGACAAGAAAGGGAGAGAACTATGCTGACCAGACGCTCGACACTGCTTGGTGCAGCCGGCCTCGCGCTGGCGACGATGGTCGCGGGAGGGCCTGCGGCTGCGCTTGAGGATGTGACCATTGCCTATGTGGAATGGTCCGACGCGGTGGTCGCCACCAACATCATCAAGACCGTGCTGGAGCAGGAGGGCTACAACGTCAAGACCGTGCCGCTCTCGGCGGCGGCCATGTGGCAGGCGGTGGCCAGCGGCGAGGCGGATGCCATGGTCGCCGCCTGGCTGCCGGCCACCCACCAGGCCTATTTCGAAAAGCTGAAGGACCAGGTGGTCGATCTCGGGCCGAACGTCACGGGCGCCAAGATCGGCTGGGCGGTGCCCACCTATGTGGAGGACGTGAACTCCATGGAGGATCTCAAGAACAAGGCCGCCGAGTTCAAGGGACAAGTCATCGGGATCGATCCGGGCGCCGGCCTGATGAAGGCCTCCGAGAAGGCCATTCAGGAATACGACCTACCGCTGAAGCTGATCGAGGGTTCGGATGCGACCATGGTCGCGGCGCTGAAGGACGCGTATAACCGCAAGGAGCCGATCATCGTCACCACCTGGACACCGCACTGGATGCATTCGAGCTTCGATCTGAAGTATCTCGAGGATCCCAAAGGGGTGTTCGGTAGCGAGGAGACGGTGAACACGGTGGTGCGCAAGGGCCTCAAGGAGGATGACCCGAAGCTCTATGCCATTCTCGACAACTTCGCCCTGAGCCTGGACCAGGAGCAGGCCGTGATGCTGGAAAACGAGCAGCCGGGCGCCAATCCCGCGGAAACCGCCAAGAAGTGGGTGGAGGCGAACAAGTCGACCGTGGAAAGCTGGGTGCCATAAACGGCAGGCGGCCCACAGACCTTGCCGGGCATGCGGCACTCGCGCCGCATGCTCACGATTGCGGACCCGAGAGGCCGGACGGCGGCAGGATCAGGGTGGTGGCCTTGACGGCCACCGCGTCTTGGCCGGCGCTGGTGACGAGCCGGCCGGTCATCTCCAGGAGGTAGCCGCCCAGGCTCGCTTTCGGCGTGATCTTGTCGATGCGCCAGAAGATGGTGGCAGCCTCGCCGGCGCGAACGGCGCGGCGCAAGGTGCAGTTGAATTGCAGCCCGAGCGCGCTGCAGCGGCCGGTGAGAAAGGCGGCGACCGAACCGGTCGTCACCCCGATGGTCTGAGTGCCGCTCGCGATCAACCCGCCGAAACGGGTGGTCTTCGCATAATCCTCATCGTGATGGAGAGGGTTGTCGTCGAGGGCCATCCGCGCGAACGTCCTGATGGATTCGGCATCGAAGACCACCTCGCGGCTGAAGGACTCGCCGACCTGGAATGGCGGGACCCATTCCAGGACCGCTTCCTTGGATGCGCTCAACTCTCACTCTCCCCGTGACCTGCAAATGATCGTGCCGCCGACGGCAAGGCTCTGCTGGCCCCCGGTGCCGCGGCGATAGTATTGACCGGCACCGTCGGCTTCAACGGTTTGAATGGGCGAGCTGGCGCGCCCGCCAGGTGGCGGCGCTCTGCGGCTTGATGAAGATGGCGGTGATCTCCGGCCTGCTGCGGCGGAGGCTGTTCTCCAGGCGCTCGATGCAGGCCTCGATTTCGTCGACCTTGAGCTCATCGCGAAAATCTATGCTCAGGCCGACCACGATCTGGTCCGGCGCCAGATGGACGCTGAACATGCCGTTGACCTGTTGCACGGCTGGGTCGCTGCCGGCGGCCGCCACGATCTCTCTCTCCACCTCGGGCAAAGCCCGTTCGCCGATCAGCAGGCCTTTGCTCTCCCGGGCGAGCAGGATGGCGGTGCCACCCAGAATCAGCCCCACGCCGATCGAGGCGAGGCCGTCAAATTCGGGAATCGCGAACACATGGGCTGCGGTGATTCCCGCGGTGGCGACGAGCAGGCCAAGCAGCGCGGCGGTGTCCTCGAACAGCACGGTGAATGTGGTCGGATCCTTGCTCTGCCGGATGGCGGCGAGATAGCCCAGGCTGCCCTTCTGCTTGCGAAAGCCCTTCAAGGCGACGAGCCAGGAGCCCGCCTCGAACACCATCGACGCCGCCAGCACGACATAGTTGATCATGATATTACGGATCGGCTCCGGGTTGAGCAGGTGAGTGATGCCTTCATAGAGCGAGACGCCTGCCCCGAGGGCGAAAATCAGCACCGCGACAATGAAGCTCCAGAAGTAGATTTCGCGTCCATGGCCGAGGGGATGAGCAAAGTCCGGCGGACGGGACGCCCGGCGGATGCCGTGGAGGAGGAGGACTTCATTGCCACTGTCGACGAGAGAATGAATGCCCTCGCTGAGCATGGCGGAACTGCCCGTTAGTGCTGCGGCCATGAATTTGGTAATGACGATCAGCACATTGCCGATCAGGGCGGCATAGATCACGATCCTGGACGCGTTGGATGCCGTCATGGCGAGGTCTACGTGGTTGCGGTCACCGAGTGCTCCATCGTCCCGGTCAAACCGGCCTGTTCGAAAGGCGACCCGGCAATGATCTGCCGGGTTTGCCAAAAAAGGATGGATCATGAACCGAACGGCGTCCTTACGCACATATTGGGGCGGCCTGCTGCTCGCTGCCACTGCACTGGTCTGGGCCGGCATGGTGATCGGGGTTTCGGGGCTCGCCACGCCGATCAAGTTCGAGGTGCAGTCGCTTACCCTGTCGGTCGCGCTGGAAATCGGGCGGGTGACGTTCCAACTGCTGAACCGGGTCGAGTGGGGCTTCGGCTTGCTGCTCGCCCTTCTGGTCATGCTGGCGCGGGTGCCGCCGTGGCAGATGTTCCTGGCCTTCTGCGTGCTGGTGATCTTGATGGCGCAGTCCTACTGGCTGCTGCCCGCCCTGAAGTTGCGGGTCGCTATGATCGTGGCCGGGGAGACGGTCCCGCCTGCCGGCTATCACCGCTGGTTCGTCATCAGCGAGACCGCCAAAATCGTGCTGCTGCTGCTGCTCGGCCTGCTGGCGATGCGCCGCTTGCAGCGGCCGCGGCCCGCCGGTTCCTAGAGCGAGATGGCTCCTCTTTGACTCGCCATCCCGGCTCCACTTGTCAGGTTGCCCTGGATGCCGGCTCAAGGCCGGCATGACGGTAGTCTCAGCAACTTAGTCATTGCCGCGCTTGACGCGGCAATCCAGGGGCTGCAGGGGGACGTTGGTGCCGTGTGGCCCTGGGATGCCGGCTCAAGGCCGGCATGACGACTTAATCAGTCTCAGCAACTGTGGCTCTGGATGCCCCGGTCGAGCCGGGGCATGACGGTTTTGCGGGGAATTTCGAGGGTTGACGCGGCAATCCAGGGGCTGCAAGGGGAACATTCGTGTCGTGTGGCTCTGGATGCCGGCTCAAGGCCGGCATGACGACTTAATCAGTCTCAGCAACTGTGGCCCTGGATGCCCCGGTCGAGCCGGGGCATGACGGTTTTGCGGGGAAATTTCGAGGGTTGACGCGGCAATCCAGGGGCCGCAAGGGGAACGTTCGTGCCGTGTGGCCCTGGATGCCGGCTCAAGGCCGGCATGACGACTTAATCAGTCTCAGCAACTGTGGCCCTGGATGCCCCGGTCGAGCCGGGGCATGACGATTTTGTAGAGAATGTCAGAGGCTCGACCCGGCAAATCCAGGGGCCATGCTCGCTAGAACGGACTGCCGCCGATCGAGCCGCCCGGCCCGCGGCCGCCGCCACCGCCGAGCGAATCGGGGCTGAACTTGCCGACGTTCGAGAACAGTTGCTGGAGGATGGTCAGCTCCTTGCCGCGGGTCGGCGTCTGGCGCGTGCTGAAATCGATGACGCGGCCATCTTCCAGTCCGTAAAGGGCGAAGCTCTCGACCTGGTCGTTCTGGTTGAATCTGACGGCGAAGATCTGCCGCTCGACCACCGTGGGCTTGAAGAAGGCGGCCTGCTCGACCGTATCGGAGATGTAGTAGTAGCTGTCGCCGTGGAAATTCACGGTGGCGGTGGTGGAGGGGCTGCCGAGGAGAGCCTGTACCTCGGTCTTGCTCATGCCGGGCTGCACCTTCTTGATGTCATCGCCGTGCGGCAGATAGCCTCGGTGATCAACGACAGGGCTGCAGGCGGCAATGGCACCGGCCAGGCCGAGGGCGAGCAGCCCGTTGCGGAGCACGATTCGGCGCGAGACGCGTGGAGGATTGACCACTCGGAGGATCCCTCTAACTTGAAGGGTGAACGACCCGATCTTACCTGCTGTTCTTCAGTCCGAGTTACTCCGGACTTGGCAGGCTTGGCAAGCGCAGGGTCCTGCACTTTCACCACCGGCTCTAAACATGATATTCGACAGACTGCTTGGGCGGCGACGCCGCGACGGTATCCCTCGCGCCATCTACGCGGCGATTGTGGCGCAGGCACGGCAACCCGGACTGTACAGCGCGCTCGGCGTGCCGGACACGCTGGAAGGGCGATTCGAGATGGTGGTGCTGCACACCATCCTGGTGCTGCGGCGGCTGCGCCGCGAGCAGGGCCCGGTCTCCGGCCTGGCCGAGGATATCTGCACGGTGATGTTCACCGATTTCGACCACAATCTGCGCGAGATCGGCGTCGGCGACCTTGCCGTCGGCAAGAAGGTCAGAAAGCTCGCCGAGGCCTTCTATGGCCGCGGCAAGGCCTTGGACCAGGCGCTGGCGGCCAGTGACCAAAGGGCCATGGTTGCGGCATTTCTCGCACGCAACCTGGCGGCAGACGGCGTGCAAGCCGGGAACCGCTTCGCCGATCTCGCCAATTATGTGATCGCGCTGGATGAGGCGCTTGATTCGGCGAGCCTCGATGACCTCATGAACGCACGTTTGCCTGTCGTGGACCCGGCGCCGCAGGGCGAGACGCGCTCTGCGCCGCTGACCTCGCCGAGGCTTGCCACACTTTGAGGAGCCGACAATGGTAGAGGTGGACGAGGCCGGATCGGGCGGCAGCAGTCATCCGGATGGTTTCAAGCGTCCTTTCGAAATCGCCGCGGTGGGGGAGGACGGGCTCGAGGAGCGGCTGGTCGCGACCCAAGCGGAGCGCGAGGTTCTGGCGGGCTGGCTCGGTCTGGCCCGGCTCGATGCGCTCGAAGCGAAGCTTTCGCTGAAGCCCTGGCGGGGCAACGGCGTGCGCGTCAGCGGACAGCTGCACGCCGAAGCCGAGCAGGTCTGCGTCGTCACCCTGGAGCCGCTGCAGCGGGTCTACGAGCAGGAATTCGAGCGCAGCTTCATCCAAGGGCCGGCACCGGTTGGGGAGGGCGCGACGGAGGCCGTGGTCGATATTGCCGGAGAGGATCCGCCGGACGTGATCGAGAACGGCGTCATCGATCTCGGTGCCGTGGTGGCCGAGGAATTGGCCCTGGTGATCGATCCATATCCCCGAAAGGAAGGGGCGGAGATCGAATCGGGCTATGCTGCGCAGCCGGAGGAAAAGCAGGATGAGACTCCATTCGCTGCGCTCCTGGCGCTCAAGAAGGCGATCGGCCCGGAGGATAACGGCCGTTGATGCGGCTGACCCATGCGGACTTCAGCGCGTGCCCTTAGTTTCTTGTTGTCTCGACCGGGCGAATGCGTATTGTGCCGAAGCCGACATCGGCCAATCAGCCGACCAATTCTGTGGCTGATCCCGTGAGGGCCGTGATAGCTACGCATTGATGCCTGATCCTCTGACCATAGCTTTGGATGCCATGGGAGGTGACCGCGGGCCGGAGATCGTCGTGCCCGGCGCGGATATCGCCTTGGAGCGCCATCCCGAGATCAGATTTGTGCTGTTTGGGGACCAGGGGAGGCTGGCGCCCGTCCTCGATCGCTATCCGCGGGTGCGGGACAAGGCTGCGGTCGTGCACACGGACGTGGCGATCGCCATGGAGGACAAGCCGAGCCAGGCGCTGCGCCGGGGCCGCAACGTCTCCAGCATGTGGCGCGCGATCGAGGCGGTGAAGGCGGGCGAGGCCGACGTGGTGGTCTCGGCCGGCAATACCGGCGCGCTGATGGCGATGGCCAAGGTCATCCTGAAGACCATGCCCGGCATCTCGCGCCCGGCGATTGCCGGTTTCTGGCCGACGCTGCGCGGCGATTCGATCGTGCTCGATCTTGGCGCGACCATCGGGGCGGATGCGGACCAGCTGTTCGACTTCGCCGTCATGGGCGAGGCGATGGCCCGCTGCATGCTGGGGGTGGAGCGGCCCACGGTAGGGCTGCTGAATGTCGGCATCGAGGAGATGAAGGGCGTGGAGGAGGTGCGCGAGGCGGGCCGCCGCCTGCGCGAGGCCAAGCTGCCCATCGAATATTGCGGCTTCGTCGAGGGCGACGACCTCGGCAAGGGAACGGTGGATGTGTTCGTGATCGAGGGCTTTACCGGAAATATCGCCCTCAAGGCCGCCGAGGGAACCGTGCGGCAGTTGACGGCCTATCTGAAACAGGCCATGAACCGCTCCCTGCTCACGCGGATCGGCTATCTCTTGTCGCGCGGCGCCTTCGATGCGCTGAAGGCGCGGCTCGACCCGCGAACCAAGAACGGAGGCGTTTTGCTCGGATTGAACGGCATCGTCGTGAAAAGCCATGGTGGCACGGACGCGATCGGATTCGCCGCCGCCATCGACGTGGCTGTGGAAACGACCCGCAACCGCTTGATCGAGAAGATCGCGGCCGACCTCGCCGCCAAGTACAACGCCGGGCAGACCGACGACAGCTCGGCGTTGAAGGCGGAGGGGGTCTGACCCGATGCGGCGTGCGGTTATTCAGGGTATCGGTTCGTACCTCCCGGCCAAGGTCCTCACCAATAACGATCTCGCCCAGTTCGTGGACACGAGCGACGAGTGGATCGTCGAGCGTACCGGGATTCGCGAGCGGCGCATCGCCGCGGACGGGGAGACCACCTGCCATCTGGCGGTCGCGGCGGCACGGGCCGCCCTCGCGGATGCGGGCATCGGGGCGGACGCCATCGACCTGATCGTGCTGGCCACGTCCACCCCCGACAACACCTTTCCGGCGACCGCGACCTCGGTGCAGGCGGAACTGGGCATGACACGCGGGGCGGCCTTCGACGTGCAGGCGGTGTGCTCCGGCTTCGTCTATGCCCTGTCCGTGGCGGACGCGATGGTGCGGGCCGGCGGCGCCGAGCGTGCGCTGGTGATCGGCGCGGAGACCTTCTCGCGCATCCTCGACTGGTCGGACCGTACCACCTGCGTGCTGTTCGGCGACGGGGCCGGCGCCGTGGTGCTGGAGGCGCAGGAGGGCCAAGGCAGCGTTGCGGATCGCGGCGTGCTCGCCACCCGGCTGCATTCCGACGGGCGGCACAAGGACAAGCTCTATGTGGATGGCGGCCCTTCCAGCACGCAGACCGTGGGTCATTTGCGCATGGAGGGCAAAGAGGTGTTCAAGCACGCGGTGATCAACATCGCCAGCGTGATGGGCGAGACCCTCGCGGATGCGGGTCTTACGGCCGAGGATGTGGACTGGGTGGTGCCGCACCAGGCCAACAAGCGCATTCTCGACAGCACCGCCAAGCGGTTCGGCATTCCCGAAAGCAAGGTGGTGCTCACCGTGGATGTGCACGGCAACACCTCGGCCGCCTCCATACCGCTGGCGCTGGACGTGGCCGTGAAGGACGGGCGCATCCGCCGGGGCGACCTGGTGCTGATGGAGGCCATGGGCGGCGGCTTCACCTGGGGGGCGGCGCTGGTGCGCTGGTAGTAGCCACCCCGCAGGGCACTGGCCTTCCCTTGTGGCCCTGGATCACCGGCTCAAGGCCGGTGATGACGATCACTGAAAAACCGTCATGGGCCGGCTTGACTAGACCCGCTCGACGAAGCTCGCCAGCACCCGTTTTTCCCCGGCCTCGTCGAAGTCGATGGTCAGCTTGTTGCCGTCGACGCCGGTGACGGTGCCCTCGCCGAATTTGCCATGCAGCACGCGCTCGCCGCGGCTGAAACGCACGGCGTCCGCATCCTCGCGGGCGACAAGCTCGCCTTCAATGAAATGGGGGGCGGAGCGCACGGACTGGCCGCTGTCATAGGCCTGGCGGGCCCGCTTCCAGCCGGGGGTCGCATAGTCGGTCTGGTAGGGATTCATGGTGTCGAACCGACTCTCGCCGAAGGCCCAGCCGCGGCCATACGAACTGTAATTCGAGGAGGAGCGCTCGATCTCGACATCGTCCTCCGGCAGCTCGTCGACGAAACGCGAGGGTAGGGCGCTTTGCCATAGGGCGTGCACGCGCCGGTTCTGGGCGAAGGAGATGGTGCAGAACTTGCGCGCCCGGGTGATGCCGACATAGGCGAGGCGCCGTTCCTCCTCCAGGCCGGCGCGGCCGTTCTCGTCCAGCGAGCGCTGATGGGGGAAAAGCCCTTCCTCCCAGCCCGGCAGGAATACGGTGTCGAATTCCAGCCCCTTGGCCGAGTGCAGGGTCATGATGCTGACCTTGTCGTCGGAGGCCTGGTTGTCGGCGTCCATCACCAGGGCGATGTGCTCGAGGAAGCCGTTCATGGTCTCGAACTCGCCCATGGAGCGCACCAGCTCCTTCAGATTTTCCAGCCGCCCGGGCGCCTCGGGGCTGCGGTCGTTCTGCCACATCTCGGTATAGCCGGACTCATCCAGCACCATCTCGGCCAGGTCGGTATGGGGCATGCCGTCGAGCAGGGAGCACCAGCGGCGGAAGCTCTGGATGAGCTGCTTCAAGGCCGTCCGCGCCTTGGCGGGCAGCTCGTCGGTGTCGACCATCATCTCGGCCGCGCGGAACAGCGACGTTCCTTGCGCGCGGGCCACTTCATGCACCTTCTTGACGCTGGAATCGCCGATGCCCCGCTTGGGGACGTTCACGATGCGCTCGAAGGCGAGGTCGTTGTCGGGCTGGGCCGTCACCTTGAGATAGGCGAGCGCGTCGCGGATCTCCTGCCGCTCATAGAAACGCGGGCCGCCCACCACCTTGTAGGGGAGCCCTAAGGTGATGAAGCGGTCCTCGAATTCGCGCATCTGGAAGGACGCACGCACCAGGATGGCCATTTCGTTATAGGACTGGCCGCGAGCATGGGCCGCCTCGATGTCTTCGCCGATGGCGCGGGCTTCCTCCTCCGCATCCCAGTGGCCGCGCACCACCACCTTCTCACCAGTGGCGACGTCGGTGTGCAGGGTCTTGCCGAGCCGGCCTTCGTTATGGGCGATGAGGGCCGAGGCGGCGGCGAGGATGTGGGGCGTGGAGCGGTAGTTGCGCTCCAGCCGGATGACCTTGGCGCCCGGAAAGTCCTTCTCGAAGCGCAGGATGTTATCCACCTCCGCCCCGCGCCAGCCATAGATCGACTGGTCGTCATCGCCCACGCAGCAGATGTTCCTGTGCCCCTGGGCCAAGAGCCTCAGCCAGAGATACTGGGCGACGTTTGTGTCCTGGTATTCGTCCACCAGCATGTATTTGAACTTGCGCTGAAAGGACTGCAGCACCTCGTGATTGTCCTGGAACAGGCGCAGGGGCTCCAGCAGCAGGTCGCCGAAGTCGCAGGCGTTCAACACCTTCATGCGCGCCTGGTAGTCGCCATAGAGCTCAGCACCGCGGCCATTGGCATAGGCGTGGGATTCGCCCGCCGGCACCCGGTCGGGGGTGAGCCCACGGTTCTTCCAGCTGTCGATGAGGCTGGCGAGGTGACGGGCCGGCCAGCGCTTCTCGTCAATGTCGGCGGCGGCGATCACCTGCTTGAGCAGCCGGATCTGATCGTCGGTGTCCAGGATCGAGAAGTCTGGGCGCAGGCCCACGAGCTCGGCATGCCGCCTCAAGACCTTGACGCCGATGGAGTGGAAGGTGCCGAGCCACTGCATGCCTTCGACCACGCCGCCAATGAGCAGGCCGATGCGGTCCTTCATCTCGCGGGCTGCCTTGTTGGTGAAGGTCACCGCCAGGATCTGGCCGGGAAAGGCACGGCCGGTGGCCAGGATATGGGCAAGGCGGGTAGTGAGCACCCGGGTTTTGCCGGTGCCGGCGCCGGCCAGAACCAGAACCGGACCGTCGAGCGCTTCCACCGCCTCACGCTGCTCGGGGTTGAGGGCGGTCAAATAGGGCGCATCGCCCATGGGCCGCGCCATGGCCCGCGCGGCGATGCCGCCAGCCGATGGCGGCGGCACCTCGTCGTCGAAATCCGAGAGGTCCATGGGGCGCGGCGTCATCGGTCTGTATCCAGAGAAGAGGTCATGCAGCCTATATAGCACCGCTTGCGGATGATTCGACCCGTTGATCCCGCGAGTCGCGGATGATAGGTCCCCTGCAGATGTGCAGCATTGAGGATGCGGGGACCGGTGGAGGAGACCGAGCAACAGCAGCGACGTGGCCAAGCCAAGTATATGGGACTGGCGGCGCTGGTGGGACTGGTGGTCGGCGTGCTCGGCACCGTGTTTCATTTGGGCATCGATTGGCTGATCCAGTGGCCACAGTGGCTGGGCACGGTCGTCGGCGGGCCATGGCTGGTGGTATCGGCAGCGCTGGTCACGATGGCGATTACGGTGCTGTGCGTGTTTCTGGTGAAGCGCTATGCGCCGGAAGCAGGCGGCAGTGGCGTGCAGGAATTGGAGGGCGCGCTCGAAGGCTTGCGCGAGGTGCACTGGCGCCGGGTGCTGCCGGTGAAGTTCCTTGCCGGGTTACTGTCGATTTCCTCAGGGCTGGTGCTGGGCCGCGAAGGACCGACCATACATATCGGCGCCTCGGTTGCGGCAGCGCTTGCCGAATGGTCGCGCATCATCGATTTCGAGCGTCGCGGACTGCTTGCCGCGGGCGCCGCCGCCGGCCTTGCCTGCGCGTTCAATGCGCCGCTGGCGGCGGTGCTGTTCGTGATCGAGGAGACGCACCGGCAGTTTCCCTACACGTTCCGCACCTATATGGGCGTGATCGTCGCGTCCTGCCTGTCGGCCGTGGTGCTGCAAAATTTGACCAGCCCGGCGCCGGACCTCGACATCATGGTGCACGCGGTGCCGCTGTGGAGCCTGCCCGGCTTCCTGGTGCTGGGAGGGCTGCTCGGGCTGGTTGGCGTCGCGCTCAATGCCGGCCTGCTTGCGGCGTCGGATTTCGCGGCCGCCTGCGAGAAGCGCCTGCCTTATGCCTATCCGGCGGTGATCGGGCTCATGATCGGCATGCTGTTCGTGCTGGCGCCCTGGGCGGTTGGGGGCGGCGAGGCGGTGATCGAGGAACTAGCAAGCCACAATCCGGGGTTCTGGGTTCTGCTCGGGCTGGCGCTGCTGCGGTTCCTCACCACCGTCACCAGCTATTCTACCGGCGTGCCGGGCGGCATCTTCGCGCCGATCCTGACGCTGGCCACATGCGTGGGCCTTGCTTTCGGCGGGCTGGCCAATGGGCTCGGATCGGATTTCGCCATTGCGCCGACAGCCTTCGCGGTGGCGGCCATGGGCGGGCTGTTCACCGCGAGCGTGCGGGCGCCGATCGTGGGCGTGGCGCTGGCGATCGAGCTGACCGGCTCCTACACCTTGCTGCTGCCGGTGATGATCACGGCCGTGACCGCGAACCTGTTCGCCCATTGGGCCGGAGGGCGGCCGATCTACGAGCAGCTGCTGGAACGCACCTTGCGCAAGGCCGGGATCGACCCGCGCGTCGCCACCTCGCGCGAGCCGATCGGGCTGGGGTGATCGTAAGTTGCTGATTCAAGCCCTCAGGCTTGTCATGTCGGCTTGACCGGGCCTGTGGCTCTGTCTTCCCCTTTGGCCCTGGATTGCCGCGTCAAGCGCGGCAATGACGGAAATAGCTGATCTTTCTCCAAAACCGCCACGGCAAGGGCGTTCCGCTTGGCCCTGGATTGCCGCGTCGAGCGCGGCAATGACGGAAATAGCTGATCTTTCTCCAAAACCGCCACGGCAAGGGCGTTCCGCTTGGCCCTGGATTGCCGCGTCGAGCGCGGCAATGACGGAAATAGCTTATCTTTCTCCAAAACCGCCACGGCAAGGGCGTTCCGCTTGGCCCTGGATTGCCGCGTCAAGCGCGGCAATGGCGTGAATGGCCAGGGAAGGGGATAGCCGCGGCGAGTTGCCGTGCAACAGGCCCCGCGGCGCCGGCTCCGATCGGCTTTTCATCGAGCCTCACCACCGAGCGCAGGCCGAGGCTGTTGCTCAGGATGATCTCGTCGGCTGCGGCGAGGTCGGCGGGGTCAAGCGAGCGTTCCTGTCCTCCGTGGCGCGCGATGATCTCACCCCTGACGATGCCCGGCAGCACGCCGTCGCTCACGGGCGGGGTCAGCAGCTTACCCTGACGCATGACGAACAGGTTCGCGGCGGAGGCGCAGGCGGCGAGCCCGGCACTGTTCAGCAGGATGGCTTCCTGCCCGCCCTGCTCCTGCGCCTCGATAAGCGCCAGGATGCTGTCGAGATAGCCCAGCGCCTTCACGCGCGAGAGGGGCGAGTGCTCGTTGCGGCGGGTGGAGCGGGCGATGATCGCCGCAATCTCGGTCGGCCGGCTTGCCCAGGGGCTGGCCGTGATGATCACGCCGGGCCGGGGCGGGTCGGCCGGCAAGAGGCCGCGGGGACCTTGGCCACGGGTTATCGTGAGGCGGAGCGAGCCTTCGCGCAAGTTATTGACGGCCACCAAGGCATGAATACGGTCTGCCAGATCTTGGTCAGGCAAGGCCAGCGGCAGGCGCAGGGCCGCAAGCCCTTGGCGCAAACGGGCAAGATGCGCCTCCAGCCGCAACACCCGGCCCTCATGCACCGCCATGGTCTCGAACAGGCCGTCGCCGAGGGTGAAGCCGCGGTCGGCCACCGGCACGGAGGCCTCCGCCGCGGGAACGATGCGGCCGTCAATCGAGATCTGCATGGTCAGGCTGGCCGGAGGTGATTTGCACGGCCTCGATCATGGCGCGGGCCTTGACCAGGCTTTCCTCGTATTCTTCTTCGGGATCGCTGTCGGCCACGATGCCGCCACCGGCCTGGATGATGACCTGACTATCGGCAACGACGGGCGAGCGAATGAGGATGCTCGAATCCATGTTGCCGGAAAAGCCGAGCCAGAAGGCCGAGCCACAATAGGGGCCGCGAGGCGCGACCTCCAGCTCGGCGATGATCTCCATGGCCCTGATCTTCGGGGCACCGGTGATGGAACCGCCGGGAAAGGCGGCCCGCAGCAGGTCGATAGCGTCGTGCTCGGGCCTGAGCCGGCCTTCCACCACCGACACCAGGTGATGCACGGCCGGAAAGCTCTCCAGCCCGAACAGGGTTGGCACCTTGACCGAGCCGGGCAGGCACACACGAGAGAGATCATTGCGCATGAGGTCAACGATCATCAGGTTCTCGGCCCGGTCCTTCTCGCTGGCGATGAGCTCACGGGCGAGGGCCTCGTCCTCCGTCGCATCCCGTCCGCGCGGGCGGGTGCCCTTGATCGGGCGGGTCTCGATATGTCCGAAGCCGTCGAGCTTGAGGAAACGCTCGGGCGAGACCGACAGCAGGGCGGTGTCCGGATCGATGTTGAGATAGACGGAGAATGGCGCGCGGCTACGCTCGCGCAGGCGCCGGTAGAGGTCGAACGGCGCGAGCCCGGAGGGAAGGGGCGCCATGAAGCGTTGGGTGAAGTTCGCCTGATAAATGTCTCCAGCGAGAATATAATCCTTCACGCGGGCAATTCGCTGGAGATAGTCTTCGCGAGGCAGTTCGGCCCTGACGGTGGCGCGCGCAGCGGTGTTGAGGCTGGGCAGTGCCTCCGCCAGCGCAAGCGCACCCTCGAGCCAGTCGGCGCGCTGCTCCGCCCGTCGGCGCCGCTCGGCATCGCCGCGCGCGGGCAGGCCCGAGGAGATGATCCAGGCCCGACGCTCCATACAGTCGAAGGCGGCGATCACGTCATAGAGGCCCACTGCCATGTCGGGGCAGGCAAGCCCTTGACCATTGGGGCCGGGCACGTGTTCCAGATGCCGGTTGAGCTCATAACCGAGCAGGCCGGCGGCGCCGCCCTGGAAAGGGGGTAGACCGTCGCGCAGCGACACCATCCGATAGGGACGGACAGCATTCGCCAGCACATCCCAAGGATTGGCCTGGCAGCGCCTGACCTCGGCGCCTGTGGTCACCGTGACCCGGTCGCCGGCCGCACGCACGGTGGCGAAAGGCGATGCGCAGATATAGGCATAGCGGCTGCGCGCCGCTTCCACCGCGGGGCAGTCGAACAGCAGCGCCATCGGCTGGTCGGCGAACGAGGCAAAGGCGGTCAGAGGGTCACGATATGGAATAGGGCGGACGAGCGGCTGCACCGATCGGCTCTCGATGCCAGCTGATCTTGCCAGTGCAGCAACCGTCATCCCTCTGTCCTCGGTGGCGGCGCGTCAGGCCTTGCGCGGTATGCCAATCACATGGCCGACCTGCGGGGGTATCGGCAAGTCGGCATGAGCCTCGCGCATGGCTTTGATGCGGGCCAGCACGTCATCCGGAAAAGGCGCGCTCTTCTTCAAGTTCATGTCCACGTGCAGGGATATCTGCTCGGAGGTGGCCGACAGGAACCCTTCCTCGGCATGGTACATCTCCTGGAAGATATGGCAGCGCTTCGCGTCATAATCCAGAAGCTGCAGGGTGACCCTGACCGGTGCATCAACCATGAGCTCACGGAGATAAGTGATGTGGACCTCCAGGGTGTAGAACGAGGCGTTCTTTTGCTTGACGTAGTCGGGACCAAGGCCGAACAAGGCGAAGGCCTCGTCGGTGCAGCGGTCGAACAGCACGCTGTAATAGGCCATGTTGAGATGGCCGTTATAATCAATCCACTGCGGCTCGACCCGCATGACTGTCGATTCGAAGGGTGCGCTGAACTTCATGGATTTCCTGGTGTCCCCGAGATCATCTGGCTGCCCGGCGCCGCCGCAAACGAACGGGCGTGGCCGGGCCCAAAGCCATAGCAGACGATGGCAACTGTGCAAGACCGGTTGCGGGTGGCTGCGGCATCGCGTTTCCCATGCGGGGCATGATGCTGCGGAGAGATGGTCTGCTCGGCGGAAAACGTAACTCAGGAGGATGCCCAGCATGGGTGAGCCTGCCAGAACGAGGTCAGCTGCCGGGGTCGCCCAGACGATTGCGGCGCTGCGGGACTTATTGGGGGAACGGCTGTCGACCGCCGAGGCGGTGCGCGACCAGCATGGGCGCGACCAGACGTGGAATGCGGCCGGCCTGCCGGATGCGGTCGCCTTCGTGGAGAGCACGGAGGAGGTGCAGGCCATCGTGAGGGCCTGCGCGGCGACGAACACCCCGGTGATCGCCTATGGCACGGGCACCTCGCTCGAAGGCCATATCACAGCGCCGGATGGTGGAATTTCCATAGATCTCACGCGGATGAATCGGATTCTTGAGGTCAATACTCAGGATCTGGACTGCCGGGTGCAGGCCGGCGTGACCCGCAAGGCGCTAAACGAGCATCTGCGCGATACCGGTCTGTTCTTCCCGATCGATCCGGGGGCGGATGCCAGCATTGGCGGCATGGCCGCGACCCGCGCGTCCGGCACCAATGCGGTGCGCTATGGCACGATGCGGGAGAACGTGCTGAACCTCACGGCGGTGATGGCCAGTGGCGAGGTGATCCACACCGCGCGGCGCGCGCGGAAGTCCGCCGCGGGCTACGATCTCACCCGCGTGCTGGTCGGCTCCGAGGGCACGCTCGGCATCATCACCGAGGTGACGCTGAGGCTCTACGGAATTCCCGAATCCATTTCGGCCGGGGTTTGCCCCTTCGACAGCCTGGAAGGGGCGTGCCAGGCGGTGATCCAGACGATCCAGCTGGGTCTGCCGGTGGCGCGGATCGAGCTTCTGGACGCGGATCAGGTGCGGGTGTGCAATGCCTATTCCGAGCTCGGGCTGGCCGAGGTTCCGACCCTGTTCCTGGAGTTCCACGGCACGCCGGCCGGCACGCGCGAGCAGAGCGAGCTGTTCGCGGAGATCGCGGCGGCCAATGGCGGGGGAACCTTTGCCTGGGCGACGCACCAGGAGGACCGCAGCCGGCTGTGGCAGGCGCGGCACGACGTGTTCTGGGCCGGGCGCGCGTATTTGCCAGGGAAATCCGTGTTGGCAACAGACGTGTGCGTGCCGATCTCGCGCCTGGCGGACTGCGTGATCGACACCAAGCGCGACCTGGAGGCGCACGGGATGTTCGGACCGATCGTCGGGCATGTGGGCGACGGCAATTTCCACGTGATGGTGTTCTGCGACATGGACGATCCGGACGATGTGAAGCGCGTGAAGGCATTCACTGAACGGCTGGCGTTGCGGGCATTGGCCATGGAGGGCACCTGCACCGGCGAGCACGGGGTCGGGCGCGGCAAAATGAAGTTCCTCGAGGCCGAGCATGGGCCGGCCCTGGCCTATATGCGGGCGCTCAAGCGTGCTTTCGACCCGCAGAATATCCTCAATCCCGGGAAAATCGTCGCGCTATAGTGGGCTGTGCGCGTCGGCCGAACAGCATATGATGGAGGTGGTAGCCGGCGGGGGTGTTGATTATCTTCGGTTGAAATGCCATTTAGCCGCGGGCGATCGTGCCCGCGAGGACCTGTGGTCGCAGTGAGCAAACCATGCCTGTGCGCCGACGGAAACAGCGACGATGAAGTCCCCATTGCTCTGGGCCGGCATCCTGGCGATCTTCGTGCTGACCGCGGCATTGATCGCGCCCTACTTCATCGACTGGAACCTCTATCGCGACCGGATCGAGGACTATGGCAGCCGGGTGACCGGCCGCCAGGTGACGGTCGGCGGCAACATCGCGCTGCGCGTGCTGCCCATTCCGCTGCTGTCGATCGAGGACGTGACGGTGTCGGGCGAGCCGGAGGCGGGGCCGTCGCGCTTGCTGCACATTCAGCAGCTGGAAGCGCGCCTGTCCATTCCCGCGCTGCTGCGGGGCCAGTTCGCCATCACCGATGCGCGGCTGGTCTCACCGGTCATGACCCTGGAGCGCACCGCAGACGGGCGGCTGATCCTGCCGATATCCGACAAGGGCCACATAGACCCGCAGATGCCGGTCGACGACATCATGCTGGACAACGTGGCGATCAGCGACGGCACGCTGCTCCTGAACGACCAGCGGCGCGACACCACGATCCGGTTCGACCATGTCGCCATGGATCTGTCGGCCAAGACGCTGGCGGGGCCGTATCGCATGAGCGGCACGGCGGATTATGCCGAGCGCAAGTTCCACTTCACCATCAACACGTCGCGGCCGCGGGGCGACGGCCCGATCGCGCTCGCGCTGCGCGCTGCTCCGGCTTCGGGCGCCGGACTGAGCTTCGCCTTCAGCGGCGAGCTCAAGGAAGGCAATGACGAGCAGCCGCTGACCGGTACGCTGACGGTGGAACGGCTGGTGCCGAAATCGGAACCGGGCGGAGTGCCGGCGAAGAGCGACAGGGGGCCACCGCCGGGGCCGTTCTTCCTGCGCGCCAATCTTCTCGGCAGCTTCGAGCAGGTGACCTTGACGGGCATCGAAATCGCGCTTGGAGATCGCAACGACGTTTCCCGCCTGATCAAGGGTACGGCCGCCATTGCCCTGGGCGAGAAGCCGGTCGTCACCGCCAGCTTGGAGGCGAACCGGGTCGCGCTGGCGAGCCTGACGGACCGACGCCGGATCCCGCTCGACCGGGATGGCATTCTCGACGCGCTGCAGCAGCTGGTGGGGGAGCTGCCGGACGGGCTCTCCGCGCGGGTCGGTGTCAAGACGACGTTTTTCGAGCTTGCCCATTCGACCATCGAAAACCTGATCCTGGTGGTGGATGCGAACAGGGATGGGATCGAGATCCGGCGTCTCTCCGGCGTTGCGCCCGGACGGGTGCGCTTGATGCTGGCGGGGCGCTATGATCGGGGCGGTGAGCGGTTCACGGGGCAGTTCGAGCTTGCCGGCCAGGATCTCGCGACTTTCCTGGCCTGGGCGCGTGTGGACGAGACGGCGCCTCCCCAAAACCCGGCCGATGCGGCAGCCGCCAGCATCCCGTCCGAAACGCCGGACGTGCCGGTGCCGGTCGAGGCGCGGGGCGGGTTCGCCCTCGGACGGAGCGACCTTGCTTTGACCGACGTCGCCTATACGGTCGACGACGCGTCGGGCACGGGCTCGCTGGTGGTAAGCAGCGGCGAGCGGCCGCAATGGCTGCTGAAGCTCGCGGCCGATCACATCGACCTCGACGACATCGCGCCGGAGCAATACGGGCTGGCGCGGTTCGCCGAGCCGGAGGGAGCTGGGGGCCTGGCCTCATTGCCGGCGATTCTGGCGGGCGTGGACCGGGCGTGGCTCAAGACGGTGGATGCCACCTTGGACCTTGCGATCGACCGGGCTCGCTACCGCGGCATCGACCTCGCGGGGGTCAAGGCCAACGTGGCGCTCAGGGCCGGGGATCTCCATGTCGGAACGCTGCACATTGCCGATCTCTCGGGTGCGAAGCTCGCCGTCTCGGGCGAGGTGCGCAATGTCGCGGAAAGCCCGGAAGGGGCGGTCGCGCTCACCCTCGATGCACCGGATCCACAGCCGGTGGCGCGCCTGCTCGAAGAGGCGATCGGGCGCAAGCGAGAGAAGGACGAGGCGACAGGTTCCTCCTGGTCGGATCTGTTGGCGCGTGTGGGGCCCACCGTGCTCGACGCCCGCATCGATGCAGCAGCCAAGCCGGGGCGCAGCGCGATCAATCTCGCCGTGACCGGCACGGCCGGCACCACCAAGATCGCGTTCGACGGCCGTTATGCCGGCGAACCGGGGGCGATCGACAAGGGCGGGTTCGCCGTCGACGCCAAACTGGACAACGGGAGTGCCGCGGCGCTGCTGGCACAGTTACCGGTCCCACTGCCGGCGCCGGATCGTGCCGACGGGCCGGCAAGCGTGCGCCTGCACGCGGAAGGGGCCACGAACGCGGATGTGAAGCTGACGGTGCATGGATCGTTGCTGGACAGCGAGAGCACGGCCAACATCACGTTTCGCCGGGGCGAGCAGCGCTCGTTTGACGGGCGGGTGTCCGTGTCGTCGCTCGATCCGGTCAAGCTGGCTGGCGTGCTGGGCCTCGACCGGCAGACGAGCGAGCCTGCTCCGTCCGGGATGATGCCGACCCTGCCGGAGCTGATGCTGACGGCCAATCTGCGCGGAGCCGAGGACAGCGTGACCGTGGACGAGCTCAAGCTCAGGTTGGGAGCGGAGAATGCGACCGGCACCTTGAGCCTCCAGAGAGGACCGCACCCCAAGCTGGACGGGGACCTGGTATTCTCTCGGCTGTCGGCGCCCTGGGCGCTTGGCACAGCGCTGCTCTCGCCGGGCGCGGGCGACATCGCTGGGCTCACCATCGGGCTGGATGACGCGGATCTGTGGTCTGCCCAGCCATTCGCCTTGAGCCGCCTCCGCAGCCTTGCGACCGATCTCGCGGTCAAGGTCGATCGGCTGGACCTGACGGAGACGCTGCCGCTGAGCAATGCACGGTTTCGCATTCTGACCGGAGATGGCAAGCTCACCGTGGCCGATGCCAATGCCGAGCTCTATGGCGCTCCGGTAGCCTTGGACCTCGCGGCCGAGGCGGCGGGCATGGAGCTGAACGTGCGCGGGACGGCCCGCGTCGAGCAACTGCCCCTGGCGGCCGTTCTGAGCTTCGCCCAGGGGCAGCCGGCCGCCGACGGCGCGCTGGATCTCGACCTGCGGTTCTCCGGCAGCGGGCGCAGCCCAGCCGGCATCATCGCCAATCTCAAAGGCGAGGGCCGCTACGCGCTGCGCGAGCCGGTCGTCAGGGCGTTCGACCCGCGGGCTCTGACCGAACGGTTCAAGGCCGTCACCACGGTCGAGGAGCTCGATCAAGCCATCGCCACCGCGTTCAGTTCCGGCCAGATGGCCTTTGCCGGAGGCGCAGCGCCGGTTTTCCTGAGCGAAGGCGTGATCCGCTTCGAGCCGATCCCGGTTGCCGGCGATGCGGCGAAAGGAGAGCTGCGCAGCTATTTCGATCTTGCCAGCGGCGGACTCGACAGCGCGTTCACGCTGCGGCTGACGGAGCTCGAAGGCCAGCCGAAGCTCGACATTGCCCTGAGCGGCATGCCGGACGCGCTGTCGCGCAGCTATGACGTGGCTGCCTTGCGCTCGGATCTGACGGTGCGGGTTCTGCGAGAGAATATCGAGCGGCTGGAGGCGCTGCAGCGGGAGCAGGAACGGCTGCAGAGGGAACAGGAGGCGGCGCGCAAGCAGGAAGAGGAGCGCCGCGCGGCGGAGGAGGCTGCCCGCCAGGCCGAAGAGGCACGCAAGGCTGAGGAAGCCCGGAAGGTTGAGCAAGCCCGGCAAGCCGAGGAAGCGCGCAAGGCCGAGGAAGCGCGGCAAGCCGAGGAGGCGCGGCAAGCGGAAGAGGCGAGAAAGGCCGCGGAGGCACGCCGCCTCGAAGAGGAGCGGCAGGCCGAAATCGCCCGCCGGCAAGCTGAAGAGCAGGCGCGTCGCGCGGCAGAGCAGCGCGCAGGGGCCAACGCGGCGCCTGCTCAAGCTGCGCCGCCTGCCCAAGCTGCGCCGCCGGCCGCACCGGAGGTCGAGGTTGCTCCCTTGCCGCTGGCCCCGGTACCTTGGATCGAAAAGCCCTTATCGCCCGATGACACCACCTCGCGCCTGCCCCTCAGGCGGCCAACGGTCCGAACGACGCCGGCTGAAACAGAGCCAAGACGCAGCACGGTCCCGGCGCGACGCACGATCCGCGCACAGGATGCGCCGGCATCTCCGATCTGGCGAAGGCAGCGCCCGCAGCAGGCGCAGCGAATCCTGGAGCGGCGGAGCACGCGGCGTCCCGAGGCGCACAAGCAAGCGGCAGAAGACGAGGCCGAACGGGGTCAGTCCATATTGCCGTCGGCCGGGTTCAGCGATCCCAACCGGTTCACATACTGGCCGAGGTAACGCAGGGCGAAAACGCGCGCGGCGCTCGACAGGCCGCGACGTCCGCGCTGACCGTCGATCTCGGTAATCAACCGGTTGAGAGTGATCTTCCTCTCGTCGGCGATCGCCCGAAGCGCCGCCCAGAATTCCGGCTCCAGCGACAGGCTGGTCGGGTGGCCGGCGACGATGACCGACCGTTTCGACGGCCGATCATCAGAGCGCTCTGGGGGCAGCTCCAGCTTCAATTGGGACCGATCATATCGGCGGGACGCACGATCTGATCGAACTCCTCGGGGCTGACATAGCCGAGCCTCAGCGCCTCCTCGCGCAGGGTGGTCCCGTTCTTGTGGGCCGCCTTGGCTATCTCGGTGGCACGGTCATAGCCGATCTTGGGCGCCAAGGCCGTGACCAACATGAGCGAGCGCTCCATGAGCTCCTCGATGCGGCGGCGGTTCGGCTCGATTCCGACCACGCAATTATCGGTGAAACTCCTGGCGGCTTCAGCGAGGAGCCGGATGGACTGGAGCACATTGAACACCATCACCGGCTTGAACACGTTGAGCTCGAAATTGCCCTGGGAGCCAGCAATGCTGACGGTCACGTTATTGCCCATGACCTGGCAGCACACCATGGTGAGCGCCTCGCATTGGGTGGGGTTAACCTTGCCCGGCATGATGGACGAGCCGGGCTCGTTTTCCGGCAAGTGCAGCTCGCCAAGGCCGGAGCGCGGGCCCGAGCCGAGCAAGCGGATATCCTGCGCGATCTTGAACAGGCTGGCAGCGACAACGTTGAGCTGGCCGGAGATCTCGACCATGCTGTCATGGCTCGCCAGCGCCTCGAACTTGTTCGGCGCCGTCACGAAGGGCAAGCCGGTGATCTCGGCGACATGGCGGGCAAAGGTCTCGGCAAAGCCTCTTTTCGCGTTGAGACCGGTGCCGACCGCGGTGCCGCCTTGCGCTAGCCAATAAAGCCGCGGCAGGGCCGATTTCACACGGTCGATGCCGTAGGCGACCTGGGCCGCATAGCCGGAGAACTCCTGCCCGAGCGTGAGGGGTGTTGCATCCTGCAGGTGGGTGCGCCCGATCTTGATGATGTCGGCCCAGGCCGCGACCTTCTCATCGAGCGCTCTCTTGAGATGCTCGAGCGCGGGAATGAGCGAATGGTGGATCTCCTCGGTGACGGCAATATGCATGGCCGTGGGGAAGGTGTCGTTCGAGGATTGCGAGCGGTTGACGTGATCGTTGGGATGCACCGGGCTCTTCGAGCCCATCTTGCCGCCCAGGATCTCGATCGCCCGGTTCGAGATCACCTCGTTGGCGTTCATGTTGGTCTGGGTGCCGGATCCGGTTTGCCAGACAACCAGGGGAAAATGGTCGTCGAGTTTGCCGGCGATGACTTCGTCGGCGGCGGCGACGATGGCCTTGCCGATCCCGGGATCGAGATTGCCCAGCTCCATATTGGTGCGGGCGGCGGCCTGTTTGATGATGCCGAGGGCGCGGATCAGCGGTGTTTGCATGGTCTCGCCGCCGATTTTGAAATTGCCGAGGGAGCGCTGGGTCTGAGCGCCCCAGTATTTATCTGCGGGAACTTCGAGCGGGCCGAAGGAATCCGTTTCAGTGCGTGTCTGGGTCATGAATCGCCAATCGTCTTTCGCAAGGAGCCGGGCCGTGTGGAATCGCTATCCTGCTCTTGAGCGTGATCTTTTCCGAAAACCGGTTGCCACTTTTCGGGATCACGCTCTAGCACGTGGCCATGCGCTTGAAAACCGGCCGTGACGACCGCGTCAAGGTGCCCTGAGCACGGCCGTGCAGCCACGAGGCAGATCGGAGAGCAGCAGCGGTTTCGGCGGGACGGGCGGCGTCTTCTTGTCCGGCGGCGCATAGGGCTTGTCCGACAGCCACCAGGCGAGGGTCTCGTCGCAGCCATCGCCAGGCGGTGGCGGTGCCTGATCCTTGCAGCCCATGGCGCCCACGGGGCATTTCAGCCGCACGTGGAAATGATAGTTGTGGCCGTAGATCGGGCGCACCTTGTTCAGCCACGCACGGTCGGCACCGGCCCAGGCGCACAGCGTCTTCTTTATGGCGGGATGGACGAAGATACGGCCGACCTGGGGGTAGGAGGCGGCCAGCTTGATCAGCCGCGCATGATCAGCGCTCCAGATGTTGGGGTTGATCTCGGAGCGGCTGGCGATGACGGAGGTGGCGCTCAACTCCTCGCGCTCCTCCGCCGTGAAGCGGCGCCTCGGTGCCGGATCGAGCCAGATGTCCACGTCGAGGCCGATCTGGTGGCTGGCATGACCGGTGAGCATGGGGCCGCCACGGGGCTGCGACATATCGCCGACAAGCAGGCCGGGCCAGCCGATCTTCTGCCGGGCGTCCTTGGCGAACCTCTGGATAAAGGCAACGAGCGCCGGGTGGCCCCAGTGGCGGTTGCGCGAGAGGCGCATGCCCTGCCAGTTCGGACCATCGCTCGGCAATTGCACGGCGCCGGCGAGACATCCCTTGGCGTAGGAGCCGAGCGGTGCCGAGGGCAGGTGTGCCGGCTGGTCCGCCGTGCCGAACAGCTGCTTAGCGGGCACGGGCTCTTGAGCGGAGGCTGCATGCACGAGCGAAAACGCAACCAACCACGAAGCCGCGACCAGCGCGGCGAGCCCTGCTGTCTTCATGAAAATCTCTGCAAGCTATTTTTTCCGGAACATGTCGAGCTTCACGACCTTGGCTTCATCGGGCTGGTCGTCCCCCTTGTCAGCGGCCGCCTGTTTGCCTTTCTTGGCCGATGTCCTTTCCGGTGCCAGAGACGAGGCGGACTTCTTGCCCCCCGAACTCGACGGAGCGGGCGGCGCCGTTTCTCCGCTGGCATTCGACCGGCCCGCCCGGCCCACCCCTTCGCGGCCCCCGGAGCCGCTTGGCGGCAAAAGCCCCATGGGTGCGACGGCGCCGGCATCCTCGTCGCTCGCATTGGCGTTCTGATTGGCCTGGATCACCTCGAACTGCAAGCCGAACTGCACCGAGGGGTCAAAGAAACCCTTGATGGCCGCAAAGGGAATGGCCAGGCGTTCCGGAATATTGTCGAAGGACAGGTCGACCTCGAACCGGTCGTCGGAGACTTCGAGGCCCCAGAACTGGTGCTGGAGCACGATGGTCATCTCCTCCGGGTATTTCTTGCGCAGCCGTTCCGAGATCCGCACACCGGAATGGTTGGTGTCGAAGGCGATGAAAAAATGATGGTCGCCCGGCAGACCCGTACGAGCAGCGCGCTTCAACGCAGCCCGGACGACGCCGCGCAAGGCGTCCTGGGCCATCAGGTCATAGCGCATCAGATCTTCGGCCATATTTCCTCTTGCCTGATCGGTTCGGCAACAACCGCCGCGCCTGCAGCGACCCCCGAGATCATATACTCGGAATGCGAATTATCCGTTCCATGATACTGCGAGACCGGCTGTCAAGCTACGGCTAGCAGGTCACCATAGGATAGAGGAAGAAGAACAAAAAGGGAATGGGGGCTTCTGTTGCCAGGTGCCCACCGGACCCCGCCTTGACTTGCTACAGCCAAGGGCTTTGATTTCGGTGCTTAAGCTGCGTTACGCAGCCTGGGCAACCGGAGCATAGTTGTCGTTGGCAACTATAATTTTAGCCCGATAACGGCGGTACCATGCCGGGTGAAAGATAGCCCTTTACACTCTCGTCGATCCTATTTCACCCCCAGCAGATGCCGCCGCGCGGCAGCGGCATGTGGTGGAGGTGCCGGGTACCGCCCCCGGGTCCGATGAGCTTATTGCGGCTTCCGTTTATCACCATAGTCGGCCCTAGAGCCGACAGGGGTAATATAGGGAGATTGGCGCGCGATGAGAAGGCCCATGCGGGCAATTCTCCATCCGTTTCGGGCGGCCCGCTTTCCGGATGCTATTCGAGTGGGCTCGCGCCCGGATTGATCTGGGTCACGCGCACCGGGCCGCCGCAGGCGGTGAAGCTGCCGGCGAAGGTGGCGGGCATGCTGGTGCCGGGCAGGGTCGCGCGCAGCTCGACCGCGTTGCGGCAATCGGCGCTGCCGCCTCCGGTGGGGAATTCCACCGCAAAGAAGGCCTCGCCACCGGGCGGCACGGTCACCGGTCCTGCGCTGTCCTCGGCCGAAACCACCGCGCTGGCGGTGGTTTCCTCTACGGGCATGTCCTGCACCGGCTGGCCTTTCGGGTCAAGCAGCTCGACCCGCGGGTGGCCGTCGAGCGTGCAGGGCTTCGCGCCGATATTGGTGATCTTGTAGGCAAAGGCGTTCTTGCCCTCGCCCGCATCCTGGCCGCCGCTGTCGATCTTCAGATTGAGACCGGAGCAGGGGCCGGCCGGCGCCTGGTCCTGGGCTCGCGCGCCGGCGGTCACGGCCGCGACGATGCCAAGAGCAAGGGCAATCGGTATGGCTCGCATGGATGCCTCCAATCCTCGGGCCAAATTCATGTACACAACCGTGGTGGGCGGCTGCGAAACGTTCCCAGAATCAATATATTCATCAGGAAATCGTTGCGGCGGGAGGCCGCCGGAGAACGGAATGAGACAGTATCACGAGCTGGTTGCCCGCATTCTGGCGCAGGGGACGCGCAAGTCCGACCGCACGGGGACCGGCACGCTTTCGGTGTTCGGCCATATGATGCGCTTCAATCTGGCCGAGGGCTTTCCACTGCTGACCACCAAGCGGCTGCACGTGAAATCCATCATCCACGAGCTTTTGTGGTTCATCCGCGGCGACACCAATATCGGCTATCTCAAGCAGCACGGGGTGCGGATCTGGGACGAATGGGCCGATGCCAATGGCGATCTCGGCCCGATCTACGGCAGGCAGTGGCGCTCATGGGGGGCGCCGGACGGGAAGGCGATCGACCAGCTCGGCCAAGTCGTTGCCGAGCTGCGCAGCAATCCGGATTCCCGCCGCCATATCGTGTGTGCGTGGAACGTGGCCGATCTCGACAAAATGGCGCTGGCGCCGTGCCACTGCCTGTTCCAGTTCTATGTCGCGCAGGGCCGACTCTCCTGCCTGCTCTACCAGCGCTCGGCGGACGTGTTCCTCGGCGTGCCGTTCAACATCGCCTCCTATGCGCTGTTGACCCACATGGTGGCGCAGGTGACCGGCCTCAAGCCTGGCGAGTTTATCCACAGCTTCGGCGATGCGCACCTTTATCTGAACCATCTGGAGCAGGCGCGCGAGCTGCTGCGGCGGGAGCCGCTGCCCCTGCCGAAGCTGGTGATCAAGCGCAACGTCACCTCGATCGACGACTTCGCTTACGACGATTTCGAGATCGTGGGCTATGAGGCCCACCCCCATATCGCCGCGCCGGTGGCGGTCTAGAGCGGGATGACGTATCATTGACTCGCCATCCCGCTCTAAGCCTTTGCTTGAGCATGATCTTTTCCGAAAACCGGTCTCCACTTTTCGGGATCATGCTCTAAGCGCAACATCAGCAATTTACGTCACCGCTGGGCCCCGACCCGGCGGTCCAGGGCGCAGGAGGAAAGCTTATCCAGCGCGCGCCCTGGATGGCCCGGTCGAGCCGGCCATGGCGGATTGAGAAGCAACATCAACTGCTTACGGACAGCAGTGCATACAGCGCGGCAATGACGTGGATACCTCACTTATTCAGCGTCCAGTCCAAGGTGATCTCGGCGTTCAGCAACTTGGAGATGGGGCAGCCTTTTTCCGCCTTTTCCGCAAGCTCCTTGAACTTGGGCTCGTCGATGCCCGGCACCTTGGCATCCAGCTTGAGCTTGGAGGAAGAAACCTTGAACCCCTCGCCCTCCGGCACGAGCTCGACAGCGGCTTCCGTCGTCAGCTCGTCGGCGGTGAAGCCGGCGCCCTGCAGCTGGAACGCCAGGGCCATGGTGAAGCAGCCGGCATGGGCGGCCGCGATCAGCTCCTCCGGGTTGGTGCCGGGGCCGTTTTCAAACCGCGAACGGAACCCGTAGGGGGTTTGCGACAGCACGCCCGATCCCGAGGAGAGGTGGCCGGTTCCATCCTTGCCGCTTCCGGACCAGACAGCTTTGGCTTTGCGGATCATGAATAACTCCTTTTGCTCGGGTTGCGCCGGGGACATTTAACTCCGAAATTCGGCGTCTGTATAACCCTGGAGATAGAGAAGCGCGGTCAGATCGCCATGATCGATGCGCACGGCGGCCGCATCGCGCGCCTTTGGCTTGGCATGGAAGGCGACGCCGAGCCCCGCGGCCTCAAGCATCGGGATGTCGTTGGCGCCATCGCCCACGGTGAGCGCGTCGGCCAAGGCAATCCCCGCGGATGCGCACAGCTCGCGCAGCGCCGCGAGCTTGGCGTCGCGGCCGAGAATCGGCGTGCCCACCTCGCCCGTGAGCACCTCGTTTTCCACAACCAGCGTGTTGCCGTGATGGTGATCGAAGCCGACGATCTCGGCCACGTGCGCGGTGAAGGCGGTAAACCCGCCGGAAACGAGGGCCGTGCGTGCGCCGTGGGCCCGCATGGTCTGCACCAGCTGGCGGCCGCCGGGGGTGAAGGTGATCCTTTCCCTGATCACACGGGTTATGGCGTCGCTGGCCAGGCCCTTGAGCATGGCGACCCGCGCCTCAAGGGCTTCCTCGAAGGCGAGCTCGCCGCGCATGGCGCGCTCGGTGATCGCGCTGATCTTGTCGCCCACGCCGGCCAGGACGGCCAGCTCGTCAATGCATTCCTGGCCGATGATGGTGGAATCCATGTCGGCCACCAGCAGCGCCTTGCGCCGGTTTGCAGCGGGAATGACAGCAACGTCGATAGGGGCGGGGCCGAGCCTCTGACGGAGCTCGTCTTCAACCCGGCGGTGGTCGGACGCGGGCAGGGGAAGCGACCATTCGCAGGCCTTGCCCGGGCTCAGCCACCGCGCCGGCTGCGCGAGGCCTAGGGGCCGGCGGACCGCCTCGATCTCACCCTGCGCGATCACCGGTGCACCAGGCAAGCCACTTGCAATCAGAAGAAGGACGGTGTCCATGCGGTCCACGACGTAAAGAGGTGGTGAGCGATGCCGCAAGCCGAGCGGCCGAATTCGGGCGAAAGCCAGCGGCGGGTGGTCCTTATCGCAGGACCGACCGCCAGCGGCAAGTCCGCGCTCGCCCTGGCGCTGGCCCAGCGGACGGATGGGGTGGTGATCAATGCGGACGCCATGCAGGTCTATCGCGACCTCGCCATCCTTACGTCGCGACCTTCGCCGGAAGATATGGCTACGGCGCCCCATCGCCTCTATGGCCACGTGCAGGCGGAGGAGACCTATTCAGCAGCACGCTGGCTGGCCGAGGCCGAAGCGGCGATTTCCACGGCCTGGGACGAGGAACGGCTTCCCGTTGTAGTCGGCGGGACGGGGCTCTATTTCCGCGCGCTGGAGCAGGGGCTGGCCGAAATCCCGCCCATTCCGGACGCGATCCGCCGCAAATGGCGCGAGGCTCTCGCAGAACAGGGCAGCGCAGCTCTCCATGTTGTTCTTGCGGCCCGCGACCCGGAGACGGCCGCCGCCCTTCGGCCCAGCGACGGCCAGCGGGTCGTGCGGGCACTCGAGGTGCTGGATGCGACCGGCACGGGCCTTTCCCGGTGGCAGGCGCGCGGGCACGGAGCCCGGCTGCTGCAAGCGGCTCGTGTCACGCGCCTGATCCTGAGCCCGGACCGTCAGCGGCTCTACGCGACGATCGACCGCCGGTTCGCGCAAATGATCGACGCCGGCGCGTTGGACGAAGTGCGGGCACTCATTACGCGCCGTCTTGATCCGTCCCTGCCGGCGATGAAGGCGATCGGCGTGGCGGAGCTTGCCGATGTGGTGGAGGGCCGACTGGCGCTCGATGAGGCGATCCGCATGGCGCAGCAACGAACCCGCCGCTACGCCAAGCGGCAGATGACCTGGTTCCGCAACCAAATGGCGGCGTGGCGGACGGGCGACCCGCAAGACCCACGGCTGCTGGACATGCTCCTGGCGGAGCTTGCAGGCCGATGAGCCTCACGGCATGAGAAGAATGGCGTAGCGCCGCTTGGAAGCGGGTAGCCGCGACCAGCGGCGCTAACGCACTGAAGATGGCCTGACCGCGTCGACCAAGGTCATGCCGCGGCGTCGGCGTTCATTTCGGCTGCCCGGTTGGCCGCCTTGAGCTTCATGGTTCGGGCTGCATGCCAGAGATCATAGTCCCGCTGCAGGTTCAGCCAGAATTCCGGCCTGTTCCTGCAAAGCCGGGCCAGCTTGAGAGCCATTTCCGGGGTCACCGAATAGCGCTCGCCGAGCAGCCCGTACAGCAGGGTCCGGGAGATCTGCAGACGACGGGCCATGGCACTCTTGGTCAGCCCGATATCGGGAAGCACCTTTTCCCTAAGAACAGCGCCGGGATGGGGCGGCGGGCAAGCCTTGTCAACTTTCATTGTGAACTCCTCGCGTGATCAACATGCTCGACAACTGGTGGGGCAGCCTTGGGAACGCATGGCAACACCCTTGGACGCATTGCACGCCAGACGAAAGTTTCTGGTGCGCGCACGCTACGATTGTGTGTTCGGCATGCCACTGCTCGATTCCGAATCGCGTCGCGGCAAGCGTTACGATTACAATTTACATTATCATGTTATCTATTCCTACACCTTGAGGTAGAAAATCCACGTAAATGAACAATGAAGCGCGCGCGAGGAATAGATGGACGGGCAGGGATCAGCGCTTGACCGGCTGCTCCGGTCCCGCTATCGTCCGCCACCAGTTTCAAAGCCGTCGGACTGAACGGATGACCGGACTCATTCTCGTAGTAGGATCGCGCACGCCCCGGCCAGCAAGCAGCTGAGCCGAAATCCGGAGCGTGCGCGACAAGGGCCCTCGAGGCCCTTTTTTATTTGGCCCGACGAAAGAACGTGGAGCTTGCCATGACCCAGGAAATGACCGGGGCTGAAATCGTCATAAGAACCCTGATCGACCAGGGTGTCGAACATATCTTCGGCTATCCCGGCGGCGCCGTGCTACCGATCTATGACGAGCTGTTTCAGCAGGACAAGCTTCGCCACATCCTGGTGCGGCACGAGCAAGGCGCGGCACACGCGGCGGAAGGCTATGCCCGCTCGACGGGCAAGGTGGGCTGCGTGCTGGTAACCTCGGGGCCCGGCGCCACCAACACCGTGACCGGCTTGACCGATGCCCTCATGGACTCGATCCCGCTGGTCGTGATCACCGGACAGGTGCCGACCCACCTGATCGGCAGCGATGCGTTCCAGGAATGCGACACGGTCGGCATCACGAGGCCTTGCACCAAGCACAACTGGCTGGTGCGCGACGTGAACGACCTTGCCCGGGTCCTGCACGAGGCCTTCTATGTGGCCCGTTCGGGCCGTCCGGGCCCCGTGGTGGTCGACATTCCGAAGGACGTGCAGTTCGCCAAAGGCCGCTACACCGGCCCGTCGAACGTGGCGCACAAGACCTACCGGCCGCGGGTCAAAGGAGATCTCGGCAAGATCCGCGAGGCCGTGGACGTCATGGCTGCCGCAAAGCGCCCGGTGTTCTACACCGGCGGCGGTGTGGTGAATTCCGGCCCCGCGGCCAGCCGGCTCTTGCGGGAATTCGCGCGGATGACCGGCTTTCCCTTGACGTCGACATTGATGGGGCTGGGCGCCTTCCCCGCCTCGAGCCCGCAATGGCTGGGCATGCTCGGCATGCATGGGACATACGAGGCGAACATGGCCATGCACGATTGCGACGTCATGATCTGCCTGGGCGCGCGTTTCGACGACCGCATCACCGGCAGGCTCGACGCGTTCTCGCCGAACAGCATCAAGATCCACGTGGATATCGATCCCTCCTCAATCAACAAGAACGTGCCGGTGCAGATCCCGATCGTCGGCGACTGCGCCCATGTGCTGGAGGACATGATCCGGATCTGGAAGTCCAAGGCGGCCATCTCCGACCGGCAGGCGCTCAAGGACTGGTGGGCGACGATCGATGGATGGCGCGCCAAGGACTGCCTGAAATATCGCTACAACGACGAATTGATCATGCCGCAATATGCGATCGAGCGGCTTTACACCCTGACCAGGGACCGCGACACCTACATCACCACCGAGGTGGGGCAGCACCAGATGTGGGCAGCGCAGTTCTACCGCTTCGAGGAGCCCAACCGCTGGATGACCAGCGGCGGGCTCGGCACCATGGGCTACGGCCTTCCCGCGGCGATCGGCGTGCAGATGGCCCATCCGAACGCGCTGGTGATCGATATCGCGGGCGATGCTTCGGTGCTGATGAACATGCAGGAGATGTCGACGGCCATCCAGTACGGACTGCCGATCAAGATCTTCATCCTGAACAACCAGTACATGGGCATGGTGCGGCAGTGGCAGGAGCTGCTGCACGGCAACCGGCTGTCACACAGCTATACGGAGTCCCTGCCGGATTTCGTGAAGCTGGCGGATGCCTTCGGCTGCCACGGGATCCGCGCCACCAAGCCGTCGGAACTCGACGATGCGATCCGCGAGATGATCGAGGTGGAACGGCCCGTGCTGTTCGACTGCCGGGTGGCGAGCCTTGCCAATTGCTTCCCGATGATCCCGTCGGGCAAGGCGCATAACGAGATGCTGCTCGGCCAGGACGTGGCCGATGATCTCGGAGAGGTCGAGGTGTCCGAGGAAGGGCGGATGATGGTGTGACGCGGGGGCCAGATTGCGCCCGGTCACGCTGAAAGAGGGTTGCGCCATGCTGAAGAAGAACGACGAGATCGAGCGCCATACCATTTCGGTGCTCGTGGACAATGAGCCGGGGGTATTGGCCCGGGTGATCGGCCTGTTTTCCGGACGGGGCTACAATATCGACAGCCTGACCGTGTCGGAAACCGAGCATGCGGCGCATCTCTCGCGCATCACCCTCGTCACCACCGGCACGCCCATGGTGATCGAGCAGATCAAGGCGCAGCTCGACCGCCTGATCCCGGTGCATTCGGTGGCGGACCTGACGGTGGTGGGCGATGCGGTCGAGCGGGAGCTCGCGCTGATCAAGGTGGCGGGCAAAGGGGAGAAGCGGGTGGAGGCGCTGCGGCTGGCGGACGCCTTCCGCGCCAAGATCGTGGACGCGTCGATCGAGTCCTTCATTTTCGAGCTCACCGGCAAGCCCGCCAAGATCGACCAGTTCGTGGCCCTCATGCAGCCCTTGGGGCTGGTGGAGGTCTGCCGGACGGGCATCGCGGCGATTGCCCGGGGACCCGAGGCGATGCGCGCCTAGCCGGTGGCCCCGGTGGGTTGCAAGGCCGTCTGCGTGCAAGCCCCTTGCAACGGGCATTTCCGCGGCTATTGTCCCCGGCGATCGGGGCGGATGCCGAGCGATTGCGCCTGGGATGGACGTCCTGTGCCGGGCCAAACACACACGAGAGAGGAAGGCTAATGCGCGTTTATTACGACAGGGATGCGGACGTTAATCTCATCAAGGGCAAGCGGGTCGCCATCATCGGCTACGGCAGCCAGGGCCATGCGCATACGCTCAATCTGCGCGACAGCGGCGTGAAAGAGGTGGCGGTAGGCTTGCGCCCCGGCTCGGCCTCGGCAGCGAAGGCGGAGCGGGAAGGCATCAAGGTGATGGACGTGGCCGATGCGGCGAAGTGGGCCGACGTGGTCATGATGCTGACCCCGGACGAGCTGCAGGCCGACATCTATCGCGACCACCTGCACGCCAATCTCAAGGAAGGCGCGGCGCTGCTGTTCGCCCATGGGCTCAACATCCACTTCAACCTGATCGAGCCGCGCCGGGATATCGACGTGCTCATGGTGGCGCCGAAGGGCCCCGGCCACACGGTGCGCTCGGAATATGCGCGCGGCGCGGGCGTGCCTTGCCTGCTCGCGATCCATCAGGATGCGTCCGGCAATGCCCACGACCTGGGCCTGTCCTATGCCTCGGCGATCGGCGGCGGTCGGGCGGGCATCATCGAGACCACCTTCAAGGAGGAATGCGAGACCGATCTGTTCGGCGAGCAGACCGTGCTGTGCGGCGGCCTCGTCGAGCTGATCCGCGCCGGCTTCGAGACGCTGGTCGAGGCGGGCTATGCGCCGGAAATGGCGTATTTCGAGTGCCTGCACGAGGTGAAGCTCATCGTCGACCTGATCTATGAGGGCGGCATCGCCAATATGAATTACTCGATCTCCAACACGGCGGAATATGGCGAGTATGTCACCGGCCCGCGCATCATCACGCCCGAAACCAAGGCCGAGATGAAGCGCGTGTTGAACGATATCCAGTCCGGCCGCTTCACCCGCGACTGGATGCTGGAGAACAAGGTGGGGCAGACCTCGTTCAAGGCGATGCGGGCCAAGGCGCAGGCGCATCCGATCGAGGATGTCGGCGCACGGCTGCGCGACATGATGCCGTGGATCAAGGAAAAGGCGCTGGTCGACAAGAGCCGGAACTGATCCGATCGATACGGGGACGGTTGGGGTGCTCAGCCTGTCTGCGCCAGCATGCGCTCGTAATGGCGCGCCGGGGCGCCCCCCAGGCGGATCGCCGGATCAAGGGTGAACAGTTCCTGAGAGCGGGTGATGCCGCGCAGAGCGAAGCGGCCGACGGAGACGAACTGGGCCTGGGCCACCGGGTCCAGCAGCGCCTGGAATTCGGTCGAGACGAGCAGATCCCGGTCGACCGAGCGGCACATGGACAGGATGCGGCTCGCCTCGTTCACGGCCGGCCCGACCACCGTGAAGTCGAGCCGCTCGTGGCTGCCGATATTGCCGAAGAACATGGTCCCGCTGTGGAGCGCCACATAGGCGGTCGTGGTGGGCCGCCCTTCGCTCGTGCGGCGGCTTGCCAAGTCAGCAATCCGGTTGCGGAATTCGCGCTCGGCGCGAAGGGCCGCGCGAGCGGCGTCGGACGCATCGGCCTCGTTGAAGATGGCAAGCACGCCATCGCCGATCAGCTTGAGCACGTCGCCGCCGGCATTGCAGATGGCGGTGATCGCGGCCTCCGCGTAGTCATTGAGCAGAGGGATGAGCTCGGCCGGATCGGCGCTGTCGCTGATGGCGGTATAGCCTCGCAGGTCGGAGAACCAGAGGATCGCATTGATGGGATCGGCCACGCCGCGGAGAATGCGGCCGCTGAGGACCCGCTGGCCGGCATCGCGCCCGAGATAGACGTGCGCCAGTGTGTCCGCGATCTTGGCAAGCGCCGCCGATTTGATCGCCAGCGCCAGCGCCGGCACGAGGTTGCGCAGCGCCTTGATGTGAATGTCTGAGAAACCTTCCGGCCGCCGCGTCGTCCAGTGGGAATAGACGCAGTCCATCTCGCCGATGGTGGTCTCGCTTTCCAGCCGGTGCACACAGGCGAAGTAGTCCACGTGGCCCTGCGCCGCGAGATCAGCCAGCATGGTCGAGGGCATCGGCAGCGCGCCGTCGAGCCTGAGCTGAACGTCCGGCTTGCCGTTCTCCAGCAGCCAGTAGAACGGCGTACGCCGCCAGTTGGCGGCAGCCTCGCCCTCATTGGTGCGGCCGTATTCGATGAGCTCCGCCTCGCTGAGGCCGTGCTCGTCCCAGCGCACGCCCCGACCCTCGAAGATGGGATGCAGAGTGTCGATGAAAATGAGACCGCGGGAGAGAGGCAGCCCGTGGGATCTGCACCTGTCGCAAAAGCCGCGCATGAGCTCCACCTCCGGTCTGCCGGAGAGGCTTGCGGTCACCAGCCAACGCTGGATCTCGTGCTGGGTCGGCTCGTCCATGCTCATGCTTTCGCCTACGCCTGCGCCTTGGGGCATGTGGGAGCGGCCCTCTTGGAGTTCAAACCGAAATAGCCAGCAGCAATGCGAAGATAGCGATCACGACCAGCACCGCCAGCAGCCAGGGCCAGACCTTGTTCAGGCCCGTGCGTTCAGGTTCCGAGGCCGCTCGCCCGGCTTCGTTCCTGAGGGCGATCTCGACTTCGGCCGGGCTGGCCGGCGCGCCGCCAGCCTCGTCGTCCGTGCCGAGCGGCGCTGCGGCAGGATCCGGCCCTGCAACCTTGTCCCGGGTCCGACCGGCATCGATCGCGGCACGGAGAATATCGGTATTGGGGCTGGCACGTTCGTCGGGACTTCTGTTCTCGCTCATCGCGACCTCCCGTCTGGCTCGCGCCCCGATGGTAAAGGGAAGCGTGGCTCGACGACAACGATTTCAGCGTCGTGCTGTTCCGGGCGCCGTGCCTGCCCCGTCGCGCGGATCCAACCTGGCCTCATCCGTGTTGATTGCAGTGGCGAAGCTTACGTGCGCTATCCTCAAGGAGAGGACCATGCGGTCTGTCTGGAGAGACTATAGCTACGGTTGGATCACGCTCGCACTATTTCTCATCACGCTGACCGGCCATTGGATCTTCGGCTGGTTTTCCTATGTGGACGAGCAGAGCGCTCATGGGCAGCCGGTCGAGGTGACGCAATATACCATTCAAATGCTGCGCGACACGCTGGAGAACTGGCAGTCGGAGTTCCTGCAGCTGCTCTGGCAGGTCGGTGGCCTGGCCTTTCTGTTCTATGTCGGCTCGCCGCAATCGAAGGAAGGCGACGATCGCATGGAGGCCAAGATCGACGCCATTCTGCGTGCCGTGGAGCGCGACGCCGACCGCATCATCGACAACATCGACAGCGGCTATGCCGGCCGGCATACGGACCACATCTATGTGCAGGAGCTGCAGGACGGCCAGCCACCAAAGGGCTAGGTGGTGCTTTGCGGCTGGGCCCGCGCGCTAATTGCAATCCGCTTCAATGATCAGCTTTTCGATTTCCGCCTTCGCTGCCTCATAGCGCTCGCCGAGGCTCTCGGCGGGCGGGCATTCGCCGCCGGCGGCCTTGGCCTGGTCCCACGAGGACTTGATCTCTGCCATCTGCGAGGGATCGCCGGGGCAGGAATAATTGATCGCGTCGAAGAAGCGCTTCTCGAGATCGGCCGGCATTCCGGCTGCCTCCAGGCAGCGGTCGAGCACGGCGAATTCGGGCGCGGCAAACTGCATGTCGCCCATTTGGATGGTGCTCATATAGGCCTGTGCGGACGCGGACGCGGCAGCCAGCCCCAAGCAGACGAACAACGCATGCTTAAGCCGAAACATGTTTGACACTCCCTGGGTCCTCTGATCATTCGACAGATGCGCAAACATCCGCAGGCCCGCCGCGGAAGGCCGCCCTTGCGGGCAAGGCGTCGGACTCTACGAGGCCTCTCGGTTTCGGCCAACGGCTTCTCGAAATTTTCGCTAATTTTTCTTGCACATTCCGGCAGCCTGGCTCTTGCTGGACTCGCGGGCGATCGGGAATGACGGAAATGGATAAGCAGGACGTCGCGCTGCAGACATTCACCGATGTGGATGATGCTCATGCGCTTGCAACCTACATAGCGGCTCTGGAAAGCTTCGATGCCATTCCGCAGCTGCAGGCGCTGAAAGCGCTCGCCCGGGCGCGGATAAACAAGGGCACATCGGTGCTGGACGTGGGCTGCGGCTTCGGCCTGGAGACGGAGCGCCTGGTGCAGGCGGTCGGCTCCGCCGGACGGGTATGCGGCATCGACAAGAGCGAGGGCTTCATCGCCGAAGCAAGGCGCCGGGCCGAGCGCCAGGGGCTGTCCATTGCCTATGAGGCCGGGGATGCCACGGCCTTGCCGTATGGCGACGGTCAGTTCGATGTGGTGCGCGCCGAGCGGCTGCTGATCTATATCGATGATCCGGCAGCGGTCCTCAGGGAGATGAAGCGGGTGGCGCGGCCAGGCGCCGAGATCGCGGTGATCGAGCCCGACCTGACGCTCACGTCCGTCAACCTGCCGAACCGCGATCTGGTTCGGCGGGTGCTGGCCCACGAATGCGACGTGGCGGTGCGGCATAGCTGGCTGCCGGGTCGGCTCACCGAGATGCTCGCCCAGGCGGGCTTTGCGGATATTTCCCTCGAAACGCGCGTGCTGGTCATCCCGCAGGACCTGGCGGCGAACTACTTCACTCAGGCCGGCGAGACGGCGCAGCGGGACGGCAAGATCACGGCGGACGAGCTTGCGGAATGGCGCGCAGGACTGGCCGGCCTTCACGCGCAGCAAAACCTGTTCTGCACGATCGGCTATTTCCTGTTCATGGCGCGGGCGTGATCAAGCCGCGGGCTTGCCCAGCCCCATGACGAAGCTGTCCTTCATGACGAAGGCGTGGGTGAGGCTCCAGAGGATATAGCCGGAAACGGGCGCGCGCACGTCACCGAGCCGGTCGCCATAGGTGTTCTCGGCCACCGCCAACACCTGGCCCTGCTCGACTTTCTGGCCCGGATTTACGTGATAGCGGTAGAAGCCGTCGTGGGGCGCGGGGATCCATAGATATTCGTCGACGAAGACCGGCGCGCGGGACTTGGGCGGGGCCGAGGTGATCATGCCGAGGAGCTGCGCGACGCGCAGCACGCCATTCAGGTGAAACTCGACATTGCGCTCTTCGATGATGCCGATGCGGCCGGCCTCGGCGAAGGCCGCGTGCTGCCGGCGCGTCGCACGCCCGGTGCAGCTGCGGCCGGGCTTTTCCAGGTGCGAGGGGGCGAGCCGCACGATCAGCTCCGCATCGAAGCAAGCCGCGATCTCCACGTTGCGTCTGTCGAAGGCCTCGTCGCCGATCTGCTGGGCCACCGTGAAATGCGCGACGTTCTCGCAGAGGTCGCCGCCATGCAGGTCGATGAAGCAATCGGCGTCCCTGGCCCAGTCGTCGAGGAGGGCCCAGGCGAGCTGCTCGGAAAAGGTGCCGTCCGGGCGTCCGGGAAAGCTGAAATTGATGTTCTTCCCGTCGATCGGACAGATATATTGCGAGCGATGCGGCACGGCGGGCAGGTTCACGACCGGAATGATGCGGATCTCGCCGCTGAGATCCTCGGGCCTGATCAGCCGCTGCAGGCGGATGACCGCCTCGATGCTGGACGTCTCGTTCACGTGGATGCCGGCGATCACCGCCAGTTTCGGGCCGGGCCTCCGGCCGGTGAAGACGACGGCAGGCCACCGCCAGCCGGCCAGGGCGGGGTAGGGGAAGGAAATCTCGGATCTTTGCATTCCGGCATTCATGGCGGCGCTCATTTGCTCTATGCTGCAGTGCGTTGGCGGCGATCAGGACACGTCATTCCTGCCGGCGTCAAGGAGCCTTAAAGCTTATAATGGGGAGCAATCATCATGTCGGTCACTCGTCGGCACCTGCTGGGTGCGAGCCTTTCCTTGGCATCGGCGCTGGTTCTGCCGTCTTTGGCCCGCGCGGAGACGACGCTCGAACGCATAAAGCGCACTGGCAAGGTTTCGGTGGGCATCGCCAATGAGCGGCCGTATGGCTTCGTCGACACGAACGGCAAGCTCGTCGGCGCAGTGCCCGATCTGATCCAGGCGGCACTGGAGCCGCACGGGGTGAAGGAGATGCAGGCCGAGATCGTGGAATTCAGCGCCATGATCCCGGGCCTCAACGCCAACCGGTTCGATATCATCGGCGCGGGCATGTACATCACGCCGCCGCGCTGCCAGGCCATCATCTTCACCAATCCGGTGACGCGTGCGGGCTATGGCTTCGTTGCGCTCAAGGGCAACCCGAAGGGCGTGCACAGCGTCGCGGACGTGGTCAAGAACCCGGACGTGATCGTGGGCACGCAGAATGGCTCGGCCCAGGTCGGCGAGCTGGAGCAGGCCGGCGTGCCGAAGGACCGGGTCGTGCTCTATGCCAATGCCACCGAGGCGCTGGCCGGCCTCAAGGCGAACCGATCCGACGTGATCTACTTCCCCGGCCTCGAGCTGGGCGATCTGCTCAAGACCGCCAATGATCCGGCGGTGGAGCGGGTCGAGCCCTTCCATCAAATGGTCGGGCCGGACGGCAAGCCGCAATATGGCTATTCCGCCATGGGGCTGCGCAAGGCCGACACCGATCTCAAGCAGGTGCTGGATGCCGAGATTGCCAAGATGCTGGCCTCGGGCAAGCTCTTGGAGATCATCGCCAAATACGGTTACGGCAAGGACGAGCTGCCGACGGCCGAGGACACTGCCGAGCGTCTCTGCAAAGCGGCCTGAGCCCGCGTGCTCGACATCGGTGAAAGCGTTGCCGTGGTGCTGCCGCAGCTCCTGAAGGGGGCTGCGGTCACGCTCAAGATCACCGCCTTGGCGGCGGTGCTGGCGCTGGTGCTCTCGTTCCTGGTGGCCGCGGCGCGTGCGGCCCCATGGACGCCGCTGCGGCTGCTGACGGTTGCCTATGTGGAGGTGTTTCGCGGCACCTCGGCCATCGTGCAGCTGTTCTATCTGTTCTTCATTTTGCCGAGCTTCGGGGTGAGCCTTTCTCCCACCACCACGGCAGTGGTGGGCCTTGCCATGAACTTCTCGGCCTTCGGCTCCGAGGTGGTGCGCAGCGGCCTCGAAGCCGTGGCGCGAGGCCAGCACGAGGCGGCCGCCGCCCTGGGCATGAGCAAGCTGCAGGCCTATTTCCTGGTGGTGCTGCCGCAGGCCTTCGTGATCATGCTGCCCTCCTTCGGCAACATGCTCATCGACCTGATCAAGGCATCATCCCTGGTGTCGCTGATCACCATAACCGAGCTCACCTTCGCCGGGCGGCAGATGGTGGTCACCACCGGCATGCCCTTCACGGTGTGGGGCCTGGTGCTGCTCATCTACTTCGCCATGGCCTATCCGCTCACCTGGGTGGTGCGGATGCTGGAGAAGCGTGCCGCGCGGTTCCGCGGGAGCCCGGCATGATCGATTGGCGGTTCATGGGCGAGATCCTGCCGGAGCTGCTGCGGGGCCTGGTCGTCACCATCCAGGCGACCCTCGGCGGATTTGCGATCGCGCTGGTGGTGGGGCTGCTGCTGGCGCTCGGCCGCCGCTCGGGGCTGCCGCTGCTGCGCCGGTTCTGCGACGGCTATATCGCTGTCATGCGCTGCACGCCGCTCCTGGTGCAGCTCTATTTCGTGTTCTACGTGCTGCCGGCCTATGGGGTGCGCTTCGGCGCGCTCACCACCGGCATTTTGGTGCTGGGCCTGCATATCGGCGCTTATCTGGCCGAGGTCTACCGCGCCGGGATCGAAGCCATTCCCCGCGGCCAGTGGGAGGCGGCCAAGGCGCTTGGCCTTGCCTGGCCGGTGACCTGGGCCAAGGTGATCCTGCCGCAAGCGCTGCCGCCCATGCTGCCGCCGCTCGGCAATTTCCTCATCGGGCTGTTCAAGGAGACGCCGCTGCTCGCCGCGATCACCGTCATCGACGTGTTCGGCGCGGCCAACAACATCGCGGGTCAGACCTATCGCTACAACGAACCTTACACGGCGGCCGCCATCATCCTGCTGGTGGTGAGCCTGATCGCGGCCTATGGGGTGAACCGCCTGGAGCGCTTCGTCAACCGCTCGCGGCGGGCCAAGGGCGAGGTGGCGGTTCGCACGGCCGAGCGACCGCCGGTGCTCTGAAGCAGTCGATAGGCCGTCAAGGGCACAAGCTTTTTATCTTGGCCCCTGGACCGCCGGGTCGGTACCCGGCGGTGACGCAAGTATTTGAAACATAAGCATTTCGTCATGCCCTGGCTTGACCAGGGCATCCAGGAGCACACGGCGCGAGCCATTAGAGGATGTTGAGCGTGACGACCTTGTTCACGAGGTAGTCGTCCATGGCCTCGCTGCCGCCTTCCGAGCCATAGCCAGAATCCTTCACCCCGCCGAAGGGGACCTCGATCATGCCCAAGCCCTGGTGGTTGATCGACACCATGCCGCTTTCGATGTCGCGGGCGATATCGGCCGCGATGCGCGCGGAGCGGGTATAGGCATAAGCCGTCAGGCCATAGGCCAGGCGGTTGGCTTCCGCCATGGCTTCCTCATAGGTGGAGAAGCGCAGGATCGGCAGCACCGGTCCGAACGGCTCCTCGTTCATGATGCGCGCGCTCACGGGCACCTCGGTGAGCACGGTGGGCGCAAAGAAATAGCCCCGGTTGCCGATGCGGTGGCCGCCCGTGCGCAGGCGGCCTCCTTGCGCGATCGCGTCCGCCACCAGGGCTTCCATGGCCTCGAGGCGGCGGACATGGGCCAGAGGCCCCATCTCGACCCCCGGCTCGAGGCCGTCGCCCACCTTGACCTTCTCGGCGGCCGTGATGAACGCGTCGACGAAACGGTCATAGAGGCCATCCTGGACCAGAAGGCGCGAGGGCGAGGTGCAGGTCTGGCCCGCGTTGCGGAACTTGCGGCTGACCAGGATGTCGATGGCGGAAGGCAGGTCCGCATCGTCGAAGACCAGCACGGGCGAGTGGCCGCCCAGCTCCATGGTGACCCGCTTCATGTGGCGGCCGGCGAGCGAGGCGAGGTGCTTGCCTACCGCCGTGGAGCCGGTGAAGGAAATCTTGCGGATCACCGGATGCGGGATGAGATATTCCGAGATCATTGCCGGCACGCCGAACACCAGATTGACCACGCCGGCCGGCGTGCCTGCGTCGATGAAGGCCTGCACGAGCGCCGCGCAGCTCGCCGGCGTCTCTTCCGGCCCTTTCAGGATAACGGAGCAGCCGCAGGCCAGCGCCGCTGCAACCTTGCGCACCGCCTGGTTGATGGGAAAGTTCCACGGGGTGAAGGCGGCGACGGGACCGACCGGCTCCTTCACCACATATTGCTGCACGTGCTCGGCGCGCGAAGGCACGATCTTGCCATAAGCGCGGCGCCCTTCCTCGGCAAACCAGTCGATGGTATCGGCGCCGCGCAGCGTCTCGGCATGGGAATCGGCCAGGGGCTTGCCCTGCTCGAGCGTCATGATGCGGGCAATCTCGTCGGCCCGTTCGCGCAGGAGGTCGGCCGCCTTGCGCATGATCCTGTAGCGGTCGTAAGCCGACATGCGCCGCCAGGTGCGGAAACCTTTCTCCACGGCGCCGAGCGCGCGGTCGAGATCGGCAATGTCGGCATGCTCGACATGGCCAAGGGGCGTGCCGGTGGCAGGATTGAGCACCGTTCCGCGCTTGCCGGCGGCGCCGCGGCACCAGACGCCGTCTATGTGGAGCAAACTGTCGGGATACATGGGTCACGTCCGTTCTGGCCGCCAGGGGAAGCGGCCGGAGCATAGGGCTTGCGAGCGCGGATTATAGGGAGTGGCATCCGGTTTGGAAGGGATGCGTCATGCGAAAGCTGCCGATACACTGATGCGCGCGACGCATGGCTCGGATGGCCGGGCTGCCAAGGCGCACAAGGGAAGGCCAGACGTTCTGGTGATGCGCGGCTCTTATTTCATTTTCGCGGTGAACAGGACCGGCCAGTCGTCCGGCGCAACGCCGCTGCAGGTGTCCATGGCGGAATAGGACAGAAGCTTGAATCCGATGCCGTCCCATACCCAGTCGCTGATTGTCCCGCAATCGCCGAGACCCCGGCCCTTGTAGAAGGCGGAAAGCACTCTTCCGCTTTCAGACAGTCCGGGATTGGTCAAGACGGAGGTGGCACTCTCCCGGCTCCCTGGCATCGAGAATGCAAGCTCCTGCGGCCCGGCCGCACCGTCGATCCAAAACCGGTAGTCGAAATTGTAGGCCGCAGCGTTGCTGCAGATACCCCAGACGGTGCTGATCGCATTCACCTTCAGGGCAAGCGGATCATAGGCCTGGCAATTCTCGTCGTCGGCGGCGGGAATGCCGGCCGGCGGCGGTGGCGGGTTCGCGATCTCCACCATGGGCAGCGCGTCGTGCACCGGCGACGCCGGTGGCTGGGGCACTGCCTGTGCGGCCTCCGGGCCCTTCTTCACCAGGGCGGTCGTGGTGTCCACCCGCTGCTGCTGATCGTCCATATAAAGCAGTGCCGCCGCCGAACCGGCGAGAGAAACCGGCGCACTGTCGATTGCTTTTCTTCCTCTTTCGCTCAGGCGCAAGGTAAGCGTCTTCGCCTGGCGGAAGGCATCGATGAGCTTCATCGCATCGGCCCCGGTCACCACAACCCGAGCATAGGGCTGGGCAATGCGCGCACGCCAGCTGGATTTCCCGTCCGGAGCCTTGCCGTCGAGCTGAACGGAGAGGGTGGGCCTTCTGAAGCGCGACTGCATCAGCACCACGAGGGTGAGCGTCGGGGCCGATTCGGCAACACCGTCGCGCTTGATGGCGATGTAGCCGTCGCTGCCGTTCTCCGGCGTGAGCCCAAGCGCCGTGCAGCGCCTCGTGTTGTCACAGCCTATCACCCAGTCCTTGAACGATTTGAGCTGGCCGACCGCGGGAACGGTCTCCGCGGAACCCGGTTGCGCATTCAGGACAGCTGCAGTGATCGCGCCCGCCAGAAGCAGACGATGCGACGCCATGAGCATCTCTCCATGCTTGTCTTCAGGCCCTCTTACAACCGACCGGACGAGGTCACAAGCGCAAAGGTCACCCGCCCTTCGGCTTGGCCCGGGCCGTTGCCTGGGCTGTCACGGGATCATCCGGCCAGAAGTGACGGGGGTAGCGGCCCTTGAGCTCTTTGGCCACATCGCGCCAGCTGCCGCGCCAGAAGCCGGGCAGGTCACGCGTGGTCTGAATGGGGCGATGGGCGGGCGACAGCAGCACCACGCGCAGGGGAACGCGACCATCGGCGACGGCGGGGTGCCGGTCGAGCCCGAACAGCTCCTGCACCCTCGCCGCAAGGACCGGGCCATTCTCCGTCTCATAGTCGATGGGGATGTGCGAGCCCGACGGCGCCGAAAAGTGCGACGGCAGCAATCTGTCGAGTTCGGCGCGCTGCGGGTAGGGCAACATGGCGTCGAGCGCGGCGGCCAGATCGGCCGCGGTGATCTCGGCGAGGGACGTGCGTCCGGCAATGTAAGGCGCGAGCCAGGCAGCACCGTTGGCAGCAAGCGCTTGGTCGGACAGGTCGGGCCATGGCGCGCCCAGCGTGGTGGCGAGGTAGTGCGCCCGGGCACGCAGCGCCCGCTGTTCCTTGCTCCAGGGCAAAATGCCGACGCCCCTCTCCGCAATGGCCGCAGCGAGCAGCTCGGCGGCCGCGGCGGGATCGGCGATCGGCGCCGGCGCTTCATCGAGCCTGAGCGCGCCGAACGTTCGGCGACGCCGGGCACGAACCGACTGTGAGGCCGAATCGAAGGACAAGGTGACCTCTTCCCTGATGTCGGCGGCGAACAGCTCTTCGAGATCGGCGCGCGCGAGGGCGACACATCCCCGGATCCGGCCGCTTGCGGCGGTGCCGGTCACGTCGGTGACCACCAGGAAGGCCGAGCGGCTCACCGGCTCAACCGAATCGAGAAAGGCGGAGCGTCCGTTGGCCATGCGGAAGCGGATGGCATCGCCCCCACTGCGCTGTCCGGCAGCGGCCCCCGCGTTCTGGGCGATCCGGTCGGGATAGGCTCGCGCCAGGTGCCGTCCAATGCCGACTGTCTCCGCCGGCACGCGGTTCTCACCGCCTGCGGCTTGCGCCCATCGCCGCGCCATAAGCCGCGCGTCCTCCGCGCGCGGCGCGCGATCGTGCCGGAACCGCCGCCAGCGCTCGGCGAGGTCCACGTCATCGCCGCCGAGCCCCCGCTCGGTCACCAGGACGGCGAGCTCCGCCGCCGTCAGGAGATCGCCGTCCTGCGCGGCCGCGTGCACCATATGGGCGAGCCGCGGGTGCAGAGGCAGCTTGGCAAGGGCCTTGCCTTCCGCCGTGATGCGGCCGTTCTCATCCAGGGCATGCAGGCTGTGCAGCAGCGTCACGGCCTCCCGCCAGGCCGCCTTGGGCGGCTGATCGAGCAGGGCGAGCTGAGCGGGGTCGGTGACGCCCCAGTTGGCGAGGTCGAGGGCGAAACCGGCGAGATCCGTCTGCAGGATTTCGGGCATGTCGAAGGGCGCGAGCGCCGCGGTCTGTCCTTCATTCCACAGGCGGTAGCAGACGCCGGGCTCGGTGCGGCCGGCGCGGCCGCGGCGCTGGTCGGCGGCAGCACGGGACACCCGCGTCGTCACGAGCGTGGTCAGGCCGGTGGCGGGATCATAGGCGGGCTTGCGCGCATAGCCACTGTCGACGACGATACGCACGCCTTCGATGGTGAGGGAGGTCTCGGCAATCGCGGTGGCAAGCACGACCTTGCGCCGGCCAGGCGGCGCGGGCTTGAGCGCGCGATCCTGCTCCGCGGCCGTGAGCTGGCCGTAGAGTGGAATGACCTCGACCTCCATCGGCAGCCTGCCCTCAAGGTGCTCGGCCGTGCGGCGGATCTCTGCCTGTCCGGGAAGGAAGACCAAGGCCGAACCCCGCTCCGCCTTTACCGCCGCGGCCGCCACATCCGCCGCCTGCAGCTCGAGGCGCGCCATTGGATCGCGGTCCACATAGCGGGTCTCGACGGGAAAGGCGCGGCCTTCGGAGACCAGAACCGGCGCGTCATCCAGCAGTTTGGCTATTCGCGCTGCATCGATGGTGGCGGACATCACCAGGATCCGCAGATCTTCCCGCAGGATGCGCGCCTCGATGGCCAAGGCGAGGCCGAGATCCGCATCCAGGCTGCGCTCGTGGAACTCGTCGAAGATGACGACGCTCACCCCGGCCAGTGCGGGATCTTCCTGCAGCATCCGGGTGAAGATACCTTCCGTGAGCACCTCGATGCGGGTTGCGCTGGAGACCCTGGATTCGAAGCGCACCCTGTAGCCGATGCTGTGCCCCACCTCTTCCCCGAGCAGGGAGGCCATGCGGCGGGCCGTCGCCCGGGCCGCGAGCCGGCGCGGCTCCAGCATGAGGATGCGCCCTTGGCGGGCCCAAGAGGCCTCGCGCAGCGCGAGGGGCACCCGAGTGCTCTTGCCGGCCCCCGGCGGCGCGACGAGGACCGCCGCATGGGCGCGGCTGAGCGCCGACAGCAGTTCGGGAAGCACGTCGTCGATGGGCAGGGGGTCCGCGTTCAACACCATGCTGGCTTGATGGCGAAAAGCCGTTGCGCGCGCAAGCATGGCCGTGATTCCACGATTGTGGACAATTTATACGAGAATTGCTGGCGAAAAACCGCAACCTTTATGCGAATCCGTAACGTTTACTGTAGCAAATTGGATCGCTAACCCGGTCGAAACCGTTGCGCGGGGAGCATGGACAGACGCTGCTGCGTTGAAGGTCGCAAGTGGCGACGGGCGGACCTCACTTGCCTTCATCGCACGTCTCGGAAAAGGCAGCCGAGCTGTGGAGAAGAGAATGGTTCGCACGTGTCTCATTGCATTACTGATGTTGTCTTCGCCAGCGTTAGCCCACGACTGGTATGACGTCGACTGCTGCCACGATCGAGATTGCTATGCTCTCGCGGACGGGTCGGTGACAGCAACGTCGAGAGGGTGGCTCATCCGCGCCACTGGCGAAATCATTCCCTTTGGCGATGCCCGCGAGCGCCGGAGCCGTGACAGTCGCTTTCACATGTGCCAGCCAAAACCGGGTCACACCCGTTGTCTCTACGTGCCGCCGTTCGGGACGTGAGCCGGCGCCACGGGGTCAGAAGCCGTAGATCATGACGCCTAGGGCAAAGGCGGCGAAGCCGGCCATGCCGGCGAGCGTCGGGATGCTGACCAGCAGGACAGGCAGGATTTGCCTTGGCGAATGGCGCCAGACCAGCGCGGCCGCTGCAAGCGCCAGCGCCGGGAGCGCCAGGAAATAGATCGTGGAGAACACGGCGCCCGGGCCTTGGAAATCCAAGCCGTGGTGCACGGCTGAGGGCAGAATGCTCAGCCATTCGATAACAAGCACCGCCGCCAGGGCGAGGATGGCTTGGGATATCCAGCCGATGCTGACGAAGACCAGCGCGGCCACCGCAAAGAGCGGATGAAGGGCCAAGCTGATCTTGATGAGCAACCCGCCAAGCCCGGGCCCGGGCACCTCGGACATATCGCCGAAGAGGATGACCGAATTGGAGAGGCCGCTCATGCTCTCGATCGCCGCGACCGCCAACAGCAATGTGCGAGGCCATAATGGCTGCGCGGCTCGTGGCGCCGCGACCGGGGACTCAGTGCTCACGGGTATTCTCCGCCTTCTGCAGGGTTCCCCTGCCGGGTGCTTCTGGTGAGGGCTGGCCGATTGTGCTGCCAGGCATCACCGGATGCGGCCTCCATTTGGCCTAGAGTTGGACAGGTTCTCACGCCAGCATTGCGCATTTCCGGCACCAAGGAGGGACAAGCGTGTCGATCAGGGTGGTGGATTCTCAAAAGACGTATGTCGATGAAGATGACGGTGCTGTTTTCATCGAGATAGAGAACCTTCTGTCGGAGGGTGGCTCGCGATGCGCGTATTACCGGCACCATCAAGACCAGGGCGAAGACAACGTCAGCCCGGCAAGCGACGATCTGTGGGTGTGATCCCGCACCGGCGGCACGCGGCACGGCCGCTCAACGGGCGACCGTTCCCATGGGCAGAGCAGCTTCCGGCTTTTCGCTGGTGAACATGACCGCAGCAAACAGCAGCACGCCGACCAGCACGATCAGCGACCCGGCGGCGACGAGCGGCTCCAGTGCCGTGTTGCCCATCAGCATGAAATAAAGAGCGGGAATCATCACGACGACGCCCAAGGTGAAGACGTAGAAATGGGCGACCGCGAGCTTTCGCTGGGCCTTGACGGGGTTCAATGCATAGTACCCGCCAAACAAGGCGCTGCTGACCCAGCCGAGAAGGTTGAGGTGCGCGTGAGCACCCATCGGGCTGTGGTCGCCGGTCATCGCCATGACGATGCCCATGCAGACGCCGAGAATCAGGAACAGGACGGCGCTCTTGAAGAACATGTGCGAGATCTTGGGCATTTCCCTTCCCCGTTTCTTGCTTTCGCTTGCCCCAATTCTGGCAATCTAATCCTGATCTTCGGCCAAGTCATGCAAAACGAAGCATTGGGGGCCGGCCCCCCATTCATCGCCCATTGCGCGAGGGTCCAGGCTCGCACTATCATCCGACGCCGATCCCTGCCGACATCCCCATCTCATGGGGCGGCGCTGCGGGAAGCGGGCACTGTCCATCGACAAGCGAGGGAAGTGTTATGCCCGTGAACAACATGCATACGAGGTCCTGGTCCCAGTGGGCAGGCGATGACTTTCTGACCCGGACCTCCGATTTCAACATGGTGCCAGGCAATATCTTCGTCACAGCGAGCTTGAACATGGTGGTCGGAGAATCGGTTCAAGCCGCCGGGATCGCCCGCGCCGCCTCCGTTCAAGCGGGGGAAGAGAACTTCGGCAATTATTACTGGCAGTGGCGGTCAGCAATTTACCGGCAGGGGCTGAGAACACTGACGGTCGCTGTTTCCACCAGTCCGAGGTGTGCTGCCAGGGCACTGTTCACGTTGCATATCTTCTGAGCAGGTGAGGGGAGGCTGCAATGCATTTCGATCATTCGCCCGGCTTGCGGGTCATCGACCACCAGGCCTGCGTGGTTTTCGACAGGGACACGGGCAACGTCGCGCACATTCACGACAGCATCACGTTTGAAGGCGGCGAGATGCCTTCAAGGGAAGCTATCGAGGCTCGGGCGATGGAGCTCGCCCGCCAATTCGCAGCAGAGCGGCCGGGCATCGATCTCGACCGATTGGACATTTTGCACGTCAGCCCGGAAGAGGTCGAGGAAGTCATGGTGCCGAGGGTCGATGTGCAAGCACGCAAGCTTGTTCAGCAGCCAAGGCCCGGACCGATGCAGGAGCCCAATAGAGAGGCTCCCTAACAGCCGCTAAAGGGTTTCCGCTTTCTTCGAACCGCTGAACTGGTCAGCCGCCCGTCACGGGGTAGAGCGTTTCCTCGGTTTCGCTGGACGCGGCTTTGACGGAGGCTGGGCTCGCTCCGCGGCATCCGCAGCTTCCTTGGCCAGTCGGGCAGCGCGTAGCCTATGTGTCTTGGCATCGCGAGCCGCCGTCTCGCTTTCAATGATCGCTCGTGCGGCTTTGGTGGTCTCGTCATCCCGCGTCTGCCGCGTAGCTCTCGGTCTCACCACGTCCGCTTTCGAAGCATTGGTCATTTCAGCTCGTCCAATTCAGAGGGCTTGAGATCGGCTTAGGTTCTATCCCTGCAGCCGCGGATTGCGGCTCAAGGCCGGCGGCGCCAACTCCAGTTCATAAACCCGCAGCGGCCCGTTTGGTTCCAAATTCCAGCGAAACAGCCCGTCTGCTCTACCGCGGCCCGTCCGTGATGGGCGGGCGAAGTTTCCCGTCTTTGGCTCGTTCAGGCTTTCACAGAGGCGTCTGTGATTTCAAGTGTTTTACTTATTCGGGCGTGGTTTATTCAAAAGTGTAAAATTGCTGAATTGCTCAAATGTATAATGCACGACCGGATAAATACTTCTTTATCACAAAAAAGATGCAAATTTGCCAAACATAGTCCATAGGAGAGTAAGAGAGGCTCGATGCTCATTTCATTAGGAGATTCTTATGTCGGAAATGATGGTCGATCCTTCTGACAAGGCTGCTCAATCGTCAGTCATCACTCTTTCATTCAATTTGCCGGGCTGGATGGTCAGCGCGTATAACGCTACGACGGATTTCGGAAAGACGGTTGTCGATCGTATCGTGGATACAGCGGGTGCGACAAAGGATTTCATCGTAAATTCTGTCCACAACGTCGTCTGTTTTACATCCAGCACGGTCGATCATATGAAGAACTACGAATATCACGAGCACGACAACGCCCAGCATCATCATAATGACATCACCACGATGCATTGACAGGGTGCAATCTTCTGGGCCTCGTACCAGGCAGGAGGCCGCTCGTTCCCGTCTCGCAGCTGGCATGCCTTATAGCGGGATGACCTAGCTCGATGCGACCGGCAGGTGCGCGAGGGCCCTGAGCCCGGGCCGCTCGCGCCACCGAATCCGGGCCTCGGGCTCGGCCAGCACGAGGTTCGGCCAGCGGGTGAAAAGGGCTTGCAAGGCGCACTTGCCCTCGATGCGCGCAAGCTGATGGCCCAAGCAGAAGTGGATGCCCGTCCCGAATGCAAGATGCCGGTTGGGGCGCCGGGTCAGATCCAGCTGTTCGGGATTTTCGATCACCTGCGGATCCAAGTTGGCAGCCGCCAGCATGGCCATGATTTTCTCGCCTCGCCTGAGCTGAACTCCATCCAGATCCAGATCCTGGCGAACAAAGCGCGGCTTGGAGAACTGCACGGGCGAGATGAACCGCAGGAACTCCTCAATGGCCAGATTGAGACGGCTCCAGTCGGCGACAAGCCAATCCCGCAGACCCGGGTTCCGCACCAGCTCGTAGACGGAGCCGCTGATGAGGTGAGTGGTGGTTTCGGTTCCGGCGCCAAGCAGGAGAAAGACCATCGCGACCATTTCCCGCTTGCTGATCCGGCCGCCTTCCTTTTCCACACGGACAAGCTCCGCGATGAGGCCTTCCCCTCCCTCGGGCGTGGATTCGAGATAGGCTTCCAGGTAGCGCTTCATCGACCTTATGGCCGGGATGAAGCCGAGCACGCCGAACCTGCCGGTCAGCCGGGTGAGGCTTTCGGTCCAGGCGATGAACTGCGGCTGATCGCGCTCGGGAAGGCCCAGCAATTCGCACATGACCGACAGGGGAAGCTTGCGGGCATATCTTTCCACCAAATCAGCCGGGCTTCCCTCGGCAAACAGTGTGTCAGCGAAACCCTGGGCAAGGGCCAGAATGCGCGGCTCCATATCCAGGATGGCGCGCCTGCGGAACGCCTCGTCCACGATGCTCCGCAGCCGGGTGTGATCCGGCTCGTCCATGGTGAGCATGTTGTCGGCGACCGCGGCAACCGTCGCAGGCATCCACCAGCGGAGGCCGGCAATCAGTCCTCCCTCGTTGCGCAGCGAGAAAGCCGCGCCGTCCTTCAGGACCCGGGCCGCCAGCTCCTGCGTGGTCGTCACCCAAACCTTGCCGACGATCGGAAACTTCACCCGGACGACGGGCCCAATCTCCCTCAACCTCTCGATGGCAGGTCCGGGATCCCGGAAGTATTGCTGGCTCGTGAAGTCGATAGGCTTCATTCAGGGTCCCGTCTTCCTCGGCCGTTCGACACTGGCCAGGATATAGGCATTCCCTCCCGAACGGAAAGCCGACACGAAGTGCGCTCAAGCGGTGACACATTCATAGAGCTCGGCGTACTTGTTCAAGAATTGCGCAATCGAAAAGCGTTCGATGACCCTCTGGCGCGCGCGCAAGCCCAATGCCCGCCGCTCGTGCTTGCTCATCTTGATCAGGGGCGCCAAGGCGGCAGCAAGCGAGCCTGGTTGCCCTGGGATAGCGACTTGCCCGGTTTCACCCACCAGGAAGGCGCAGTCGCCGAGATCCGTAACCACGGCCGGGACGCCGCAGGCCATCGCCTCCGCGGTCGCAAGGGAGAATGATTCACCCCAGGTTGAGCTGATGACGTGCACATCCAACCCCGGCATGATCTCGCGGACCGAGCGTTCGGCTTCCCATACGGTGATCCGATCATGGATGCCGAGTTCCCGGGCCACTTGCGAAACAGGCCCTTCACTATGGCCTGGGCCGATAAAAACACCGTGCACGTCGTGGCCGTCGGCCAGCAACTCGGCGAGGGCAAGCACCAAATCCTGCGGGCTTTTCATCGGATGGTAGCGGCTGACGCTGCCAACGATGACCCGCTCAGCCGAAATGCCGAGCCTTCGCGCCAGACGCGCCTTGGCAAAGCCGTCCGGCCGGAACAGGTCGCAATCAATGCCGTTGTGAATGACGATGCTGCGCTTGTTCTCGAAGCCAATGCGCTGATGCTGCGTGGCGGCCAGGCGGGAGCAGTAGACGATCGCGGCCGCACGCCTGGAGAGGGCGGCAGAGAGGCGGATCACGCGTTGGGTCAGGGGCTTTTCGTATTTGGGATCATAAAGGGTGTGATGGATGCTCCAGATCACCGGCATCGCCGGCGCGGCGAGCATGGCGCCAATGCTCGCGGCGACATTGGCGTGATACATCCAGCCGTGAATCAGATTCGGTCTTGTCGATCTGATGATGCGAACCAGTTCGGGCACCCTGTGCACCTGAACGCGGCCCCTTGGAATGCGGAGGGAGTGGATGGCGATTCCGAGCCGGCCGATCGTTTCGCTCAACGGGCCCGGCAGCATCAGGGACAGGACCGGCATTTGCGCGGATGCGGGCGTATTCAGCGCGAGGAACTGCGCCAGCATCTGCTCTGCCCCGCCGATGTCCAGATCGGTTATGCAGTGCAGCACTTTCGCGAGTTCGGCGCGAGGGGTCTCATCAAGCTGGCCATCGGTGCGGCCGGCGCTCATCGTGTTCGCCAGCCCGTCGCATCCAGCAGGTGTCGTGCCGGCGCGGAAAGGGCCGAGTTACACCATCGCTCAATGAGATCGACTTCCTCCTGCGAAAGGTACTCACCATAGCCGCCGACCTGTCCCTTTCGCATGCGCAAGGCCTCCGGGTCGCCGCGGTCGTACTCGTGACCGGGGATGCCCTGGCGTCTTTCGATCTCCGCCATTCGGCTGAAGCGGGAAAGGTGGATTGCCCGGCGCAGGAGGTCTGTTTCGCCGGCACATCTCACGAAGCCAAGCACTTCGGCTACGGATTGCTCCGTCTTTGATGCGAGGCGTTCATAGCTGACCACGAGGTGCGGATGGCGCGCCAGGGATTTGGCCCATCCGTCCAGGTAACGGACGAATGCCGGCATTCCGAGCTCGGGGTGTTGCAGGAAGTCGGATATGGAGCCGCGGAAGCGGCGCTTCTGCCGCGTCGCGTGAAAATAGGCCGAAACCATCAGGTCCCTGGGATCCCTGACCATGAAGATGATGGGCCGGCGCCAGCACACCGTGTTCCCATGGTGGGTGTGGGTTGCGAGGATGAGCGGCACTCGCCCTCTGCCGACTTCGCTGTTGAGCGCTGGTATGCCTCGCGCGGGGTCGAAATCGAAGTTCGGCACGAAGGAAAACATCGTGTGCAGGTCTATGCGGGTGGCCGTGCCGCTCATCAACGCGAAATAGTTGGCCAGGATGAACCGAAGCCACGTTCGGCCGGACTTTGGATAGGACACCAGGAGCGCGTCGGCCCTGCTCGCAAGCACAGCGCGGCGTATCATGCCGGCCGCGCGTTGAGCGCCGAGCAGGCGGCTCCTCAGAAGCATGGCGGGCGGAGCCAGTCCCGCCTGGCGGTTGCTGCGCACATTCTCGCCCAAGCCGGGCCACGAACGCCATTTCTGCACGATTGAAACCTCGACGTAATCACGCTTCCACGCTGGCGGCGTTGACAGGGTCGAGCTTAGTCGAGGCGAGCACGCCGGACCATATATCGGACGATATAGCTGGACGAGATCAGGTTTCTGGCGTGTGTTCGGCAGAATGATATTTATGGGCTATGGAGACGAGCGCCGTTCTGCTGTCGACATTCAGCTTTCTGTAGACATTGTGCAGGTGGATTTTGACCGTTCCTTCCGAAAGCTCCAGCTTTCGGGCGATGTTCTTGTTGGAAAGCCCTTGGGACAGGAGGCGGACCACTTCGGCTTCCCGAGCCGTCAGCGCATCGAACCGGTCCAGGTTGCGGCGGCGGTTCGTTTCCCGCGCGAGGGCCGGCTGGATGAGGCCGGCTGGAAGCCATTTCCGACCTTCGCCCACCTCGCGCAAGCATTCCACCAGTTGTTCCGGCGCGCTTTCCTTCCGGAGAATGCCGTAGACGCCGCCAGCAACCGCCTCGATGATCTGGCCGTCCGTTATTGTCGCGGTGAGGAACACGACCCGCACCGGCAAGCTGGACAGGTTCATGGTCCGCAGGATCTCCAGGCCGCTCTTGCCAGGCATGGTGAGGTCCAGAACGGCGATGTCGGGCCGGGTATCGCATATGAGCGCCAGGGCCTGATCACCGGAGGATGCGCACCCGGCCAGGGCAAACCCAGGTTCCTGAGAAAGGATATCCTGCAAAGCCCGCAGGACCAGCGGATGATCATCGGCGATCACGACCGAGATGGGCGACTGAGGGCTTGCCATCACAAAGGCACCGCGATGCTGAGTTCCGCGCCCGGGCTGCATGTCCGGAATGCCAGCTGGCCTCCAAGCCGGGCGACCCGGGATTTCAGGGACTGCGGCTCCAGGCCATGCCCGTTCACCTCTTTGCCGCCCAACCCACGACCATTGTCTCGAAGGCTGATCCGTAGAGAGCTGCTTCCCCTCGTTACCGTCAGGCTTATCTTCGTCGCGTTGCCGTGTCTGACGGCGTTTGCCGTCGCCTCCGAGATGAGGAGGCAGATTTCCGAAAGCATGGTGTTGCTCATCTGGATATCGATGGGCTCAATCCTGACGTCTATCTGGCATCTCCATTGCTCGCCGAGGGCTTGTGCGAAGTTCCTTATCTGTTCGGACGCGCCCACCGGATGGTCCGAAAGCTCGCGGCTCCTGGTTGCCTCTTCGACATAGTGCCGAATTGTTCTCTGCTGGCCGAGAATGAGTTGCGAGATCATTTGAACGCGGTGGCGGCCTTCGCCTTCGAGCTGCGCAGCAAGCCCCTTGAGCTGGAGGCTCGCGGCGGTGAGGTTCTGCAAGACACTGTCATGCATGTCACGCGCGAGCCGTATGCGTTCCTGGGCCGACGCTGCCGTGGCGATCTGTGTGCTCAATGCGGCGTGCTCGAGCTCTGATGCGATACGCGCCGCAACGATTTCCGTCAGCGAGACGACGTCCTCGGTATCGACGCGCGCGCCGGACACAGCAACCAAGCCAACGAAATTGGCACTGGCGAACTGAGCCGAGCAGGTATCCGCCTGGCGCAATCGGTTGAGATTGGGGGGATTGGGCAGATGGCTGAACTGAAAGCCAGCACTGCTCCATTGCGCTGAGCGTCCCGCCGGCTCACCGCGCTTCTGCCAAACCACAGCAACCCGTGCGCCGCCGAGAACCTGTGCAGCATGGCGCAAGGCGCGGGCGAGGGGCGCGCCATCCAGCTGGGCGTCACAGTCCAGCGGCCAGGCGGCCAGTTTGGCCAGCCGATAGCGTGTCCGCTCGCGATAGGCGCAGAAATAGCCGAGCATGGCGGCCGTCACGAACAGGCTCGCGCTGCGCATTATGACGATGTTCAGCTGAGGATCTGCCTGCTGGGAGGGTGGCCCGTTCAACCAGCTGATCCCCACGAGCGAGATCTCGAGAATGAATGCCGTTGCGAGGGCTCCGCGCCATCCCCAGCGCATGGTTGCGGTGAGCAGCGCGAATCCGAAAAAGGCGAAGAACGGGCTCATCAGCCCGTCGGTGAAGTGGACGAGCACGCATATGGTTCCGATGTCGACGGCGTGGATCAGGGCTTCCCACCGAAAGCCGAACTTTCCCGAAATGGAGATGACCGACAGGACGGCCGAATAGACGAAATAGGCCGCCAGGATGAGGTATGTCTCTTCGATATTGCGCGTAGGCTGGGTGGGGTCGAGATAAATGGCGATGGCAGCAAAGGCTGCGAAAGACAGCCGGCCGAAGCCGATCAGCCGTTCGTAATGGGAGGCGAACAACAGGTCGATGACGGAGGCGCGCCATGCGCCGCCGAGCCACGCCAGGCCCTTGTGCCAGCCGGAGCTTTTCCGCTTTTCTTCGAATCGCGGAACCGCTCCAGGTTCTTGCTTTCTCGCGTTTCCCTCGCGCGAAGCGGTATCCACTTCGCTCGAAAATGCTGCAAGTTTTTGCTTGGTCGCATTTTCTTCACGCGAACCGGCACCCACTTCGCTCGAAAATGCTGCAAGTTTTTGCTTGGTCGCATTTTCTTCACGCGAACCGGTACCCACTTCGCTCGAAAATGCTGCAAGTTTTTGCCTGGTCGCATTTTCTTCACGCGAACCGGTACCCACTTCGCTCGAAAATGCTCCAAGGGAGGCCATCCGCTGTCTCCACGCGCGGCACCGCGACAGGTTATGCCTCGGGGATTGGCCTGTCTTGTCAGGTTCAGCCGCGCCGGCTGGCGGATCGCGGTGAGAGGCTGGCGGCAGCCTCGATCAAGCCCCATATTGGCGAATGGGCCGCGAGCCAGAAACACGAGGCTTGATTGGGCACCGCAGACGCGGTAGGGACTTGGCTTCCGGTATCGGAGCGTAGCGCAGCCCGGTTAGCGCACTAGTCTGGGGGACTAGGGGTCGTGGGTTCAAATCCCGCCGCTCCGACCATCTATCCCATTGAACCGGATGGGACATCAGCAGCGCCAAGGGGGAGCGCGCAAGTTCCGGGTAGCGGCAATCTTGCTTGCGCCGAGGACGGCGCGCCATCACCGCACCGGCCCGGTTATTTTGTCCTTGCATCCGTCAGGATCGTTCTTGCCTCTTCGAGATCGGCGAGCGCGGCCCGCAACAGCTCCCGGTCAGACTCGGCCAAGTTGGCCGCCTCGCTCGATGCCGGCGCGATAGGCTCCGCATAGAACTGGGCGGTGAGCTGCGGTTCCGTCCGGCCATGGCGGGCGAACTCATGAGCGCCGGCTGCAGCGAAGTCGTGCTCGGCCATAAGGACAGGCTCGTTGCGGGCGAAGTCCGCCGCAGCGGCCATGGCGGGCCCGGGCGTGCTCGTCTGCCCGTGCAGAGGGGGGGCCGGGACCGGATCGGCGCCGTCGCCCGGCCAGGCGGCGCCGTCAGCAGCAGCGCTTTCCTCTCGGCCGCGCTTCGCCATGGCTGCAACCGAGGCCACCCCACGCTCCTTGAGCAGCTTCTGCACCCCGCGAATGGTGTAGCCTTCGCCATAAAGCAAGTGGCGAATGCCGCGCAGCAGCTCAACGTCGTTCGGGCGGTAATAACGCCGGCCACCGCCCCGCTTCATGGGGCGGACCTGGGCGAACTTACTTTCCCAAAACCTCAGAACGTGCTGCGGCACGTCCAGGTCTTGCGCCACTTCACTGATCGTCCGGAAGGCATCCGGCGACTTGTCCATCGAACACTCTCCGGAGTGGTCGCATGGCATTCACAAACGCATGCGCAGTCTTCTACTCGGTTACTCGCTCCTGCTCGCCGCGTTGATCGAGTCTTTCAGAACGTGACTGGGCCTGAAGACCAGAACCCGCCGCGGCGAAATGGGCACTTCCTCGCGGGTCTTGGGATTGCGTCCGACCCGACGCGCCTTGTTGCGGACCATGAAGGTGCCGAAGGAGGACAGCATCACCGTGTCGCCCTTCACCAGCACGTCCGAAATGTGATCCAGGATCGATTTGACGAGCGCTGCTGATTCCGTCCGCGACAATCCGACCTGCCGGTGCACGGCCTCGCTCAGATCGGCGCGGGTCAGAGTTTTGCCGGACATTTCGAGTTCCCCAAACTGTTCAATTCAAACTAGTCCCAGCGCGTGAGCCGGGTCAATAGCGGTGCGCAAGTTTCGTGACAGGCAATTGGGGCGATTTTTCGCGATGGGGAATCGCGTTACAAAAGGATGCTGAGAGTGTGATTCAGCTTGTGGCCGCACGACAGGGTTGTAATCACTCGCCGGCCGCCAGCACGGCCAATCGATCAAAGCCACGCCGGCGAAGCACGTTTGCGGCCCGGAAAGCCCTAATGCCGCTGCGGCAGCACAAGACGACGCGCCGGTCGTGAGGCAGCTCGGCGCTGCCGATGTCGGCCGGCAGGATGCGCAGGGCTTCAGCCGTGACCGGCTGCGGCGCCTCGCTCTCGTCGCGCAGCTCGACAACCAGATCGGCCCGCTCGACATTTGCAAGGCTGATGAAGGGAATGGGCGTGCCCGTCGGCTCTTCGGCCGCGGAGAAGTCGAAGCCGCCGAAGGACAATGACTTCAGATCGACCGTGACCAGCCGGCCGAGCGGGGAGGGGTGATGCCCCAGGATCAGCTGCAATACGATATGCGCCTGCAAGGAGCCGAGCACGCCGACGGCCGAGCCGAAGACGCCATTCTGGGCACAGGAGCCGATCACCGTCGGCATGTCGGGGAATACCGCGCGATAGCTCGGGGCGCCGCCGCAGAAAGCGCCCACATAGCCGCGCTGCTCCAGCACCGAAGCGGAAACCAGCGGCTTGGCCTGCATCATGCAGGCATCGCTCAGGATGTAGGTGACCGCGAGGCTATCGGCGGCATCCACCACCAGGTCGGCCTGTTCCACGAACCGGTCGGCATTGTCCGATTGCAGACGCTCGACAGACGTGCGGCTCTCGACCTCGGGATTGAGGGCGCGCACCGCTTCGGCTGCCGCTTCCGCCTTGGGGCGTCCGATGTCGTTCATGCGGAACAGCGGCTGCCGGTGCAGGTTAGACAGGTCTACCCGGTCATGGTCGATAATGGCGAGATGGCCCACACCCGCGCCGGCGAGCGCCTGCAGCACATAGGAGCCGAGGCCGCCGGCGCCAACCACCAGCACGCGTGCCTCCGCGAGCCGCTGCTGGCCGGCGGGACCGATCTCGGCCAGCACCGCCTGCCGGGCATAACGGGGGTTATGCCGGGCATAACGGGGGTTCACCTGGTCGCTGCGATCCATTCGCGCGTACGCTCCTCGGGATTGGGGTTGAGCAGGATGTCGGTGACGACTGCGGCACTGTCCGCTCCGGCCTCGAGCACGGCCCGGGCCCGTTCGGGGGTGAGGCCGCCGATGGCGACCAGCGGCAACGGCGCGATGCGGCGCTTCCATTCCGCGACTTTATCCAGGCCTTGAGGCGCCCAAGGCATCTTCTTGAGAATAGTTGGAAATACTGGACCGAGGGCCACGTAATCGGGCTTCACGGCGAGGGCGCGGTCGAGCTCGGCGTCGTCGTGGGTGCTCACCCCCAGGCGGATGCCGGCACGGGCAATGGCCGGAAGATCGGCATCGTCCAGGTCGCCCTGGCCGAGATGGATGAAGTCACAGTCCTCATCGATGGCGATTTGCCAATAGTCATTGACGATCAGCTGGGCGCCGGCTGCCTTGCAAAGCAGCCGGGCTCGGCGCACCTGCTGCCTGACCTCATCCTCGCTGCGGTCCTTGACCCGCAGCTGCACGAGCTTCACGCCCCAGGGCAGCAGCCGCTCCAGCCAGTGCACGTCATCAACGATGAGATAGAAGCGGTCGAGCACCGGTCAGCTCCGAAAGGCCATGCCGAGCACCGGGGTCGAGGCGGCGGCCATGTCGCGCGCTTCCATGGGGTCGGCAAGGAAGGCGCACCGGCCGGCGTCGATGGCCTGGGCGAAGGCACGCGCCATGGCGGCGGGATCACCGGCCTTGGCCACCGCCGTGTTCAGCAGAATGGCATCGAACCCGAGCTCCATGGCGTGCGCGGCATGGGAGGGGAGGCCGATTCCCGCATCGATCACCAGGGGCGTCTCGGGGAAATGGGCCCGGAGGCTGCGCAGGGCATAGACATTGTTGAGCCCGCGGCCCGACCCGATCGGCGCGCCCCAGGGCATGAGCACCTCGCAGCCGGCGTTCAATAACTTATCGGCGACGGCGAGATCCTCGATGGTGTAGGGGAACACCTTGAAGCCCTCGGCGCTCAAGATGCGCGCGGCTTCAACCAGGCCGAACACCTCGGGCTGCAGGGTGTCGTCATCACGGATCACCTCGAGCTTGATCCAGGGCGTGCCGAACACCTCGCGCGCCATCTGCGCGGTGGTGACCGCCTCCTTCACGGTGTGGCAGCCTGCCGTGTTCGGCAGCACCCGCACGCCGAGGTCCCTGATCAGCTGCCAGAAGGCGTGGCCTGCGCGCTCGGAACCGGACTCCCGACGCAGCGACACGGTGACCACCTCGCAGGCGGCGCTGCGTACCGCATCGGCCAGGACCGCAGGCGAGGGATATTGCGCCGTGCCCAGAAACAGGCGCGAGCCCAGCTCGGTGCCGTAGACTGTGAGCGGCCGGTCTCGAGCTTCCGTCACCTCAGCCCCCCTGCATCGGCGCCAGCACCTCGACGCTATCGCCGGGCGCAAGCGTCACGTTGTGGCGCGCGGTCGCTGGCACGAAAGCCTGGTTGACGGCCGTTGCGACCACGATATCTCCGTAGCCGAGTTCCAGGAGCAGCTCGGAAAGGGTGTTGCTGGCGACCTCATGCATATCGCCGTTGATCTTCAGTTTCATCCATGACCTCGGGGTAATAGGCATCGTCCAGAACGACCGCCGCTGCCATGCGCGAGAGCGACGGGCTGAGCAGGAAGCCGTGGCGGTAGAGGCCGTTCACAAAAACCGTTCTGCCGTTCCGCCTTATGCGCGGCAGGTTGTCGGGGAAGGCGGGGCGGGCATCGGTGCCGATCTCGATGATTTCCGCCTCGGCAAAGGCCGGGTGCAGGGCGTGCGCGCTGTTCAGCAGCTCGACCATGGAGCGGGCGGTGATGCGGCGGCGGTCGTCGCTCTCGATCATGGTGGCGCCGACCATGTAAATGCCATCGCCGCGCGGCACGACATAAAAGGGGATGCGCGGATGCAGCAGGCGGACCGGCCGCTCGAGCTCGACATCCGGGCAGCGCAGCAGCAGCATCTCGCCTTTTACGCCGCGCAGGTCTGGCAGCTGATCCCTGGCGGCGAGGCCGCGGCAGTCGACCGTCAGGTCGCCCTCGGTTCCGTGGACGAGGCCGTCGGTTCTAAGGACGATCTGCACGCCCATTTCGCGCAGCCGCGCGGCCAGCGCCTGCAAAGCGCGGCGAGGGTCGGTATGGCCTTCGCCGGGGAAGAACAGGCCGCGGTGGAAGCGATCGGCGAGCGCCGGCTCCAGCGCGGCAATTGCGCTGCTGTCGAGAACGTCGTAGGCGCGGGTGCGGCGGGCGAACCGGTCGAGCTCGGCCGCATCGCGCCGCTGGGCCAGCACCAGCGTGCCGTTCGCCACGGTGTCGGTGCAGATCTCCTGCCAGAAGGGAAGCGCTTCCTGGCCCAATGTTGCGACCAGCTCGTCGGTGCTCTCGCGCTCGCACCAGGGCGCGAGCATGCCGCCGGCATAGCGGGAGCAGGAGGCTGCGCCGAGCTCGGCAGCTTGCTCGAAGACCGTGACCTCGGCGCCACGCCGCGCCAAGGCCCATGCGGTCGTCAGGCCGGCTACTCCCGCACCAATGACAGCGATCCGCTTCATCTCAAACTCCACCCTCCGGACGCGCTGGCCCGGACCGGTTTGCCGGGAGGTCGATGGTGCCGGATGGGGGATGAAGATGTTGCGAACGATCCATCCCTTCGCCAGCGTGACCTGGATCAGGTTCGAAGGGTCGCCATGTCGCGCAAGCAGACTATGGTCCGATGCGCCCGTGGCCTCTCAGCCCCGTGCGGGGCTCCCCTTGGATACACCCAGTGATATGACAGACCGGGCTACTCCGTCAAATGGTGGCGCAAAAGGGGCTGCGCAAGGCGCTTCGGAAATTGGAACCCCCAAACGCCGACCGCATTACCCTCATATGCACCAACGGAGGCTGCACATGAACTGGGATCAGATTGCAGGTCAGTGGAAGCAGTTCCAGGGCGCCGCCCGGCAGCAATGGGGCAAGCTCACGGATGATGATCTGCAGGTTGCTGCTGGCGGCCGCGACAAGCTGGTCGGCCGTATTCAGGAGCGCTATGGAATGGCTCGGGAAGAGGCAGAGCGCGAAGTGGATCGCTGGAGCATGAACCTCCAGTAACCCTTTAAGCCGCTCGCCGAAGGGAGCGCCCGCAATCTTCTGGATTGCGGGCGTTCTCGTTTGGTGCTGGAAATGCCTTAGCGGATCTGCAGGGCCTGGAGGGTCGCCTTGCAGTAGGGGCTGATCTGCATGAAATGCGGCGACAGACATGTCCAGAGCTGATTGATGCTGGTCATATCCACCCTCGGGCAATATCTCTGCACGGCTTCGCCGCAGGCTGTCTTGATCTCGAACTGGTCATCCAGCATCATCTGGGCCGATGCGTGCGTGCCTGCGCCCGCAAGCGTCAGAACCGCCACAACAAGCAACATCTTCCTCATGGCACGCCATCCAAACTGACAAATCCCGGTTCACGCGTCTTCCGGTACCTCGGCGATGAGATCATACTCCTCGCTGTCGATGATCCGCGCGCGATAAATCTCGCCAGGCTTAAGATTTGGATGGTTCGGCAGGAAGACGTTGCCATCGATCTCCGGCGCGTCCCAGATGCTGCGCCCCACGGCTTCTTCCATCTCGTCATCCACCTCGTCGATGATGACATCCACCTCGCGTCCGACCTTCTTGGCCAGGACTTCACGGCTGACCTCGGCCTGCACTTCCATGAAGCGGGCCCAGCGCTCGGCCTTGACCTCTTCCGGCACCGGGTCGGCCAGGGCATTGGCGGCGGCGCCCTCGACCGCCTCGTATTTGAAGCAGCCGACGCGCTCGAGCCGGGCTTCCTTTAGCCAATCGAGCAGGAAGGCGAAGTCCGCCTCGGTCTCGCCGGGAAAGCCGACGATGAAGGTGGAACGGACGCACAGGTCGGGGCAGATGGCGCGCCATTGCGCGAGGCGCTCGAGCACCTTGGCCTGATTGGCCGGACGGCGCATGGCCTTCAGCACCTGAGGGCTTGCGTGCTGGAACGGAATGTCGAGATAGGGCAGGATCTTGCCTTCCGCCATGAGCGGGATCAGCCCGTCCACATGGGGGTAGGGGTAGACATAGTGCAGCCGCACCCAGGCGCCGAGCTCGCCCAGGGCTGCGGCCAGGGGCACGATGCGCGCCTCGATCTCGCGGCCGCGATACTTGCTCGGCGCATATTTGAGGTCGAGCCCGTAGGCGCTGGTGTCCTGCGAAATGACCAGCAGCTCCTTCACGCCGGCACGCACCAGGCGCTCCGCCTCGTGCATGACGTTGGCTGCGGGCCGCGAACGCAGGTCGCCGCGCAGGCCCGGGATGATGCAGAAGGTGCAGCGGTTGTTGCAGCCCTCCGAGATCTTCAGATAGGCGTAATGGCGCGGGGTCAGGCGCAGGCCCTCGGGCGGGACCAGATCGCGGAAGGGATCATGCACCGGGGGGACCGCTTGGTGCACGGCCGCCACCACCGCCTCGTACTGATGCGGGCCGGTGATGGCCAGCACGTCGGGGTGGACGGCGCGGATGCGTTCGGCCTCGACACCCATGCAGCCGGTGACGATGACCCGGCCGTTCTCGGCCATGGCCTCGCCAATCGCCGCCAAGGACTCCTCCTTGGCAGTGTCGAGAAAGCCGCATGTGTTGACGATGACGACGTCGGCGCCGTCGTAATCGGGCGAGATCGCGTAGCCGCCTGCGCGCAGCTGGGTGAGAATGCGCTCGCTGTCGACGAGGGCCTTGGGGCAGCCGAGGCTCACCATGCCCACGGTCGGAATGTGCGTATCAGGTTTCAACTGTCTATCGCTTGTGGTCGGGAACGCGCCTGTTTAGCTCAATTCTGCCGCTAGGCAAGGGGCCGTTGCGGCAGGCCGAGATCGGCGGCGCAGACATGGGGATCGGGTGCGAAGACGCCAATGGCGTTGGTGAAGCCATGCAGCATGTGCTCGCCGACATCGCGCCAGTAACCTTCAAGGCAGCAGCGGAACTCCTCGCTGGCCAGGATGGGCTCGCCCAGCGCCTTGCACAGCTGCTCCAGCCGCGCGACCTCGTTGACTGCCGCGCCGAACACGGAAAAGGTCAGCCGGTCGGGAACTCCGACATTACCGAACATGACGTCGCCGAGATGCAGGCCTATCACGCAATCGAGCGGGGCGCGGCCGAGAGACGTGCGCTTCTCGTTGTTCTGCATGAGCCGTGACCGGGCGGCGAGGGCGGCGCGCAATGCCGCCTTGCACCCGGTTGCCGGATCCTCGTGGTCGGGGAAGATCGCCAGCACCGCGTCACCGATGAAGCTGAGCACCTCGCCGCCGGCAGCGATGACCTCGCCCGCCACCAGGTCGAAATATTCGTTCAGGGTCTCGATGTAGTCCTGACGCGAGAGCAGGTCGGCCAGCCGTGTCGAACCGCGCATGTCGGCATACCAGATGGCGGCGCGGATGGTCTCGCCATCGCCCCGCTTGATCTGGCCGGACAGCACCCGGTCCCCGGCCTGGCTGCCGAGATAGGTCTTCACCACGATGGTGGCGAGATTGGTGCGCACGGCCATCTTGCAGGCCACCGCAAGCCGCCGCTGCACCTTCTTCAACGCCCGGATCTCATCGTCGAGGAAGCCGCCCGGCCGGTCAGTGGACCAGGAGCCGGCCATGCCGCGCATGTCTTCTTCCGCCGCATCCTGGAACGGGATCATGAAGGCGAAATAGTCGACGGCGCCAAGGTCGTGGAGATCGCGGAACACCGGGAACTCGCCGACGGTCTCGTCACTGATCGCCCGGCGCATCCAGGTCACCTGGTCGCGCACCATCCGGCCGAACGGGCTCATCTTCCAGCCCGCCGGCTGTGCGCCGTCCGGCTGGTGGAGATACTTGTCCACCGTGATGCCGGAGCTGCGGATCCAGGTATAGCCGACAGCACGGTAGAGGGGATGGATCATCGAGAAGCCGAAATAGCAGCGCAACAGCGGGATGCCGGCCGCGACCAGCCGCTCGCAGCAGCCGGAGATGATGGTCTGGATGTCGTGGTCCTTGAGCGCCTGATCCATCAGCCATTCGGAGGTTTCCTGGATCAGCTCCTCATCCAGCAGCTTCTGATGTGCGTCGACGTCGAGCAATGTCATGCCTCACCCTCGCAGTGACAGATCGGGAGTTTACGGTAGCAGCCGAGCCCGCTAAAAGCCCCGTGAGACACGTATTGGCGGGATGGGCAGATCACCATGTTCGATAAGATTCTCATCGCAAATCGCGGCGAAATAGCGTGCCGGGTTATCCGCACAGCCAAGAAGATGGGGATTGCCACGGTCGCCGTCTACTCCGATGCCGACGCGCGGGCCCTGCACGTGCGCGAGGCCGACGAAGCGGTACGCATCGGCCCGGCACCGGCCAACCAGTCCTATCTGGTCATCGACGCCATCATCCAAGCCTGCAAGACGACGGGCGCCCAGGCTGTTCACCCCGGCTACGGCTTCCTGTCCGAGAATGCAGCCTTCGCCAAGGCGCTCGCCGAGAACGGCATCGTGTTCATCGGTCCCAACGTCCGGGCCATCGAGGCCATGGGCGACAAGATCGAATCGAAGCGCTTCGCCGATGCGGCAGGCGTGAACACCGTACCTGGCTTTCTTGGCGAGATCGAGACGCCGGCCGAGGCGATCCGCATTGCCGACGAGATCGGCTATCCCGTCATGATCAAGGCCTCGGCCGGCGGCGGCGGCAAGGGCATGCGCATCGCCAAATCGCGGGACGAGGTGAAGGAGGGCTTCGAGCTTGCCCGCGCGGAAGCCAAGTCGAGCTTCGGCGACGAGCGGGTGTTCATCGAGAAATTCGTGGTCAATCCCCGCCATATCGAGATCCAGGTGCTGGGCGACAAGCACGGCAACGCCATTTATCTCGGCGAGCGCGAGTGCTCGATCCAGCGCCGTAACCAGAAGGTGATCGAGGAGGCGCCCAGCCCTTTTCTCGATGAGGCAACCCGCGCGGCCATGGGCCAGCAGGCGGTCGCCTTGGCCAAGGCGGTGGACTACGAGAGCGCCGGCACGGTCGAGTTCATCGTCGACCAGGACAGGAACTTCTATTTTCTCGAGATGAACACCCGTCTGCAGGTGGAGCACCCGGTGACGGAGCTGGTCACCGGCATCGATCTCGTGGAACAGATGATCCGGGTGGCGGCCGGCGAGCGGCTGAGCCTCACGCAGGACGACATCACGCTGAACGGATGGGCGATCGAGAGCCGCATCTATGCGGAGGATCCTTACCGGAACTTCCTGCCCTCGACCGGGCGGCTCGTGCGCTATCGCCCGCCAGTCCAGGGCACGGACGACCAGGGCTTGATCATCCGCAACGACACGGGCGTGTACGAGGGCGGCGAGATTTCCATCTACTATGATCCGATGATCGCCAAGCTGTGCACCTGGGCGCCGACGCGAGATGAGGCTACCCGGCACATGTCCACCGCGCTCGATGCGTTCTATATCGACGGAATCCAGCACAACATCCCGTTCCTGTCGACGATCATGCGACACCCGCGCTGGAACGCGGGCGCGCTCACCACGGGGTTCATCGCCGAGGAATTCCCCGACGGGTTCAACGGCGCCGAGCTCGACGAGGACACGCGCGTGCGTCTGGCGGCGGTCGCCGCGTTCCTCGACCATGTGGAGAACGAGCGCAAGCGCCTGATCACGGGGCAGCTGCGCGGCAAGCCCATCACCTTCACGCGTCAGCGCGTGGTGAAGCTGGACAATGAGTGGCACGCGTTCCTCGTGGATGACGAGGAGGGCGACACGATTTTCCTGCGGTCGCGGGATGGGGCGGCGGATCTCGAGCTCACCGGCGACTGGCGGCCTGGTGCGCTCGTCTGGCACGGCAGCGTGGACGCCATGCCGATGACGGTGCAGGTTCGCCGGGTGCTGAACGGGTACCGCCTCGCGCATGCGGGCGCGGAGGTGGTGGCGCATGTCTATACGGGCCGCGAAGCCGAGCTTGCCAAACTGATGCCGGAGAAGCTGCCGCCGGATACCTCGCGCATGCTGCTGTGCCCAATGCCCGGCCTGATGATCTCGGTCGACGTATCGGTCGGCGACAAGGTCAAGGCGGGGCAGGCGGTCTGCGTGGTCGAAGCCATGAAGATGCAGAACGTGCTGCGCGCCGAGCGCGACGCGGTGGTGGCCGCGATCAATGCCGCGCCCGGTGCGACGTTGGCAGTGGGTGACGTCATCATGGAATTCGAATAAGGAGTATTGGATACAGCGACGGACATGCGAGGCATTGCATGCATCCGTCGGCGAGATAAGGTCAGGCCGAGGCGTCCGTGAGCCCATCGGGTTCAACCTGAAGTGATGATTTCGCAGAAAACCAAATACGCCTTGCAGGCGATGATCGTTCTGGCCCGCGCGGGCCGGGGCGTGGTGGTGAATATTGGCGAGCTTGCCGAGGCTCGCGGCATTCCTCAGCGCTTCCTCGAGCAGATCCTGCTGATCCTGAAGCACAATGGGCTGGTGGCCAGCCGCCGTGGCCCGCGCGGCGGCTATGCCCTGATCCGCTCGCCGTCCGAAATCACCATCGGCTCCATCCTGAGGATGGTCGAGGGGCCGCTGGCGCCCTTACCCTGCCTGTCCAAGCGCGCCTATCGCCGGTGCCTGGACTGTCCCGATGAGGGGGCGTGCGAGATCCGCCGCATCTTCTTCGAGGTGTATCAGGCGACGACCAATATTCTCGATCGGCTCACCCTGCAGGATGCGGTCTCTGATTCCCGCGCCTGGCAGGCCCTCGGTGTGCTGGGGGAGGGCGTGCCGGCCCGTTCAGACGAGAAGGCCGCCGACGCCGCCCTGTCCAGCTGACCGGCCGCTGATTGTGGATGACGGCGCCCATCCGGCCGCTACCCGCTCGCACAGTATTGACAAAGTCTAGCGGATAAGTCGAGATTAACCCGGCATTTACGAAGAGGGTCACCCCATGACCTACCGTTCGCTCGCTTCGCGCCTGTTTGTGGGGGCAGTGGCAATTCTGCTGATGGCGCTCGGCTCGCATGCCGGCGCCAAAGACATCAGTCTTTTGAATATTTCCTATGATCCCACCCGGGAGCTTTATCGCGATTTCAACGAAGCCTTCGCCAGGCACTGGCAGGAGCAGTCCGGCGACAGGCTGCGGGTGCGGGTATCGCATGGCGGATCGGGCAAGCAGGCCCGCGCGGTGATCGACGGGATCGATGCGGACGTGGTGACATTGGCACTGGCGGCCGACATCGACGCGATCGCCAAGGCAACAGGCAAGATCCCGCAGGACTGGCAATCGAAATTCCCGGCGAACAGCGCGCCCTATACCTCGACCATCGTGTTCCTGGTGCGCAAGGGCAATCCGAAAAACATCGGGGACTGGGATGACCTCGTCCGGGAAGGGGTCCAGGTGATCACGCCGAACCCGAAGACGTCGGGCGGCGCGCGCTGGAACTATCTTGCGGCATGGGCCTTCGCCCAAGACAAGTATGGCAGCGAGCAAGAGGCGCGCGCGTTCATCGCGGCGCTGTTCAAGAATGTGCCGGTGCTCGACACCGGTGCCCGCGGGGCGACCACCACCTTCGTGCAGCGCGGGATCGGCGACGTGCTGCTGGCCTGGGAAAACGAGGCATTCCTGGCGTTGAAGCAGTTCGGATCGGGCGAGCTCGAAATCGTCACCCCGCCCACGTCCATTCTGGCGGAGCCGCCGGTGGCGGTCGTCACCGGCAATACGGAGAGGAAGGGCACCACCGAGGTGGCGACGGCCTATCTCGGCTATCTCTATTCACCGGAAGGCCAAACCATCGCCGCACGGCACTATTACCGTCCGGTTAACAGGGAGGGGGTCGATCCGGCCTTGCTGCAGCCGTTCCCGGATGTGAAGCTGTTCACCATCGGCGAGCGCTTCGGCGGCTGGGACAAGATGCAAGATGAGCATTTCGGCGACGGCGGCATTTTCGATCAGCTCTACCGACCGGGCAAGTAGGGGATCTTGCCGATGACGCCTGCGCGACGACTGGGTCTGGTGAAACCAAGCGTGCTTCCGGGCTTCGGCGTCGCCCTCGGCTTCACCTTGACCTATCTGAGCCTCATCGTCCTGCTGCCGCTGGCGGCGCTCGTGCTGCGCACGGCCTCCATGGGCTGGGCGCAGTTCTGGAGCCTGGTGACGGACGAGCGGACCCTCGCCGCCCTCAAGGTGAGCTTCGGCACCTCGCTGCTTGCGGCTTGCGTCAATGCGGTTTTCGGCCTGCTGGTCGCCTGGGTGCTGACGCGCTACCGGTTTCCGGGCCAGCGGCTGTTCGATGCCTTCGTCGACCTTCCGTTCGCGCTGCCGACCGCCGTGGCCGGCATCGCGCTGACCGCGCTTTATTCGCCCAAGGGCTGGATGGGGCAGTTCTTGGAGCCATTGGGCGTCAAGGTCGCCTACACGCCGCTGGGCATCATCATCGCCTTGACTTTTGTCGGGCTGCCGTTCGTGGTGCGCACGCTGCAGCCGGTGCTCGCCGAGTTCGACCGCGAGCAGGAGGAGGTTTCAGCAACCCTGGGCGCCCGCCGCCACCAGACCCTCGCGCGCGTGGTGCTTCCGGCTCTGCTGCCGGCGCTGCTCACCGGCTTCGCCTTGGCCTTTGCCCGCGCGGTGGGCGAATATGGGTCGGTGATCTTCATTGCCGGCAACATCCCCTATGTCTCGGAAATCGCGCCGCTGCTGATCGCGATCAAGCTCGAGGAATTCGACTATGCCGGGGCCACGGCCATCGCCACGGCCATGCTGGCGATCGCCTTCGGGACGCTGCTGTTGCTCAATCTGGTTCAGGCTTATGGGCGGAGGCGCTATGGCCACGGTTGATGCGGCGCTGCCCGCGCCGCCTGCGCGGCGCACCGGGGTCACCAACGAACCGCGCTGGGTGAGGTTGCTGGCCATCGCCATCGCCGTGGCCTTCCTCGTGCTGTTTCTGCTGGCGCCGCTGGTGCTGGTGTTCGCGGAGGCGCTGCGCCAGGGCCTTGCGGCCTATATGGAGGCGATCACCGAGCCGGACACGCTGGCCGCCATCCGACTGACGCTGCTGGTGGCCGCCATCGCGGTGCCGGCCAATCTCGTCTTCGGCCTTGCCGCCTCATGGGCCATCGCCAAGTTCGAGTTCAAGGGCAAGAGCCTGCTCACCACCCTGATCGACCTGCCGTTCTCGGTCTCTCCCGTGATTTCGGGCATGATCTACGTGTTGCTGTTCGGGGCCCATGGCTATCTCGGGCCCTGGCTGCAGGAGCACGGGATCACCATCATCTTCGCGGTGCCGGGCATCGTGCTGGCGACGATCTTCGTCACTTTCCCGTTCGTTGCCCGCGAGCTGATCCCGCTGATGCAGGACCAGGGCAAGCAGGACGAGGAAGCCGCGCTATCCCTGGGCGCGCGGGGCTGGCAGACCTTTCTGTTCATCACCATTCCCAACGCAAAATGGGCCCTGCTCTACGGCGTGCTGCTCTGCAATGCGCGGGCGATGGGAGAGTTCGGCGCGGTTTCGGTGGTGTCGGGCCATATCCGGGGCGAGACGAACACCATGCCGCTGCATGTGGAAATCCTTTACAACGAGTATGCTTTTGTGGCGGCCTTTGCGGTGGCCTCGCTGCTGGCTTTGCTTGCGCTGGTGACGCTGGTGGTGAAAACATTCCTGGAATGGCGCTTTGCTGCCGAGCTGGCGGGCACGGTGCGGCACTGAGGATGGGCATTATGGCTGCTGATGCGATTGCGAACCCGTTCATTGCCGCCTTCGAGGCAGAAGCCACCGCGCAGCCGAAGCCGAAGGCTGCCGGCGCGTGGGGCCAGCCGATTGCCGTGACCGTGGAGGGGGTGCGCAAGTCGTTCGGCGACACGCCCGCCCTGCACGACGTTTCCCTGGCGATCAGGCCGGGCGAGCTCATCGCCCTGCTAGGGCCGTCCGGTTCCGGCAAGACCACGCTGCTGCGCATTCTGGGCGGGCTCGACGAGCCGAGTGGCGGCCGCGTTCTCTTCGGGGACGAGGATGCGCTGCGCTTGTCGGTGCAGGAACGCAATGTGGGCTTCGTCTTCCAGCATTACGCGCTGTTCCGCCATATGACCGTGCTGGACAACGTCGCCTTCGGCCTCAAGGTGAGGCCCGGGGGAACGCGTCCGTCACGGCGGGACATTCGCGAGCGCGCGCTCAATCTCATCCGCCTTGTTCAGCTCGAGGGGTTTGAGAAGCGCTATCCGGCGCAGCTCTCGGGCGGTCAGCGGCAGCGGGTGGCGCTGGCCCGCGCGCTGGCCATCGAGCCGCGCATCCTGCTGCTGGACGAGCCGTTCGGGGCGCTGGATGCCAAGGTGCGCAAGGACCTCAGGCGGTGGCTGCGCGAGCTGCATGACCAGACCGGCCATACCACGGTGTTCGTGACCCACGATCAGGACGAGGCTCTGGAACTCGCCGATCGGGTGGTGGTCATGAGCAATGGCCGCATCGAGCAGGTGGGCACGCCGGACGAAATCTATGACGAGCCCGCAACCGCCTTCGTCGCCGGGTTCATCGGCGAGGCGAGCCGATTCGTGGTCCAGGTGGAAAAGGGCGACGCCCTGCTGTATGAGCGGCCGATCAAGCTGCCGGTCGAGGTGCCCCGGGACGGGCGCTATACGGTTTTCGTGCGCCCGCAAGACATCCTGCTGGGGCCGAGATCGCCGGGCGACCTGCCGGGGGTGGTGCGCGCCATTCGCCGGCACGGGGCACTCCGGCGCGCGGAAATCGCGCTGGCCGACGGCTCGTCGGTGGTGGAAGCGGACTCTGCGGCCTTGATCAATCTGCGGGTCGGCCAGCAGGTCGGGCTGACCTTCAGCCGGGTCGCGCTGTTCCCTGCCGCCGAGGGGCAGAGGTGAGCAGGCGAAAAGCTCTTGAGCATTTCCGCTTTTCTTCGAATCGCGGAACCGCAGATCAAGGTCTTGCTTGGTCGCATTTTCTTCACGCGAACCGGTATCCACTTCGCTCGAAAAATGCTTAGGCTTCCAGGCAAAGGCCGAGCTGCTTCTCGCTGCGTTCTATAGAAGGTGAGCGCCAATGGATCGCATTCCAAGGTGGCGCTGGCGGAGGGGATATGACGTCGATCGATTGGAAGTTTCTGCTGCTCGATTACCAGGGACGGATCGGGCGGGCCTTGTGGTGGCTCGGCATGCTGGCCGTGCTCGTGCTGTCGTTCATCGGCTATCTGCTGTTTGGCTCCGATGGTCTGCTGGCCTATCTCACCAATCTCGTTCTCCTGTTCTTGACCCTCTGCATCCATATCAAGCGCTGCCACGACCGCGACCAGAGCGGCTGGTGGGTGCTGCTGCTGTTCATTCCCGTGGTCGGTTTCCTTTGGGCACTGATCAATCTCGGGCTGCTCGAAGGCACCCCCGGGCCGAACCGATTCGGCCCGGATCCGCTCGGGCGCGTGTAAGCGTCATCTCTGCGAACCGAAAGCCGGTCAAGGGAACAGGTGCTTTCCACCTCATCCCGCCAGCCTTCGGCTCGGGATCATGCGCTGCTCATGCGGCGGCCACGCGCGCGCCTCAGCCTTACCGGCTTGCCGGTCCCCGGCTGGCCGGGGGCCGACTGGCCGGAGCGAGGCCTCACTCTGCTGCCTGCGAGGAGGCGCTCTGCCGCTGCATGTGGCGCCCCTCGAGGATCTCCTCGGCGATCTTGTTGGAGAAGGCCTCCAGATCTCCCGGGTTGCGGCTGGTGATAATGCCCTGGTCCGTAACCACAGGCTGGTCGACCCATTGGGCACCGGCATTCAGCATGTCGGTCTTGATCGACTTGTAGGAGGTGGCCTTGCGATTCTTGATGATGCCGGTCTCGATCAAGAGCCAGGGGCCATGGCACACGGCCGCGATCACCTTCTTCTGGCGGTCGAAATCACGGATCAGCGCCAGGACTCGTTCGTTGATCCGCAGCAGATCCGGATTGATCTGGCCGCCGGGTATGACGATGGCGTCGTAGTCGTCGGCCTTGACCTGGTCAACGGTGAGATCGACCGGAACCTCCCGGCCCCAGTCCTTCATATCCCAGCCCTTGATCTTCTCGGCCTCGGGCGAGGCCACATGCACCGTGGCGCCGGCCGACCGCAGGCGGTCGCGCGGCACTTCGAGCTCCGACTGCTCGAAGCCATGGGTGGCGACGATGACGATCTTCTTGCCTGAAAGGTCATGCATGGCTTGCTCCTGAGTTTGCGAGATTGCTCTGGGAAACAAGCCTTCGCGGGCAGGGTTCCGACATCGCGGCGAGCCTGCCCTCGTCATTCGGCCGCAGCCCTGCGGCTTGCCCGATGCCGCTGCAGAACCTCCTTCAGGAACCTGCCCGTGTGCGAGCGCGGGCTGGCGGCCACCTGCTCGGGCGTGCCGACCGCCACGACCTCGCCGCCGCCGTCGCCGCCCTCGGGACCTAAATCGATGATCCAGTCGGCGGTCTTGATCACCTCGAGATTATGCTCGATGACCACCACGCTGTTGCCCTGCTCCACCAGCTCGTGCAGCACCTCCAGGAGCTTTGCCACGTCATGGAAATGCAGCCCGGTGGTCGGTTCATCCAGAATGTACAAGGTGCGGCCTGTGGCACGCCGCGACAGCTCCTTGGCGAGCTTGACGCGCTGCGCCTCGCCGCCGGAGAGGGTGGTGGCCTGCTGTCCCACCTTGATATAGCCAAGACCGACGCGGTCGAGCGTTTCCATCTTCTCGCGCACGGCCGGCACGGCCTTGAAGAACTCCTTCGCCTCGGCCACCGTCATGTCGAGCACATCGGAGATGGACTTGCCCTTGAACTTCACCTCCAGGGTCTCGCGGTTGTAGCGGTGCCCGTGGCAGACGTCGCAGGTGACATAGACGTCCGGCAGGAAATGCATCTCGATCTTGATCAGACCGTCGCCCTGGCAGGCCTCGCAGCGCCCGCCCTTGACATTGAAGGAGAAGCGCCCCGGCTGGTAACCGCGGGCCTTTGCCTCGGGCAGGCCGGCAAACCATTCGCGGATCGGCGTGAAGGCGCCGGTATAGGTGGCCGGATTTGACCGGGGCGTGCGGCCGATCGGCGACTGGTCGATATCGATGATCTTGTCCAACAGTTCGAGCCCGTCGATCCGGTCGTGGGCGCCCGGCTGCTCGCGGCTGCTCATCAGCTTGCGCGCGGCTGCGCGGTACAGCGTGTCGATGGTGAAGGTCGACTTGCCGGAGCCCGAGACGCCGGTGACGCAGGTGAAGAGGCCGAGCGGGATTTCAGCGCTCACATTCTTCAGGTTGTTCGAGCGTGCGCCCACCACCTTGAGCATTCTGTTCTTGCTCGGCTTGCGCCGCTGGCGCGGCACGGGAACCTGCATCATGCCGGTGAGATATTGGCCGGTGAGGCTATGGGGCGAGGCCATGACCTGCTCGGGCGTGCCCTGGGCCACGATCTCGCCGCCATGCACGCCCGCGCCCGGGCCGATATCCACGACATGGTCGGCCAGGCGGATCGCATCCTCGTCATGCTCGACCACGATTACCGTGTTGCCCAGGTCGCGCAGGCGCTTGAGCGTGTCGAGCAGCCGCGCATTATCGCGCTGATGCAGGCCGATCGAGGGCTCGTCGAGCACATAGAGCACCCCGGTGAGCCCGGAACCGATCTGGCTCGCCAGCCTGATGCGCTGGCTCTCGCCGCCGGAAAGGGTGCCGGAATTGCGCGAGAGCGTGAGGTAATCCAGACCCACGTCCACCAGGAACCGCAGCCGCTCCCGGATCTCCTTGAGGATGCGTCCGGCGATCTCCTGCTGCTTGGGCGTGAACGAGACCTCGATCGAATCGAACCAGGCCTGCGCCTCGCGAATGGATTTTTCCGTGGCTTGGCCGATATGCAGGCCTGCGATCTTGACCGCGAGCGCCTGTGGCTTCAGGCGATAGCCCCCGCACGCTTCGCAGGGGTGATCCGATTGGAAGCGCGAGAGCTCCTCACGCACCCAGGATGATTCCGTTTCGTGCCAGCGGCGCTCGATATTGGTGACGACCCCTTCGAAGACCTTATGGGTCTTGTAGCTGCGCACGCCGTCATTATAGACGAAGGTGATTTCTTCCGGCGCCGAACCGTAGAGGATCACATTGCGCACGCTCTCCGGCAGCTCTTGCCAGGGCGTGTCCATGCTAACGCCGTAATGCTTGGCGAGGGCCTCGAGGGTCTGCACGTAATAAGGGGAGGTATTGCCGGTTCTCGCCCATGGCAGCACGGCGCCGCGGCGCAGGGAAAGGCTGGGGTCCGGCACGACGAGCTCGCCCTCGAACTTGAGTTCCGTTCCCAGTCCGTCGCAGCGCGGGCAGGCGCCATACGGGTTGTTGAAGGAGAAGAGCCGCGGCTCGATCTCATCGATGGTGAAGCCCGACACCGGGCAGGCGAAGCGCTCGGAGAACGTCACCCGGCGCGGATTGCCCCGTTCGTCCCTTTCATCCGCATGTTCGGCGATGGCGATGCCGTCGGCGAGGCCGAGCGCGGTCTGCAGGCTGTCCGCCAGCCGGCCGGCAATGTCCGGGCGCACGACGATTCGGTCGACCACCACGTCGATATCGTGCTTGAACTTCTTGTCCAAGGCGGGCGCATCTTCGATCTCATGGAACTCGCCATCGATCTTGACCCGCTGGAAACCCTGCTTCTGCAGCTCCGCCAACTCTTTCCTGTACTCGCCCTTGCGGCCGCGCACAACGGGGGCGAGCAGATACAGCCGTGTGCCTTCCGGCATCTCCAGGATGCGGTCGACCATCTGAGAAATGGTCTGGCTCTCGATGGGAAGCCCGGTCGCGGGGGAATAGGCAATGCCAACCCGCGCGAACAGCAGCCGCATATAGTCATAAATCTCGGTCACCGTGCCGACGGTGGAGCGTGGATTGCGCGAGGTGGTCTTCTGCTCGATGGAGATGGCGGGCGAGAGCCCGTCGATCTGATCGACATCGGGCTTCTGCATCATCTCGAGGAACTGTCGCGCATAGGCCGACAGCGATTCCACATAGCGACGCTGGCCCTCCGCATAGATCGTGTCGAAAGCGAGGGACGACTTGCCGGAACCCGACAGCCCGGTGAACACGATCAGCTTGTCGCGCGGAAGCTCGAGCGAGATGTTCTTGAGGTTGTGCTCCCGCGCGCCCTGGATGGACAGGACCTTACGCGAAGAGGAGGGGCCAAGATCGTTGCTCATGGGTGTGACATTTCCACAAGGCGACGACAGGCCGTGCTTGTCGCCCTGACAGCGCTCCGCCCGCCGGATTGCGGTTGGAACAATACAAGAACAAAATTCCCGATGGACGTCAATGGTGCATGTTGCGACCGTTGCGCCGCTGGAACGTAGTGGCCCGGCCTGGCTTTGGCAATGCGGCCTTTCGGAGACGGCGCCGCGTCGCGAGAGTTCAGGCTGCAGGGACAATGCAAGTCATTCAAAAGAAACGCCGACCTGTTTCTTCCGACGACGGCGGATTGTGTGAGTTTTCCCCAGACGCAAAATGCCGTTCAGGAAAAGCATTGCGTGAGGAAGCAGGATGTCATAGAACAAAAAGGAAACAAATGCGCGGATGGGGGCCTTCCTGTGGGAACAGGGGACCGGGGGTGGTGAATGCCCGGCAAGCGCGCTAGGGTGGCGGCAAACAGGACGTGTGCCGAAAGGAGAAGTCTCATGGCAGGTTCGGTGAACAAGGTGATCCTCATCGGCAATCTCGGAAAGGATCCCGAAATCCGGCACACCAAGGATGGTCGCCCGGTCGCGTCGTTCAGCCTGGCGACGACGGAGAATTGGCGCGACCGCCAGAGCGGCGAACGCAAGGAGCGGACGGAGTGGCACAACATCGTGATCTTCAGCGAGGGCTTGTGCAAGGTTGCCGAGCAATACCTGAAGAAGGGGTCCAAGGTTTATGTGGAAGGGCAGCTGCAGACCCGGAAATGGCAGGATCAGAACGGCAATGACCGCTACACCACCGAGGTGGTGCTCCAAGGTTTCAACGCGACTTTGACGATGCTGGATGGTCGACCGGGAGCGGGAGGGGATGTGCAGGACATTGCCGGCGACTTCGGCCGTTCCGGCCCGATGGATCGCGGCCAGCGCCGTCCTGCGCAGAGCTTCTCCGAAGAGCTTGACGACGAGGTGCCGTTCTAATCCTTTGCTTGAGCGTTGATCTTTGCCGAAAACCGGTTCCCAACGTTTTGCTACCCGCGGACCTTCGGTTCGGGGATCACGCTAACGGCGCGCATCTGCCGAGGGCTTTGATCTTCGGTCGCGACGGGGCGACCCAGACGCGTTGCCCAAGCCTCATATTGGTTTCTGCTAACCTTTTCATTGGACGATCAGGCGCATAGTCGGTTTGGGTTGGGTGCTCAGGCTGGCATGCGATTGTCGAGACGATGGGAGTTGGGCATGCGCTGTGCCGTTCTCTTGGTCATGTTGATGCTTGGTCCAATGAACGCTGCGGTGGCTCAGCAGGCAGCCGGCGGACAGCCGGAAGCAGAGCTGTCGTCAGGGCAGGCCGCTGCGCAGGCGCCCGACCGGCGGGCAGGGGCGAGCTCGCAGCCGACACCTGCTGCACTGCCCGCTCAGCCCATGACCGGCCGGATGCTGAGGGCGCTGTTCCCTGGCAAGTTCGAGGCCGTGTGGAAGAACCGGCGCACGCTTATCATCGGTGCGGACGCGGACGGACGGCTGAAGGGTTACTCGGACGGCAAGTATGATGCCGGACGATGGGAAATCAGCGGCAACAAGCTCTGCATCTCCTTCGCGGTGTGGACGGGCGGAGATCGCAAATGTGGCGAGGTCTATCGCGGCGATGGCTGGTTCATGGGGCTGTTGAACAAGAAGGGCGAGGCTCATCTGCGGTTCAGGAAGCGCTAAGCCCCGCGGCCTGGGGATGATCTTCATTTCGCTTGATACGGCTGGCGAGGGTCGCTAGGCGGGATTAGACTTGCTTTCCGCGTCTGGAGGTCACGATGCGTCCCAACGATTTCCGATCGCTCGATTTCGGGCTGGGCGACACAGCCGACATGCTGCGCGATACGGTTCGCGCCTTCGCGGCGGACGAGATCGCGCCCATAGCCGCTGCCATCGATCAGACCAACGAGTTCCCGCGGCATCTCTGGCCCAAGCTCGGCGCGCTCGGGTTGCACGGCATCACAGTCGAGGAGGAGCATGGCGGTGCGGGCCTCGGCTATCTCGAGCATTGCGTCGCCATGGAGGAGATTTCCCGGGGATCGGCAGCGGTCGGGCTTTCCTACGGCGCCCACTCCAATCTTTGCATCAACCAGATCCGCCGGAACGGCACGGACGAGCAGAAGCGCCGGTTCCTGCCGAAGCTGATCTCGGGCGAGCATCTCGGTGGGCTCGCCATGTCCGAGCCCGGCGCGGGATCCGACGTGGTCTCGATGCGGCTGCGTGCCGAAAAGCGGGGTGACCGCTATATCCTGAACGGCACCAAGTTCTGGATCACCAACGGCCCCGGCGGCGATGTGATCGTGGTCTATGCCAAGACCGATCCCGCGGCTGGGCCCCGCGGCATCACCGCCTTCATCGTGGACACCTCGAGCAAGGGCTTTCGGGTGGCGCAGAAACTCGACAAGCTGGGAATGCGGGGTTCGGACACGGGCGAGCTGGTCTTCGAAGATTGCGAGGTGCCCGAGGAAAATGTGCTCGGGGCGGTCGGCAAGGGGGTCAACGTGCTCATGTCGGGCCTCGATTACGAGCGGGCGGTGCTGGCGGCGGGGCCGCTCGGCATCATGCAGGCGTGCCTGGATACGGTGCTGCCCTATGTGCACGATCGCAAACAGTTCGGGCAGCCGATCGGGACATTTCAGTTCATCCAGGGCAAGATCGCCGACATGTACACCACCCTGAATGCCGCGCGTGCCTATGTCTACGCCGTGGCTCGGGCCTGCGATCGGGGGCAGACCACCCGGAAGGATGCAGCGGGAGCGATCCTGTTCGCGGCGGAAAAGGCAACCTGGGTGGCGCTCGAGGCGATCCAGTGCCTCGGCGGCAACGGCTATATCAACGACTATCCGACGGGCCGCCTGCTGCGCGACGCCAAGCTCTACGAGATCGGCGCCGGGACGTCGGAGATCCGCCGTATGCTGATCGGCCGCGAGCTCTTCGAGGAATCGGCTTGATGGGAGGAGACCGGCAGGACCTGTCTGTTTCTGCACCGCGTGTTTCTGCATCTCTGCATCGCGCGCGCCTGCAGGCGTTGAAACAGGCTGTTGCTTGGCGCGTTTGGCACGCCTGAGACCGTACGCACGCATCGCGTCGGCGCGGGACGGGAGCGCTGCCTGAGATGTCGGTGAGGTTCCGGGGGCGTGATGCGCGTTTTGGGTGTGCCTGACGGGAAGGCGGAGCAGGAGGCCTGACCGGGGCGGAGCGGAGGGATGCCGGTGCCCGTGCCTGTCGGCGTCCTGTCGTGTCTTCGCATTCTATAGCGTGGTGCGCTATTGGCGTGGTGCATCGGTATCGAGAGGGAGGCGGAACAGGGCGCCGCGGTGCGTCCAGCTTTCTCACCTCGCCGTGGAGGCACTGCGGTTCGGTGTGACATGGTTGGGGTGTTCCGTGCGGCAAGTGCGGCGGGCTCTCTTGATGGCGGGCCTTTTAAATGATGGCGGGTCCGCTTAATGGGCGGGGCATCTTGTTGGCGGGCCCGCTCAGCGGTGGCCGTTCTTAACGGCGGGCCCTTTTAACGGTGTACGGCGTGCCTGTTTAACGGGGTGCCACGTGGCGGCCTCGATGCGCGTCTGGGGGTACGTTCCCGTCTGTTGTGTCGCGTAACGCATGCTGTTCGGTTGTGTCGCGTAACGTCGTGTCGGGTAACGCGTGCCGGCCGCTGAGACGCTGCCTGCTGTTGCGTTGGATGGGTTGACGCAGTCGCTGCGGCTGCCGTGTCGCCCGGGGGTTGGTGGCTGATACTGACGGCTCGGCGCGATGTGCTTGGGCTCTTTCGTTTCTGCCCTGCGCCTGTGCGATCCTGCCGCGCACGGCCTGCAGGGCCTGTTGAGACTGCGATCGTGGCCTCGCTGGCATGCGAGGTCCTTCACGTTGGACCGGATCATGCGCTAGATTCCTTCGTCTTGTCGCATTTTCTACGGTCGCCTGTGGCCAGTTGACGAAAATGCTCCGGTCGCGCGCGGCTTTAGGGGAAGCTGGGGCCAGCGGGATCGGGGGAGGTGACCGGCAGACCGTTCCCGCATGTGCGGCAGACTGGCGGCCGGACCGCGGGCGGGGCTCCATCCGCGCTGGGATAGCTGGGGAGGGTGCAGGGTGGTGTTGGGTCGGACAGCCAGATGTGCGGCGACGGCACCAAGGGCTTTCGCCGGCCGATGGCACGCGGGCCGAGAGCTTGGTCTCTCGCGGGCTGGTTCAGAACTTGCTCTCTCGTGGGCCGCGCCAGAACTTGCTCTCTCGCGGCCGCGCCAGCATTTCCTCTCCCGCGCGCCGCGCGGGAACTTCCTCTCTCGCGGCTCGGCCAGAATTTCCTCTCTGGCGGGCTGGATCAGAACTTGCTCTCTTGCGGGCCGCGAGGACTTGCTCTCTCGCGGGCTGCGCAGCACGTCGGCGCGGGATCCGGAGCGCGACCGCCCGCCTCGCGGCATCCGCGCCTGCCGGGGACCGGCCGGTGCCGCCGGAGCCCGGCCGAGCGGCG